>CBFGTF010000050.1:0-17448 GCA_965651655.1 uncultured Devosia sp.
TTGAGAATGCCTTCGGGGAGCCCGGCTTCCATGAAGAGGTTCCAGGCCAGCATGGGCGCCGAAGGGTCGCGTTCGGAAGGCTTGAGGATGAAGGCATTGCCGCAGGCAATGGCCGCCGGATACATCCACATCGGCACCATGGCCGGGAAGTTGAACGGGGTGATGCCCGCGACGACGCCCAGCGGCTGGCGATCGGCATAGGAGTCGATGCTGGGCCCGACATTGCGGCTGAACTCGCCCTTCAGAAGCTGGGGGATGCCGCAGGCAAAATCCACGCAGTCGATGCCGCGCGCCACCTCGCCCAGCGCATCATCATGCACCTTGCCGTGTTCTTTCGAAATCTCGCGGGCCAGGTCATCGGCATATTGGTCGAGCAGCGCCTTGAACTTGAACATGACGCGGGCGCGCTTCATGGGCGGGGTATTGCCCCAGGCCACCTGTGCCTTCTTCGCGCTTTCAACCGCCGCGTTCAACTCGGCCATGGTCGAGAGCGGCAATTCGGCGCTCTGTTCGCCCGTGGCCGGATTGAACACCGGTACGCGGCGGGTGGATGACGAGACATAGCGCTTGCCGGCAACGGCGTTTTCGATGACATGCATCAGGACTTCCCCTCCATATTGGGAACGATCATTCTATATTCGTTGGTATA
Source organism: uncultured Devosia sp. (assembly GCA_965651655.1). Lineage (GTDB taxonomy): Bacteria > Pseudomonadota > Alphaproteobacteria > Rhizobiales > Devosiaceae > Devosia. The sequence continues at coordinate 650 of CBFGTF010000050.1, forward strand.
GAATTTTTGTTCCATTCTACTCAAGGGTCCTGAGAATTCCCGAGAGGGTGGAGACGATCTCGCCGATCTGGCTTTCGGAAATGATCAGCGGCGGCGAGAGCGCGATGATGTCGCCGGTGGTGCGGACCAAAAGGCCCTGTTCATAGGCCTTCAAGAAGGCAGAGAAGGCGCGCTTGGTCGGCTGCCCGTCGATGGGCTGCAGTTCGATGGCGCCGACCAGGCCGATATTGCGGATGTCTATCACATGGGGCAGGCCCTTCAGGGAATGCAGCGCATCTTCCCAGACCTTGGCAAGTTCGGCGCCGCGGGTGAGCAGGCCTTCTTCCTTGTAGGTTTCGAGCGTAGCGAGACCCGCCGCCGAAGCCACCGGATTGCCCGAATAGGTATAGCCGTGGAAGAACTCGATCATGTGTTCGGGGCCGGCCATGAAGGTATCGTGGATTTCGGCCGAGACCATGACCGCGCCCATGGGGATGACGCCATTGGTCAGGCCCTTGGCGGTGACCATGATGTCGGGCGTGACGCCGAAATAATCGGCGCCGAACGGCGTGCCCAGGCGCCCATAGCCGGTGATGACCTCGTCAAAGATCAGCAGGATGCCGTGCTTTCTGGTGATCTCGCGCAGGCGCTTGAGATAGCCCGGCGGGGGAATGAGCACGCCGGTGGAGCCGGCCACCGGCTCGACGATGACCGCGGCAATGGTCGAGGCATCGTGCAGGGTGACGATGCGCTCCAGCTCGTCCGCCAGGTCCGCGCCATGGGGCGGCTCGCCGCGCGAAAAGGCGTTCTGCTTGAGATTATGGGTATGGGGCATGTGGTCGACGCCGGTGAGCATGGTGCCGAACATCTTGCGGTTAGTGACGATGCCACCCACGGAAATGCCGCCGAAATTGACGCCGTGATAGGCGCGTTCGCGCCCGATCAGGCGGGTGCGCGAGCCTTCGCCCCTGACCTTGTGATAGGCCAGCGCCAGCTTGAGCGCGGTCTCCACCGATTCCGAGCCGGAATTGGTGAAGAGCACGTGGTCGAGCCCCTCGGGGGCCAGGTCGACCAGCCTATTGGCCAGTTCGAACGCCTTGGGGTGGCCCATCTGGAAGGCGGGGGCATAATCGAGTTCGGCGGCCTGTTTGGCGATGGCCTCGACGATGCGGGGCCGCGCATGGCCGGCATTGCAGCACCAGAGGCCCGCCGTGCCATCGAGCACCTGGCGGCCATCGGCGGTGGTGTAGTGCATGTCCCTGGCGGCCACGAACATGCGGGGCGATTTCTTGAACTGCCGGTTTGCCGTAAAGGGCATCCAGAAGGCGCTGAGATCGTTCGGCGCAACGTTGGATGAAGTGGACACGTGCCTGGGGCTCCCAATGAATCTGATCTGGCCTGCTTTTGGGTCTTGACGGATAGTCCCGAACCCCGGAAATTTTGACCAGTTGGAAAAATGTTAGCATCCCTACACATTCCCGCAAGGCGAAAATGGCCCCCAGAAAACTGAAAGCCGCCGACCATGCGCCCGTCGCAGCCACACGCCAGCACAAGGCGGACGCCAGGGCAGCCGCCAGTCATCCGCCGGTGCGGCAGCGGCCACTGACGCGCATCCAGAAGGAAAAGCAGGACATTATCCTGGAAGCGGCGCTCGAAGTGTTCTCGGTGCATGGGTTCCGGGGTGCCACCATCGACCAGATCGCCGAAGTGGCGGGGATGAGCAAACCCAACCTGCTCTATTATTTTCCCAAGAAGGAAGAGATCCATCGAAGGCTGATTGCCGGGCTGCTCGATACCTGGCTGGCGCCGTTGCGCGAATTCGACGAGAACGGCGATCCCTTCACCGAAATCCGCTCCTATATCCGCCGCAAGCTCGAAATGGCGCGTGATTTTCCGCGCGAAAGCCGGCTGTTCGCCAATGAAATGCTGCGCGGCGCCGAACATGTGATCGACATGATCGAGGTGGACCTCAAGAACCTGGTGGACGAGAAGGCCAAGGTGCTGACCATCTGGATGGAGCAGGGAAGGTTGTCCCGCACCGACCCCTATCACCTGATCTTCTCGATCTGGGCCACCACCCAGCACTATGCCGATTTCGACGTGCAGGTGCGGGCCGTGCTGGGCAAGGGGCGCAATGGCGAGGGCCGGTTCGAGGATGCCGCGCGCTATCTCGAACAATTGTTCATGCATGGATTGAGCCCGCGGCCGCGGCCGGGCGAAAAGCCCAGTGGCAAAGCCGGCGCCTGAGGGCGTTCAGCCAACCGCCAGCAGCAAGTCCGCTTCCGGCTCGGCCATCCGTTCGCGCACCGGATGGGCAATGCCCTCGCCGGCGAAGCAGAAGGCGCCGCCATCGAGGCGCTTGGCTTCGTAGAGGGCACGGTCGGCCTGCTTGAGCAGTGTATTGGCCGGGTAGTCGAGACCATTCTCCACGATGCCCAGACTGATGCCGACCGAGACATTCTGGCCCACCACGTGCAGCGGCTGGCTGACAGCGGCGATGCAGTCGCGCGCCAATTGGGTCAGCATGGCGCGCTGCCCCTGCCGTTGGACGATGGCCACGAATTCGTCGCCGCCGATGCGCGCCAGGAACTCACCGGGCTGCAATTGTCCGGCCAGGCGCTGCGCCACTTCGATCAGGGCCAGGTCGCCGGCGTGATGGCCGAACAGGTCGTTGATCGGCTTGAACCGGTCCAGGTCGAGTGCCAGCATGGAAAAATGCTGCTGCGCCTCGGCCAGCCGCGCCAGTTCGCCCTCCAGCGCCAGCCGGTTGGGCAGGCCGGTCAGGTGGTCGCGCATGGCCTGGCGCTGCGCCAGGATGCGCTGGGTCTCGATGCGCCGCACCCGGCGCTGCATGAAGACCAGGCAGGCCAGGACACTGCCGATGAGCACCAGCATGACCGGCACCCGCATGGGCGCAAAGCTGTTGAAGAGATAAAGGCCCGGGCGATCGGCATGCCAATGCAGGAACTGCCCGGACAGCGGCCCGGACAGCAGCGGGATGGATTGGGCAAAGGGTTCGCTGGCGCCCTCATGGACCAGCGCCAGCCCCCGCAATCCGGCCACCGCCCCCAGGACGGCGACCATGTCCCCGGCCTGGTCGCCGGGCAGGTCAATCAGGATATCGGCAATCTCGGCCGCGCGGGCACGCTCGTCCGCCATGGAGAGGGCGTCGGTGGTCCACATGACATGCAGGGCCGACATGACCAGCACGAAGCCGGCCAGCAAGGCCCCGACAAAGGCGAGCATCACCAGGCGCTGGATTGGCGCCAGCGCCTTGACCGGATCAGCATCCGGCAAAGTCCAAATTTTATCGATCTGTCTGTCCACTGAAGTGGTCCCGCGTCCGACGCCATCATCGCCCGGCAATGGTTGGCAAGAGGTTAGCGGGCCATGCGTTTTCCGCCCTGCAGCTATCGCGCGGGCGCCTGCGCCATCAGGGCCAGCACCCGCCCTTCGGGGTCGGTGAAGAAAGCCAGCCATTCCTCGGTGCCATCGGCATGCCGGTGCACGATGTGGGGCGGCCGGGTGAAGGCCACGCCCTTTTGCGACAGGCGCGCATGGGCCGCGGCAATGTCGGTCGTGCGAAAATAGAGGATGGATTCGGGGCCGGGCTCATCCCCCTGCTGCAAGTAGAGCCTTGTGCCGCCGGCATCGAAAAAGGCCATGCCCTCGAAACTGTAGAGCAAAGGCAGGCCCAGGACATCGCGATACCATATGGTGGCCTCGGCGCTGTCGCGCACGGTGCGGGCAATCTGGCCGATGGGGCCAAGGCTGGCTGGCATGGTCATGCGGGTCTCCCTTCGATCGGTTGCCGATCATAGGGCGGCGCCCGGATATCTGCACCCGCTATTAACCGGAACCGGGCCAAGCTCGGGCCTTGTCCGCCAAAGGAACTTCCCCTTGCCCGCTGCGCCCTCCCCTGCCCTCAACCGCTCGGACTGGCTGTGGCTGCTGGCCATCTGGGCGCTGGCCGTGGCCACGCTGGCGGGGCGCGGCCTGTTTGCCAATGGCGAGGGACCATTCTTTCTCGATACGGACGACGCCATGCGCATGGTGGTGGTGCGCGACCTGCTCGGCGGGCAGGGCTGGTACGACCTGGTGCAGCACAGGCTCAATGCCCCTTTCGGCGCCGAAATCCACTGGTCGCGGCTGATCGACCTGCCGCTGGCAGGCCTGTTGTGGCTCAGCCTGCAATTTACCGGCATGCACAGCGCGCAGATCGCCACCGGCACGATCTGGCCGCTGCTGCTCCTGGGGGTGCTGCTGTGGCTCAGCGTCCGGGTGACCAGTGAACTGGTGGGCCGGGCCGGGCTCTTGCCGGCGCTGGTGCTGCCCATTCTCAGCCCGGCCATCCTTGCCGAATTCACCCCCGGGCGGGTGGACCACCACAATATCATCATCCTCCTCACCCTGGGTTGCCTCTGGGCCAGCCTGGTGGCCCTGCGCCGGCCAATGGCGGCCTGGTGGGCCGGAATGCTGGCGGCCACGGCGCTGGCCGTGGCGCTGGAGGCCGCGCCGCTGGTGGTGGCCGCGATCCTCGCCTTTGGCCTGGGCTATGTGGCCGATCCGGCACGGGCCGGCAATCTCAGGCGCTTCGGGCTGGGGCTGGCTGGCGGACTGGTGGTCCATCTCATGTTGGCGCGGCCGCCGGACCGCTGGCTGGAAGCGGCCTGCGACATGATTTCGCCGGTCTATGTGCTGGCCGGGCTCATGGTTGGCCTTTCATTCCTCGTCGTGTCGCTGCTGCCGGCACCCAGGTCGGGCTGGCTGCGCCTCCTGCTGCTGGGCGTGCTGGGCCTTGTTGCAGCCGCCACGGTGGTGCTGGCCTATCCGCAATGCCTTGCCGGCCCCTATGGCAATCTCGACCCCTGGCTGCAGGACAACTGGATCGCCGCCATTGTCGAGGCCAAGCCCTGGCATGTGTCGCTGTGGGAATTGCCGGTCTATTCGATCGTGGTGGGGGCGCCGGTGTTCCTCGGGCTTCTGGCCGCCGCCCTGGCCTTCCGGCGCGAACCGGCGCAGCGGCTGGGCTGGCTGACGCTGATCATCTTCCTCGGTTGCGCCACGCTGGTGATGCTGGCGCAGGTGCGCGGTGCGCGGCTGGCCATTCTCCCCACGATTCCGGCGGCGGCCTGGCTGATCGTTTCGGCGCGCAACGCCTATCTCGCGCGCCAGCGGCTCCTGCCGGCGCTGGGGCTGGTGGGCGCCTGGCTGGCGTTTTCGGGGGTGATCCTCAGCGTCGTGGTCAGCGCCGCCCTGGCGCTATTGCCCGATGGGCGGGCGCAGGAAATGAGCACGGCCCGGGCCAGCAAGCTGCCATGCCTGGTGTCAGACAGTTTCATCGACCTGGCGGGACTGCCGCCCGAGCGGATCATGGCGCCCATCGACCTGGGCTCGCACCTGCTGCTCGAAACCCCGCATGCGGTGGTTGCCGCGCCCTATCACCGCAATGAGGCCGGGGTGCTGGACGCCTTCCGCTTCTTCAACCGCCCCATCGAGGAAGCCCGCGCCATGGCCGTATCCCGGGGGCTGGGCCTGGTGGTCACCTGCGATGCCATGCCGGAAATGCGCGGGCCGGGCCTCGAAGAACCCGATACGGTGCTCAGCCTTCTCGCCGCCGGCACGCCGCCGGACTGGCTGAGGGATGTGTCGCTGGGCGGGCCGCTCAAGGTCTATGCGGTGGTGTTCTAGCAAGCAAAAGGCGCCCCGACAGATTGTCGGGACGCCTCATTTCTACTGTGGTGGAGCCGGTCGTTCAGACCGAAATCCCTACTCGGCCGCGACGCCCAGCCCGATGGGGCAGGAAACGCCGGTGCCGGCCAGCCCGCAATAGCCATTGGGGTTCTTGGCCAGATATTGCTGGTGGTAGGTTTCGGCATAGTAGAACGGCCCGGCGGACGCGATCTCGGTGGTGATGGAGCCAAGCCCCCGCTGGTCGAGCGCCTGCTGGTAGGCAGCCCGGCTCCGCGCCACGATCTCGGCCTGTTCGGGTGTCGTCGTATAGATGGCCGAGCGATATTGGGTGCCCACATCATTGCCCTGGCGCATGCCCTGGGTGGGGTCATGCTCCTCCCAGAAGCTTTTGAGCAGGGTTTCGAGGCTGATCAGCTTGGGGTCATAGACCACCTTGACCGCCTCGGTATGGCCGGTGCGGCCGGAACAGGCTTCTTCATAGGTGGGGTTGGGCGTGTGCCCGCCCTGATAGCCCACGGCGGTCACGATCACGCCGGGCAGTTCCCAGAACAGACGCTCGGCGCCCCAGAAACAGCCCATGCCGAAATAGATGGTTTCGGACCCCTGGGGATAGGGTCCCTTGAGCGCGGCGCCATTGACAAAATGACTGGGCGCCACCGGCATTTCCGTGGTCCGGCCCGGCAGGGCCTCGGCGGCACTGGGCACGGTGGTCGGCTTTTGGCGGAAGAACATCTTTGTCTCCTTTCAGCCCTTCATTCGCGCGGCAACCACACAAGGTTACGCGCGCAATGCGGTTTCAGATCGGCAGCGCCGGATCAAACCTGATCTCAGATCTGTTCCTGGCGCAGGAAGCGTTCGCGGCGTGGCCTGCGGCCCATCAGCGCCAGCGCGATGCCGGGCACGCCAAAGACGGCGAAGACCGGGTAAGTCAGCAGCGCCTGCATGGCCGCGTCGAGCAGGTCGGCAAAGAACCGGCTTTCGAAAAAGCCCGATACGGCCTCCAGACTTGGCGGATGCAATTGCGTCCAGGCCTGGCCAAGGCTGGTCAAGACCAGCGCATTGGCCGCCAAGGACTTGGTGCCATCCACGACAAGAAAAATCAGCGCCAGACCAATCAGCCAGGTGCCCAATATTCGCAAGACAAGCCGCATCCACATTCCCTGTGCTTGGCTTGATAAGTCGAACCGGCCCTGGTTCGTTCCTTTCGCAAGCACATAGGTCTTGTGCCATGCCGCACCCGCCTCTCACAAGATGCAGAGGCGGATAAAGAGATAAGCGCAGGGCGCAGAAAAACAAATGGTATGGCGTCAAAGTGATCCCTTGCGCCCGCGTCTTTGATGGGTATATTGCGCCTCGCTCGCAGCGGCCCCCTCGGGGACCGCGATCCCGGCCTTCCAAACCGGGCATGCGCGATGCGGAGAGGTGGCCGAGTGGTCGAAGGCGCACGCCTGGAAAGTGTGTAGGCGGGGAACCGTCTCAAGGGTTCGAATCCCTTTCTCTCCGCCATTCTTCCATCCCGACGGCGATCTTCCCAAAACGTTGTGTTGATTGAGGCGAGCATGCTCCAGCCGCCCGCACCAAGGGGTCATGCCGGCCGCTTCGCCGACCTTGATCTACCCGCCCTCAGGCGCCCATCACGCCCCAAGAAATTCCCGCAACAGGCCGATCTGGGCTTGATCGGTCAGGGTCGGGGCGTGGCCGCAGCCGGGTACGGTGACCAGGTTTGGGCAGGGGCCGCGCATGCGCATGGCGCTGGCAACGGTCGGGGGGAGCACGTCGGAATGTTCGCCCCGGATCAGCAGGGTTGGTGCCGTCACCGCATCATAGGCCTTCCAGACGTCGAGGTCGGCCTTGTTCTCGCCCATGAGGGAGACAATGGCCGGATCGTAATGGACGGTGATCTTGCCCTTGTCGGTGCGGCGCGCCGAGGTATCGCTCATGCGGCGCCAGAAAAGGTCGGAATTGGTGCCGAAGGGCGCATAGGTGCGGCGCAGCCAGGCCTCATACTGGCTCATGGTGTCAAAGACCGGCGGATTGCCGACATAATCGGCGATGCGCCTTGCGCTGTCGGCGGGAATATCGGGCCCGACATCGTTGATGACCAGGCGGGCGATGCGGTCGCGGAGGGCGCCGGCGGCCAGGGTAATGCCCAAAAGCCCGCCCATGGAGGTGCCGATCCAGCTAAAGCGGCTGATGCCGAAATGGTCGAGCATGGCAATGGCCATGTCGCCATAGGTGGCAAAGGTATAATCCGCCGCCCCATTGGGCGCCCAGGCCGAGAGGCCTCGGCCCAGCGTATCGGGGCAGAGGATGAAGTAGCGGTCCGAGAGGGCGGCCGCCAGCTCGTCGAAGTCCCGGCCGGTGCGGGCCAGGCCATGCCACATGACCAGGGCCGGATTGCCCTTCTCGCCCCATTGGGTGACATGCATCTCAAAGCCGGCGGCGTCGAGATAGATCGAGTGCGGCTGGCTCATTTGCGCCCTCCCCGGCCCATCAGCGTGCCGGCAATGCCCGCGGGGAAGAAATAGACGAGGAGAATGAAGCACAGGCCCAGCCAGAGCAGCCAGCGCTCGGGATTGAGCAGGTCGGGCAGGACCGGAAATGCCGAGGTGGCTTCGGCGCCGAGGGCCATCAGGTCCTTGAGGTAGTATTGGGCCAGCGTCATCAGCACCACGCCGATCACCGCACCCCATAATGTCCCCATGCCGCCGATCACCACCATGAGCAGGATATCGATCATGATGTCGAAGGAGAGGACGACCTCGGGCCCGGTATATTTGAGCCAGACTGCCCGCAGGATGCCGGCCGTGGCCGCAATCCCGGCGGCGATGCAGAAGATCGCGGTACGGTGGAACACGACCCGATAGCCGATGGCCTCGGCCCGCATCTCGTTCTCGCGGATGGCCTCGAGCACCGAGCCCAGCGGCGAGGCGACAATGCGCATCATGGCCAGAAACAACAGCAGGGCCGAGATGAAGACGAAATAATAGAGCGCCAGCTTGCCGTTGAGCGGTATGCCGAAAATCTTCAGCGCCTTGCCTTCGGCGTCGGTGAGCAGTTCGGTGGCCGGGGAGAAGAGGCGCGGGATCGAATAGGTGATGCCGTCCTCGCCACCGGTGAAATCGGACAATTGGCTGGCCAGCACCATCATCACCGAGGCGGCCGAAAGCGTGACCATGGCAAAGAAGATCGCCTTCACCCGCAGCGAGAGCAGCCCGATCAGCAGCGCCAGGACCAGGGCGGCGATGATGCCGAGCCCGCCGCCAACAAGGATGGCTTCGAAGCCGGGGCCCATGGTCTTGATGGCTATGGCCGTGCCATAGGCGCCCAGCCCGAAGAACATGGTGTGGGCGAAGGAAACAATGCCGGTATAGCCGATCAGGAGGTCATAGCTGGCCACCAGCACGATGAAGACGCAGATGCGGGCCGCCACTTCCTGGCTGCGCACATCGGGGAAAAGGAAGGGCGCAAGGGCCAGGGCCAGCCCGACAAGGCCGACCAGTGCATAGACCACCATGCGGCCGGCCAGGGCGCGGCGGGCCTGTGCCTGGGGGACTTTTGTTGCCAGAGTGGGGACGGTTTCTGCCATGCTCATGGCCCCCTCACCGCTTGACCGCCGGCAGCAGCCCATAGGGCCGCCACAGGAGGATCGCCATCATCAGCAGCATGTTGGAGGCCAGGGCCATCTTGGGGACGAGGAAGGCGACATAGTTTGCCATCAGCCCCACAAGGATCGCGCCCAGCAGCGAGCCCTGGATCGAGCCCAGCCCACCGATGATGACGACGATGAAGACCAGGATCATCATCTCCGAGCCCAGCGCCGCCGTGATCAGCCCCTGATAGCCGGCCCACATGGCCCCGCCCATGGCCGCCAGGGCCGAGCCGGCCATGAACACGAGGATAAACAGCCGGTCGATGCGGAAGCCGAGCGCCTCGACCATTTCGCGATTTTCCACCCCGGCCCGGATGAGCAGGCCCAGCCGCGTGCGGTTGAGCAGCAGATACATGGCCACATAGACCAGCAGGCCCAGGAGGAAGGCGAAGATGCGATAGATTTCGACCGAGACGCCGGCAAAGACCAGCGAGCCGGTGAGCACCGCCGGGCGCGGCACCGGAATGGGCGCGCCGCCCCAGACCAGCAGCACCAGTTCCTCGGCCACGATCAGCGCGCCCACGGTAATGAGGATCTGGCGCAGATGATCCTGATAGACCGGGCGGATCACCACCCGCTCGAAGAACCAGCCGGCCAGCCCCCCGAAGATGGTGGCGGCGGCAATGGCCAGCAGCAGCCCGGCAATATTGAGCCCGGGATTGCCCCCGGTCACCCAGAAGCCCAGCCAGCCCAGCACGGTCGCGCCGATAAAGGCCCCGGCGGTGACAAAGGCGGAATGGCCGAAATTGAGCACGTCCATCAGCCCGAAGATCAGCGACAGGCCCGAGGCCATCAGAAAGATCATCATGCCCATGGCAAGGCCCGCAATGGTCAGCGTTGCCCAGGTCGATGGCTGGCCGATGAGCAGGAGGGCTATGAGCGCCAGGAGGACCGGAAGCAGCAGCACGCCGCCGAAGCGGTCGAGACCGGCAGTCAGTCTGGCGCCGAGCGCGGCATTGGTGTGGGTCATCATGTCCTCAATGCCCTTCCAGCGACAGGCCGAGAAAGCGGCTTTGCAGGGCGGCGTCGGCAGCCAGGTCCGCCATCGACCCGCCATGGACGATGCGGCCGTCATCGAGGACGGCGACCGACTGGCCCAGCGCCTTGGCGAAGTGGAAATTCTGTTCGACCAGCAGCACCGTGGTCTCCTCGGCGATCTCGCGGAATGCCGCGATCATGTTGCGGATGATGGCGGGCGCCAGCCCCTTGGTCGGCTCGTCGATGAGGATCAGGTCGCGCTTCTCGATGATGGCGCGGGAGACGGCGAGCATCTGCTTCTGGCCGCCGGACAGGGCATGAGCCGGCTTGCCCCAGAACTGTTTCATCGCCGGAAAGATGGCATGGACGCGGGCGAGGCGCCCGGCGTCGAAACTGCCATCCCGCGTGGCCAGGCGCATGTTCTCCTCGACCGTCAATCCGCCGAAAATGCCCATGTTCTCGGGCACGAAGGCAATGCCGAGCCGGGCGATGTCGGGGGTGGGCAGGCGGGTCATGTCCTGCCCGCGAAAGCGGATGCTGCCCTTGCGGGCCCTATGGAGCCCCATGATGGTGCGCAGGGTGGTGGTCTTGCCCGCGCCATTGCGGCCCAGGATCACATGCACGCCGCCCTCGGGCACGGTGAGGCTCACCCCGTGCAGGATCTGGTATTGCCCGATATCGGTATGGACATCGTCCAGCGTCAGCACCGGGGCCATCACGCCACCGCCTCGGCGCCCACGCCGAGATAGATGTCGCGCACCAGATCAAGCCCCATGACCTCGCCCGGATCGCCATCGGCCACCAGTTCGCCATTGTGCAGCACCACGATCCGGTCAGCGAGCGCCCGCACCACGTCCATCTTGTGCTCGACGAGGAGTATGGTGCGCGATGTGTCCTTCTTGATGCGGGCGATGAGATCGAGAATGACCGGCGCCTCGTCGACCGACATGCCTGCGGTCGGCTCGTCGAACATGAAGATGTCCGGCTCCATGGCCAGCAGCATCGCCACTTCCAGCTTGCGCTGGTCGCCATGCGGCAGCGCTGCGGCGGGAAGGCCGGCCATGGCGGAGAGATTGGTCTGGTCGAGGACCTGCCGGGCCTTGTCCGCCAGGCCCCCAAGGTCCCCGGCGCGGGTGAAGAGCCGATGCCCCTGCCGGGCGCGCGCCTGCACCGCCAGCCGCACATTTTCCAGCACCGAGAGCCGGGGAAACAGGTTGGTGAGCTGGAAGGCGCGGCCGATGCCGGCCTGGGCGCGGCGGGCGGGCGAAAGCGCGGTTATGTCCCGCTCGCCCAGGAAGATGCGCCCGGAACTGGGCTTCAACTGCCCCGAAACGAGATTGAACCAGGTGGTCTTGCCCGCCCCATTGGGGCCGACGATCACCGTCAACTCGCCGGGATGAAAGGCGCAGCTGACATTGCTGACCGCGGCGTGGCCGCCAAAGCTTATGGTCAGGTTCTCGGTTCTGATGGACGGCGTATTGGGCATGTTTCCCCGCAGGTATGATGCGTCCGGCACGCAGGAGGACCCGGGCCGGGCGCATCGTCAAGGCGGCTTTCGGTCAGGCCTATTGCTGGTTGTCGCGGCCGATGGGAATATCCATCTCTTCGGGCTCGATCACCCGCACCAGTTCGGGAATGGCCCAGTCGACGCCATCCTCCACCCTGATCTTGAAGTGATACATGGCCTGGAGCGCCTGGTGATCCTCGGGACGGAAGGTCATGGTGCCCTTGGGCGTCTCGAAGCTCATGCCTTCCATGGTCTCGATCAATGTCTCGGTTTCCCAGTCGGGCGCGGTCTCGAGCGCCTTGACGATCGCCATGGCCGAGGCCATGCCGCCGGCGGTGAAGAAGTCGGGCGGGGTGCCGAAGCGGGCCATGTGCTCCTCGACCAGCCAGTCGTTCACTTCATTGTCCGGGGCTTCGTAATAATAGTAGATCGCCCCTTCCATGCCCGGCACCTGCTTGTAGGCGGCCAGCGCGGGCAGGATATTGCCACCGGTGGAGAGTTCGATCTCGAAGCGCCCCGGATCGGCCGAGGCCAGGGGCGTCATGGCGTCGATTCCGGCCACATAGATCATGATGACCTTGCGGCCCGGCTGGTCCTTGAGTGCATTGAACAGGCGCTCGATGGTGGCGGTGAAATCGGTGGTCTGCTGGGGCACATATTCTTCGGCCACCAGATTGGCGCCAGTGCCCTCGAGCGCGCTCTTGAAGGCCGCCACGCCATCCCGGCCGAATGCATAGTCCTGCGCCAGGGTGGCCACGTAAAGGTCCTCGTCCGGGCTCAGCGCCAGGGCCTGGGCCTGCATGTCCATTGAGGAATTGCGCGAGGTCTTGAACACATAGCGGTTCGAATCCGGCCCCGTCAGGCCATCGGCCACGGCCGGCTCGACGAGAAGAATACGCTCATATTCCTCGGCCACCGGCAGCATGGAGAGCGCCACGCCCGAGGAAGTATCGCCCACCGCGATCAGCGCGTCATCGTCGCCATAGGCTTCGGCCAGCAGTGCACGGGCGATGTCGGGCTTGAACTGGGTATCCTTGATGATGAGCTCGATGGGCTTGCCCTTGACCTCCATGGTCCCGCCGGTGGCGTATTCGAGGCCCATTTCGAAGCCGGTATGGGTCTGCTTGGAATAGGCTTCGAGCGGGGAGCCCGAAAGCCCGTGCAGCAGCGCGATGCGGGCGGCATCCTGGGCCGCGGCGGCCCCGGTCAAGGCCGTGGATAGCGCCAAAGCGGCGAGCAAGGTCTTCATATTGTGTCCTCCCTGGACCGGCCCGAAGGCAGGCAAATGCCGCCGTTCCGGGCCGAAATTCTGCTTGTGGGGTGCGCTTGCCGGATGCTGTCCGGCCCCTGCTTCCCCTCCTCGTCCATCGCTGTCCTGCCTGGCCTTTTCCGGCTTGTCTCTGGCGCGGTGCGAATTGACCGTTATTATCCCCGTGCCATTCGCAACCGGGCAATACCGTAGAAACACACCACATGACCCTGAAGGACGATCTCAGCGCTCTTGCTTTCGAACATGCCCCGATCGGGCTTGTGGTCACCGAAAGCCGGGTGATCAAGGGCTGCAATCCGGCCTTCGCGCAGATGTTCGGCTATGGGGTCGACGACCTGCTCGATCAATCCTTTGCCATGCTCTATCCCTCGCGCGAGGAGTTCGAGCGCATTCGTGACGTCGGGGTGGAGCCGCTCAGGCGCGACAACCGCTATTCGGACGAGCGGATCATGGCCCGCAGGGACGGTACGCTGTTCTGGTGCCGGGTGCGCGGCCATTCGCTGACGCGTGACGATGATCCGCTCAAGCGCGCCGTGTGGAGCTTTGCCGATCTCTCCGAGACACGGAACGTGCTCAAGCTCTCGGGCCGGGAGCGGCAGATCGTCATGCATCTGGGCGAGGGGCGGACCTCCAAGGAGATCGCCCGCATGCTCGACATCTCGCCCCGGACAGTGGAGAGCTACCGGGCACGCTTGCTCAAGAAGTGCAATGCGCACAATGTGGCCGAGCTGCTGTCCCATCTCAGCACCATGCCTGGTTGATCCTTGAATGCCCCAGAAGCTCGCCCTGCCCAAGTCAGTCGCCACGGTCCTTGATGCTTTCAATTCCCTGGGCGAGAGCTTCAAGGGCGCCATTACCGTGGACGCCGAAGCCCGGATCACCTGGATCGACGAGCGCTATCGCGAGCTGCTGGGCATTCCCGCAGGCGTCGACCTGGTGGGCCAGCCGGTCGAGCACACCATTCCCCATTCGCTGCTGCGCCGGGTCGTGGAGACCGGACGGCCGATCCTGATCGACATCATGGCCTTCGATGACAAGCAGTTCGTGGTCTGCCGCCTGCCGCTGCGCAATGAGGACGGCGAAATCCAGGGGGCGGTCGGGTTCGTGTTCTATGAGGAGATCGACTATCTGGCGCCGATCCTTGAAAAATTCGAGGCCATGCAGCGCCAGCTGAGCCGCGCCCAGGCGGCCCTGACGCGCGAGCGGCAGACCAAATATTCGCTGTCGAGCTTTGTGGGCGCGTCCGATGCGGTGCGCGAACTCAAGACCATCGTGCGCCGCTATGCCCTGAGGGATGGTGCTGCCCTGATCCTGGGGGAAACCGGCACGGGCAAGGAATTGCTGGCCCATGCCATCCACCAGCAGTCGGACCGGGCCGACGGCCCCTTCGTGGCGGTCAATGTCGCCGCCGTGCCCGAGGCGCTGCTGGAAGCCGAATTCTTCGGGGTCGCTCCGGGAGCGTTTACGGGCGCCGACCGAAAGCCGCGCAAGGGCAAGTTCGAGCTGGCCCATGGCGGCACGCTGTTTCTCGACGAGATCGGCGACATGCCTGCCGCGCTGCAGGCCAAGCTGCTGCGGGCGCTGCAGGAGGGCGAAATCGAGCCGCTCGGCTCCAATATCGTCAAGAAGGTGGATGTGCGCATCATCGCCGCGACCTCGCAGCCGCTCGAACAGAAGATCGAGGACAAGAGCTTTCGCGCCGATCTCTATTATCGCATCGCGGTGCTGGCCATTCATGTCCCGCCGCTGCGCGAGCGGCTCGACGATATTGGCCTGATTGCCGAATCCCTGCTCGAAACCATTCCCCGCCCCCGCGACCAGCGCGGCTGGATCCTCACACCCGACGCGTCCGAGAGGCTGACGGGCTACAAATGGCCGGGCAATGTGCGCGAATTGCGCAATGTGCTGGAGCGCGCGGCCGCCATGGCGCCGTCAGAGGTCATCGATCTGGACCTTGTGTCCAAGGCCATGCCCCGCGGGGCCAGCACCGACCCCGCCCCACCGATCACCGGCGACCTGTCGACGCGTCTCGCCGCTGCGGAGCGCTCGGCCCTGGTCGATGCCCTTTCGGCCGAGGAGGGGTCGAAGAGCGCGGCGGCACGGCGGCTGGGCGTCTCGCGCTCCCAGCTCTACGAAAAACTGAAGCGGCACGACCTGGATTAGGGTGTTTCAGGGTTGGCGGTGACCCCGATCTCCCCTCCCTCCCCCTTGTGGGCTTCGAGGGGTTCCGAAGGACAAATCGTTCCTGTGGAGCGATTTGAGAAGAGAAGGCCAGGAAGGCTATGCCTGACTGGCGAAATAGCGACGCTAGGCCGGCAGGCCGTAGCAAAGCTAGGGTGGGGGGCGCGGTTTCCCAAAACTCCGGGCCAATGAACAATCCGAACCCCCACGCTCATTCCCTCCCCACAAGGGGGAGGGAGGCGATGGAGCCGCTGCTTCGGGTCACGAGGGAACGCAACCGTCCTGATATCCGGACACATTCCCCGTAACCTGTCCGGCAAACCAGACAGTCCAACCTTCCATCAAAGGCCAGAACAGCCCAAACCCCAGCAAAACCGGGACTGGCACGCTTCGTGCAAAGTCTTCCCCAATAATCACGGCCACAAGGCCGACGACAGGGTGGAGACAAGTGGTCGAGTCAAAGCGCGTTGCGCTGGTGACGGGATCGACGAGCGGCATTGGCCTCGCGATCGCGCATAAATTTGCCCGGATGAATTTTGACGTCGCGCTCAACAGTTTCGAGCCGGCCGGCAATGTCGCTGCGCTGCTCGATGAGCTGGGCGCTCTGGGCAGCGGGGAGATCGCCTATTTCGAGGCCGATCTTGCGGACGCAAGGGCCAGCCGGGAGCTGGCGGAGCGGGTGATCGCCCGTTTCGGCCGCATCGACGTGCTGGTCAACAATGCCGGCGTCCAGAAAGTGGCGCCGGTGGAGGATTTCACCGACGAGGACTGGCAGCGCATCGTGGCGGTGAGCCTCGACTCGGCCTTCCATGCCATTCGCGCCAGCCTGCCGGGCATGGCCACGCGCGGCTGGGGCCGCATCATCAATATCGCCTCGGCCCATGGATTGCGGGCCTCGCCCTTCAAGTCGGCCTATGTCGCCACCAAGCATGCCGTTGTCGGCCTCACCAGGACCGTGGCGCTGGAAGCGGCTGAGAAGGGCGTCACCGTCAATGCCATTTGCCCGGGCTATGTCTGGACGCCGCTGGTGGCCCAGCAGGTCGCCGACCAGGCGCGCGTCCATGGACTGTCCGAGGAGGACGTGGTGCGCCAGGTGATCCTCGCGCCCCAGCCCACCAAACAGTTCGTGCAGCCCGAGGAGATCGCCGAAATGGCGGCCTATCTCTGTTCCGACTGGGCCCGTTCCATCACCGGCTCGACCATTTCCATCGACGGAGGCTGGACCGCCAAATGAGTTCGCCCGATATCATCCTGTCGGCCCGCCAACTGACCAAGCGCTTTGCCGGCTTCACCGCCGTCAATGGTGTCGACCTCGATGTCGAGCGCGGCACCATCCATGCGCTGATCGGCCCCAATGGCGCGGGCAAGACCACCTGCTTCAACCTGTTGACGAAATTCCTGCAACCGAGCGCCGGGGCGATCAGCTTCAATGGCCGTGACATTACCGGCCTCGCCCCGGCGGCCATTGCCCGGCTGGGCGTGGTGCGCTCGTTTCAGATTTCGGCGGTGTTTCCGCAATTGAGCGTTCTGGAAAATGT
>CBFGTF010000051.1:0-17373 GCA_965651655.1 uncultured Devosia sp.
TCGGTGATTTCGGCGTCGTCTTCGTCGGCGTCGGCGTTGATCAGGGTAAACATGAGGAACGCGCCTCCACACTGAAGCGGGATGCGGAAGTAGGAAGGGTTTCCGCAGAAGCCCGCAACCACAATAGTCTGGAACCAGACCGGCTCCAGACGAGCCTACGAGTCTGAGTGTGCGGCGATTCCTGTTACCGTTTAAATAACGGAATGTTCCATCCCGGGTCAGAACCGCGCTTGTCCATCATGTCAGCATCGCTTACGCTTCGCCAACTTTCAAAAAACCGTCACACATGATCAAAACGGCAGGCCGGACAGCGGCTTGGTGCTGGGGGGCTAGTCGAACCGTCCTCAGGACGATTCGTCATCCAGTCCCTCAAGCCAGGTCTCAATTTCGTCCAGCGACGCCGAAAACGGCTTGGGCACGTCGCCGAAGACTATCTTGAAGCTGGCATCCTCGCGCACGGCATGCCCGCCCGGCTGCCCAAGGGTCTTGATCTTGTCCGCCGTGAGAATGGTCAGGCCGCGCCGGGCCGCCACCCGTTTCATGCGCCGCATGCGCGAAGCGTCAAATTCCTTGCGGCTCATGTCTTTCGCCTCGATGCGGTGGCGGGCAGGGAGGGATTCGAACCCCCGGAAGGCTTGCACCTTCGCCGGTTTTCAAGACCGGAGCAATCAACCGCTCTGCCACCTGCCCGTAACCCGTGCCTTTAGCGGTGGCGACGCAGCCTGTCCAGAGGCCGCAGCGCCCGAAATGCACGGCTAGGGCAGCAGCACTACCGATCCGGTCGTCTCCCGCCCTTCCAGCGCCCGATGCGCCTCGGCGGCTTCGACAAGCGGATAGGTCCGGCCGATCTCCACCTTGATGTCACCTGACAGCACCGCGCCGAACAGCGCCTTGGCGCCTTCGAGCAGGTTTTCTCGCCT
Organism: uncultured Devosia sp.; assembly: GCA_965651655.1. Classification (GTDB taxonomy): domain Bacteria; phylum Pseudomonadota; class Alphaproteobacteria; order Rhizobiales; family Devosiaceae; genus Devosia. Next base: position 921 of record CBFGTF010000051.1, read on the forward strand.
GGGGAAGTAATGCGTGCCGGTTGGCCGGGTCACATAGAGCGAACCCTTGCGCGCCAGGATGCCGAGGTCCGGCATGCTCACCACGCCCGAGGCATTGCCGAAACTGGCAAGCAGGCCGCGGGGCCTCAGGCTATCGAGCGATCCTTCGAAAGTGCTCTTGCCCACACCGTCATAGACCACGTCGACACCCCTGCCCCCGGTGAATTCCTTCACCAGCGTGGGAAAATCCTCTTCCCTGTAGTCGATGACGTGATGGCACCCATGGTCGAGTGCCTTCTGCACCTTTTCCGGCCCACCCGCCGTGCCGATCACCGTGGCGCCCAGCGCCCGCGCCCACTGGGTGGCGATCAACCCGGTGCCACCCGCCGCAGCGTGCCAGAGAATGGTCTCACCCTTCTGCACCGGCCAGGTCTTGAACAGCAGATAATAGGCCGTCAGCCCCTTGAGCATGATCGCCGCCGCAACGCGGTCATCGATGCCATCGGGGATGGGCACCAGTTTTTCCACCGGTGCCAGTCGCTCCTCGGCATAGGCGCCCGGCGTGCCCTGGTAGCAAACGCGGTCCCCGACCTTGACCTCTGTCACGCCCTCGCCCACCGCCGTCACCACGCCCGCTCCCTCATTGCCGCCCACGAAGGGCAGCGCCATCGGATAGAGGCCAGAGCGCTGGTAGGTGTCGATGAAGTTGAGCCCGATGGCGGTCTGGCGCACGCGCGCCTGCCCCGGCCCTGGATCGCCCAGAGCCCAGTCTTCCAGCGACAAGACCTCCGGGCCGCCGACGGCGTTTACGGCAACGACGCGGGTCACTTGGGCGCCTTGGGCTTGCGCGGTGCCGACTTGGGCCGAGCCTGTGCCTTGCTGGCCGGGTTGGCCCTGGGGCGCGGCTTGGCCACTGCGCCTCCGGCTGCAACGGGCGCCGCAGCCGGAGCGCTCTTGCCACCCATGGCCGACATGGCCGCAGCTGACGACACCGAGCCGGTATCACCGGTAAAAGGGGTAAACTCGGGCTTGTGCACCTTGCCGCCCGCCAGCCTGGTCTTGCGGTTCTTTGCAAGGATGTTGATCGCCTCGACCAGCACGGAGAAGGCCATGGCTGAGTAGATATAGCCCTTGGGAATATGGAAACCGAGGCCATCAGCCACCAGCGTCACGCCGATCAGCAGCAGGAAAGCCAGCGCCAGCATCTTGGTGGTCGGATGGTCGGCCACGAACTTGGCGATCGGGCCTGACGCAAAGAACATCACGGCGACCGCCACCAGCACCGCTGCGATCATGACCACGACCTGGTCGGCCGGCACCATGCCCACTGCAGTGATGATCGAGTCGATGGAGAATACCATGTCGATGATGACGATCTGGATCAGGATCGCCTGCAGGCTGGCCTTGGCAACGTCGGCCAGCCCCACCTCGTGCGGCTCTTCAATGGCCGCATGCATTTCATGGGTAGCCTTGTAGATCAGGAAGCCGCCACCGGCGATCAGGATCAGGTCCTTCCAGGAGAACCCATGGCCGAACGCCTCGAAGACCGGGTCCTGCAATTGCACGATCACGCTGATCAGCAGGAGCAGGACAATGCGGAACACAAGCGCCAGCCCGATGCCCAGCTTGCGGGCAAACTCGGCCTGCTCACGTGGCAGGCGGGAGACCAGCACCGAGATAAAGACGATATTGTCGATACCCAGAACAATCTCCATGACTGTCAGGGTAGCAAAGGCAATCCACACATTGGGATCGGCCAGGAGTTCAAGCATCTTCAGCTCCACCGGTGCGAGTCTACGCGTGCGGACAATCTAGGGATGTGATGCTGCGCGGTGAAGGGCGCAAATGCAGTTTTTCCGCCCCTGCGTCATCAAACCGAATGCCCTTTCCCCCGCAACGCTGGTATCGGCGCCTGGGCCGGTGCTACGCTCGGCCTCGTTCCCCATGCGAGACAGTGATATGGATGCGTTTTCTCCCCTCACCGCGGCCCTCGGAGGCGTACTGATCGGCCTGGCTTCGGCCGTTCTCTGGCTCGGCAATGGCCGCATTGCCGGAATTTCCGGCATTTTCGGCCAATTGCTGCCACCGGCCCAGACGGTGATCTGGCGTGTTGTGTTCCTTGTCGCGCTGGTTGGTGCCACTGCCCTTGCCGCCCTGGCCTTTCCGCAAATCGGCGTGGGCGGCGCGGCACCGGCCCAGCTCGCTGCTCCGCCCCCGGCCTGGTCCATACCCATGCCGGTCTGGCTGATTGCCGCCGGCCTGCTCACCGGCCTTGGCACCAAGATCGGCAATGGCTGCACTTCGGGTCATGGCGTATGCGGCCTGGCCCGGCTTTCGCTTCGGTCCCTGGTGGCTGTTGCCGTCTTCTTCTCGGTGGCCATTCTCACTGTCACCATTACGGGAATTGTCTGATGTCCGCGCCCAAGCTCCCCTATCTCGCCACCGCCGCTCTCAGTGGCGCCCTGTTTGGCGCCGGTCTTTACGTGTCGCAGATGGTCGATCCACTCAAGGTGCTGCGCTTTCTCGATTTCACCGCCATACCCAGCGGTGGCTGGGACCCAAGCCTGGCCTTTGTCATTGTGCCGGCAATCCTGGTGATGTTCATTGCCGTGCGCATCGGGCGGGGTCGCGCAGCGCCGCTCTTTGACACCAGTTTCCACGAACCCGAATACAGGAAGGTCGACCTGCGCCTTGTTGCCGGCGCCGCCATGTTCGGCCTGGGCTGGGGCATGTCCGGCATCTGCCCGGGACCGGCGATCTCGCTGATCGCCTTCCAACCCGACGGGTTATGGCTCTTCCTCCTTGCCATGTTCGCTGGCTCCTTGGCGGGCAGCTTGCTCCTGCCCAGCGGTCACCAGCGCCGCCTCGCGGATGCCGGCGCATGAACAGGGATGCCGACATCATCGTGGTCGGCGGTGGCCTGGCGGGCCTCGCCGCCGCAGTTGGCCTGGCCCGCGCCGGCCTCGACATCATCCATCTCGCGCCCACCGCGCCGCCGGACCGCCGCACGTCGGCCCTGATGATGCCCAGCGTCGACTTTCTGCGCGACACCGGCCTCATCGATGATCCCGGGGACATCGGTCACGCTCTGACCGCCATCCGCATCATCGATGCGACGCCACGACTGATCCGTGCCCCCGAGACCCTGTTCGACGCCGGGGAAGTCGGCCTCTCCGCCTTTGGCTGGAACTTTGCCAATGCCAAATTGCTGGAGCGGTTCCAGCAGGCAGCCCCGGCCAGTGGCCTTCAAACCCGAAACGCTGCCGTGACCGCTTACTGGCGCGACGGCGAAATCGGTGTTGTAACCCTGGCCGACGGAGCAGAACTGCGCGCGCCCCTGATTGTCGGCGCGGATGGCAAGAAGTCCCTCATTCGCGCAGCCGCCGGCATCACCACCCGTGAGCGCCAGTTCGGCGAGGCCGCCCTCGTCTGCGATCTCGAACTGGCCCGCCCCATAGGCGGTGCCTCCATCGAGTTCCACTATCCCCATGGCCCCTTCACGCTGGTGCCGGCGGGGGGCAATCGGGCCAACCTGGTTTGGATCGACGAGGAGCCCCTGTTGCGCCGGACCCAGGCCGCCGGTCCTGAAGCCTTGCTTTCGGCGCTGCATGAGCGGTCCCAGCGTCTGTTCGGCGCCATCACCCTGGCCTCCCCCAGCTTCGTCTTTCCGCTTTCCACGCTCACCGTCGACATTGCGGGACGGGATGGTGCGGCCCTGGTTGGAGAATCGGCCCATGCCTTTCCGCCCATCGGCGCCCAGGGACTCAATCTGGGACTGCGGGACGTTGCCGACCTGCTGGCCTCGGTCACCGCAGCAGACCGGTCCGACCCGGCATGGGGCCTGGTGGCCAGCGCGGACTATGCGGCCCGCCGCTCAGGCGACCTGGCGCGCACCGGGGGAATGGTCGATACGCTGTTCCGTTCGCTTCTTGCCGGCATGCTGCCCAGCCAGGCCCTGCGGGCCGGCGGGCTGTGGGCGCTCAAGCTGTCGCCACCACTGCGCCGCCAGGCCTTTGCCCTGGGAATGGGCGAGCGGTCCTGAGCCCAAAACAAAAAGGGCGCAGTCGCCTGCGCCCTTCCTGACGTTGATGCCTGGCCTTACTGGGCCGGTGCTTCTTCGGCCGGCGCGTCCTCGGCGGGCGCTCCGGCGCCTTCCCCCGAAAGCTCCTGGCGCAGCTGCTCGGCGCGGTCCTGAAGCACCTGCTCAAGCGCGTTCTGACCCGATTCCTGCTGCTGCAGCTGTTCAAAGGTCAGTGCCGCTTCGCTGTCATAGGTGGCGGTGAAGCCGGCCAGGTCGATTTCGATGGCGAGATCCTGGTTCTGGCGGTTCTTTGCCGTCAGCGTCAGCTTGGCGCCGCGCTTGAGCGAATTGACATATTGCTCGTTGATGACCAACTGCGTCGAGCAGGACTGGGTGTCACACAACATGTAGGGCACACGGACCGGCTTGGCATTGTCGATCTGCCAGGTCAGGCCGAACGGCAACAGGACCCCGAGCGGCACTGCGGCAACGGCGAGCAGGCGGCTCTCCTGGCCCGGGTCATCACGCAGCAGGAACGAGCCGAGGAACTGTCCATTGGCCAGCAGCACCTGGCGCATCAGGCAGGCCTTCTGGCCATCTGGCAGCGGATCACAGACCTTGAGCCAGTTCTGCGATGCCAGGCCATCGACAGCGGCCGCGACTTCGTCGGTCGCGGCACCCTCGGCCGGCGCTGCCTCGGTGGCTTCAGCAGCCGGCGCTTCAGTCGGGGTCGCGTCCTGCGCAAAAGCCGAAACTGGGGACAGCATGAGTGCGGCCACCGCGATTCCGGCGACGAGGGGTTTCCTGAAAGTCATAGAATATCCTTGCCTTCCTTGGCGGTCCCGGCGGCCCAAGGCCACCATCGAATTTGAACTGCCCTTCAAGGGCGCAAATCGGGCAATAACATGACCGATAGCCCTTGCCAAAACATTATGCTTGCTCGTGGTGGCAAGGGCACGCTCAAGTCCCGGTTTCTGCCAGTTTTGCAAGCTTGGAGAGGATCGCCGCTGCCCCCTTCAACCGCTGTTCCGGACTTGGCCAATTGCGTGCGAACACGAGTTTCTGATCAGGCTTGATGCGCACCTGGTTGGAAAGATCGCTGACCATGCGCACCAGCCCCGCCGGATTGGGGAATTCGTTGTGCCTGAGCGTTATGACCGCGCCCTTGGGGCCCGCATCGACCTTCTCCACATTGGCCTGCCGGCAGAGCGACTTGACCAGGATGACCTTGAGCAGCGCTTCGACCTCTTCCGGCAGAGGCCCAAAGCGATCGATCAGCTCTGCACCGGCTGCATCGATATCCTGTACCTCGGTGAGATCGCCCAGCTTGCGATAGAGCTGCATGCGCAATTGCAGGTCGGGCACATAATGCTCCGGAATCATCACCGGCATGCCCAGCGAAATCTGCGGACTCCACTCGTTGCGGTCCTCGTACTCCTCCTCCCCCGACTTCAGACTGGCGACCGCCTCCTCGAGCATGGCCTGGTAGAGTTCAAAGCCCACCTCGCGGATATGGCCCGACTGTTCGTCGCCCAGGAGGTTCCCGGCACCGCGAATATCCAGGTCATGGCTGGCCAGCTGGAAGCCGGCCCCCAGGCTCTCGAGCGACTGCAGCACGCCCAGGCGCCGCTCTGCCGTGTCTGTCAGCTTGCGATCCGGTGGCACCGTGAACAACGCATAGGCGCGCTGCTTGGCCCGGCCGATCCGGCCACGGATCTGGTAGAGCTGTGCCAGCCCGAACTGGTCGGCGCGATGCACGATCAGCGTATTGGCATTGGGGATATCGAGCCCCGACTCCACAATGGTCGTCGCCAGCAGCACGTCGAACTTGTTGTCGTAGAAGGCGTTCATGATGTCGTCGAGTTCGCCCGGCGGCATCTGGCCATTGGCGATCACGAAACTCACCTCCGGCACCTGCTCCTTGAGGAACTCGGCGATGTCGGGTTGGTCCTTGATACGCGGCACCACATAGAAGCTCTGCCCGCCACGATACTTTTCACGCAGCAGCGCCTCGCGAATCGAAAGCGGGTCGAAGGGCGATATGAAGGTGCGGATGGTGAGCCGGTCCACCGGCGGCGTCGCCAAGAGGCTCAAATCCCGCACCCCGGTCAAGGCCAGTTGCAGCGTGCGCGGAATCGGGGTCGCCGTCAGCGTCAGCACATGCACATTGGCCTTGAGCTCCTTGAGGCGCTCCTTGTGGCCGACGCCGAAGTGCTGCTCCTCGTCGATGATCAGCAGTCCCAGGTCGTGGAACTTGATCGATTTGCTGAGCAGCGCATGCGTGCCCACCACGATGTCCACCTGCCCGTCGGCCAGCCCGTCCTTGGTGGCCTTGAGCTCGTTGGCAGGCACCATGCGCGAGGCATGGCGCACCCGCACCGGCAATCCCTTGAAGCGCTCAGAAAAGGTCTTGAAGTGCTGGCGCGCCAAAAGCGTCGTGGGCACCACCACGGCCACCTGCTTGCCCGAAAGGGCGACAGCGAAGGCCGCGCGCAACGCCACTTCGGTCTTGCCGAAACCCACATCGCCGCACACCAGCCGATCCATGACCTTGCCCGAAGTGATGTCGTCGAACACCGCCTCGATGGCATTGAGCTGGTCTTCTGTTTCCTCGTATGGGAAGCGCGCCGCAAATTCATCATAGGCGCCGGCATTGATGTCGACCACATCGGCCTTCACCAGCAGGCGCTGGGCCGCCAGCTTGATGAGCTGCTCCGCCATGTCGCGGATGCGTTTCTTGAGCTTGCCCTTCTTGGCCTGCCAGGCGACACCGCCGAGCTTGTCGAGCGTCACCGAAGCATCGTCCGAGCCGTATCGAGTAAGCAGCTCGATATTCTCGACCGGCAGATAAAGCTTGGTGTCGCCCGCATATTGCAGCTCGACACATTCATGCGGCGCGCCGCCTGCCTCGATCACCTTGAGGCCGATGAAACGACCGATCCCGTGGTCGACATGCACCACCAGGTCACCGGCGCTGAGGCTGGCCGCCTCTGTCAGCGCATCGGACGCCTTCTTGCGGCGCTGCGGCCGCAGGATGCGTTCGCCCAGAATGTCCTGCTCGGAAAGTACCAGCAGGTCCTTCGTCTCGAACCCGGTTTCAAGCGGCAGCACCACGAGCGAGGTGGTCGCCGCGCTGGTCGTTTCAGCGTCGCGCCAGTTTTCGGCCAGGCGCGGATTGGTCAGGCCATGGTCCTTGAGTACCTGCGCCATGCGGTCGCGTGTTCCCGCGCTCCAGCAGGCAATGACGGCCCGGCGGCCCTTGCGACGCTCGGCCAGAAGGCGATCCACCACCGACTGGAACAGGTTGACGTCCGACGCCGCCCGCTCGGCCGCAAAGCTGGGGGCGATATGTCCCCCGGCATCATCGGCGACACCCGTATTGGGCGACAGGAATTGCGAGAACTGCACCACCGACGCGCCGGCCAGCGACGCGGGCGCAACGTCCAGGTCATAGAGCAATTCAGGCCGGATCGGTTTGTAGGGCGCCCCTGCCCCGGCCACCCTCGGCGCCTGGCGGGCTGCTTCGCGCGCGTCGTAATAGTCGCGAATTTGCACGACCCGCTCGGCATAGGCCTCTGCCACCTGATCGTCGAACACGAACGGGGCATCGCCCACATAGTCCGCCAGCCGGTCCATGTGGTCATAGAAGAAGGGCAACCAGTGTTCGGTGCCCGAATAGCGCGCGCCCCCGCTTACCGAGGCATAGAGGGTGTCATCGACCGTATTGCCGCCAAAGGCTGCCGTGTAGTTCTGCCGGAACCGCCGGATGGTCTCCTCGTTGAGCACCACTTCGCTCATGGGCGTCAGCTCGATGCGCCTCAGCGTTCCCGTGGTGCGCTGGCTGTCAGGATCAAAGGTGCGGATCGATTCGAGCTGGCTGCCGAAAAAGTCGAACCGCAACGGCGCCTCGGTCCCGGCCGGAAACAGGTCCACCAATCCACCGCGCACGGCATATTCACCGCTTTCGCGCACCGTCGGCACACGCAGATAGCCGTTATTGGCTGCCCAGGCGATCAGCTTCTCGCTCTCAACCACCCGGCCCACAGCCGCCGAGAAGCTCATCGATTCCACCAGATCGCGCGGCGGCAGCTTCTGGATCAGCGCATTGACAGCCGTCAGCACCACGGCGCCCTTCGTCCCGCTGGTCAGCGCCGCCAAGGCGTTCATTCGCGCCGCAATGGTCACATTGTTGGGCGAAACCCGATCATAGGGCAGGCAGTCCCAGGCGGGCAGGGTCACGATCGTGTGGCCGGGCATGATGGCGGCCAGCACCTCGGCCATGCGCTGCATGCGCCGCCCGTCCCGCGCCACGAAGACCAGGCTCGCAGCCTCGTCCGGCGCATCCTTGAGGCGCTGCTCCACCAGACGCGCCAGCACCATGGGCTGCATCCCGTCCGGCACGTTGGAAATCGTGCGCGCCGGGGGCATGGCACCAGTCATTTCGTTCATTTCCTGATCCGTGCCTGATGGTCTGCAATCACAAGATCAAGGAAGGCACGGTCAACATGGACCGGCGGATCTTCCTGCCGCATGACCCATTTGAGCAATGGTGGATCTTCCTCGTCCATCAGTGCCTCGAGGCGGTCGAGTTCGGCCACGCCATATCCTTCAATGTTGGCATCGGCGAATGGCCCCAGAATCAGGTCCATTTCCTTGGTACCCCGGTGCCAGGCCCGGTAGCGCAGGCGCTTGCGCCGAATAGAAATGTCTTCACCGGCCGTCATTGCGACACCCATGATTGCAATTTGTTCTCGATTTGGACATGTCTCTTACGCGGAACAGCCGGCTTTGTCAGCCCTGCTGAAACCTCCGGGAATTTAACCGAGCAACCGCATGAAAAGCCAGATGATCCCGATCACGGGCAGCCAGGCCAGAATCGCGAGGAGGCTGATCACCAGCAGGCGCCGTCGCTCCAGCCAGGCGACGACAGCTTGCGGGACACCAAGGATAAGTAAAAAGGTGTAGACGCGATCCATGCGGCCTCCTGTTGCCGCATAAGTCGCGTCGCCCATTAACTTGCGCTTGCCCGAAATAGGACAATTGGAGCTAGTTTGCATTGCTCCCCGCTATTCACCGGGACAAACTCGCAAACCGCCTCTTGCTCGAACATCGACAGGTTGAATTTGTCACGACCGCAGGAACTTCAGCCGCTTTTCGCTTCCCTGCACGCCATCAAGGGCGTGGGTGACAAACTGGCCGCGCTGCTCACCCGCTATTTCGGTGCGCCCGAGGGACAGGAAGCAATTGTTCTCGATGTCCTCATGCACATGCCGTCCGGTGTCGTGGACCGTCGCCGCCAGGTCGGCATCGCCGAGGCCTATCTCAACCAGATCGTCACCCTGCGCCTGCATATCGACCGTCACCAGCCGCCACCGCGTGGCAAGCCGCACGTGCCCCATCGCGTCTTTGCCCATGACGAGACCGGCGACATCCAGCTGGTCTTCTTCCGCGCCCAGGGCGGCTGGGTAGAAAAGAGCCTGCCCGTCGGCGAGGAGCGTTTCGTCTCCGGCCAGATCGGATTCTTCAATGGCGACAAGCAGATCACCCATCCCGACTATGTCGTGGAGCCCGACAAGTTTGCCACCCTGCCGCTGGTGGAGCCGGTCTATCCGCTCACCAATGGCCTGAGTTCGCGCGCGCTCGCCAAACTGGTGCGTCACGCCGTTGACGCGGTTCCTGACCTGCCCGAGTGGATCAGTCCCGAAACGGTCTCCACCCGCAACTGGCCAGGCTTCGCCGCTGCCATGCATATGGTCCACCTGCCCGAGAACCCCGATCAGGCGCAGCTCTGGTCACCCGCGCGGCAGCGCCTTGCCTATGACGAATATCTGGCCGGCCAGATCACCCTGCAACTGGTGCGTTCCAGCATGGTTTCGGCCCGCGGCGTGCCTCGCGTCTTTACGGGCGAGCTGACCCGGAGGGTTGCAGAGGCCCTGCCCTTTTCCCTGACCGATGGCCAGCAACAGGCGCTGGAGCAGATACGTGCCGACCTGTCGGCGCCTGACCGCATGTCCCGCCTGCTGCAGGGTGATGTGGGCTCCGGCAAAACCGTCGTGGCCCTTATGGCCATGGCCGCAATGGCCGAAAGCGGCGCCCAGTCGGCCATGATGGCGCCGACCGAACTGCTGGCCGCCCAGCATTTTCGCACCATTAAGCCGCTCTGTGAAGCAGCGGGCCTGGGCTGCGCCCTGCTGACTGGCAAGATGCCCGCCGGGGAACGCCGAGCCATTCTCGCCGGCCTCGCCGATGGCACCATTGCCATCGCGGTGGGTACTCATGCCCTGTTCCAATCCGATATTGCCTTCAAGGATCTTGGCTTAACCGTCGTGGACGAACAGCACCGCTTCGGTGTGCACCAGCGCCTCGCGCTTTCCGACAAGGGCCGCCACACCGATCTCCTGGTGATGACCGCGACGCCCATCCCGCGCACCCTGGTGCTCACCCATTTTGGCGACATGGCGGTGAGCGTACTCCGGGAAAAGCCCCGTGGCCGCCAGCCCATCGATACCGCGGTCCTCTCCATCGGCGATTATGACCGGGTCATCTCCCGCTTGCAGGCGCGGCTGGCAGAGGGGGCGCAGGCCTATTGGGTCTGCCCGCTGGTCGAGGAAAGCGAAACGCTCGAGGTTGTGTCCGCCGAGGACCGTTTTGCCCAGTTGCAGGCGGTTTTCGGCGACAAGGTTGCCCTGGTCCATGGCCGCATGTCCGCTGCCGCCAAACAGGCCGTGATGCAGCGATTCAAGGACAACGACATCCAGCTTCTCGTGGCCACCACGGTGATTGAGGTTGGCGTCGACGTGCCCAATGCCACCATCATGATCATCGAGCACGCCGAACGCTTCGGCCTGGCGCAACTGCACCAATTGCGCGGCCGCGTCGGCCGTGGTGGCCAGCGCTCCGCCTGCCTGCTGCTCTACAAGGATCCCCTGAGTGAAACCGCCCAGGCGCGCCTTGAAACCATCAAGTCGACGGAGGACGGCTTCGAGATTGCCGAGCGCGACCTGGAACTGCGCGGCCAGGGCGACCTGCTCGGCACCAGGCAATCCGGCATGCCCGGCTATCGCCTCGCCGTACCGGACGTCCATCGCCATCTGCTCGAATTCGCCCATGACGACGCCAAGGCCCTGGTGGAACGAAATCCCGGTCTCACCGGCCCCGAAGGCCAAGCTGCCCGAACCCTGCTCTACCTCTTCAGGAAAGACCTCGCGATCCCGCTGATCCGGGCGGGGTGACTCGCTATTCCACCGTCACCGACTTCGCCAGGTTCCGCGGCTGGTCCACGTCCGTGCCCATGAACACCGCCGTGTGATAGGCCAGCAATTGCACCGGTATGGTCGCCAGGATCGGCGCCACGAAGGAATGCACATGCGGAATCCTGATGATGTCGGCGACGCCTTGCCCGACCGTACTGGCGCCCTCGGCGTCGGTGATCAGGATGATCTTGCCACCCCGGGCTGCCACTTCCTGCATATTGGACAGGGTCTTGTCGACCAGCTCGTCCGACGGCGCCACCACGATCACCGGCATGGCCTCGTCCACAAGCGCGATTGGCCCATGCTTCAGCTCACCTGCTGCATAACCTTCAGCGTGGATGTAGCTGATTTCCTTGAGTTTAAGCGCACCTTCCATCGCCACTGGAAACATCGGGCCACGGCCCAGATAGAGCACGTCCTTGGCCTTGGAGAGCTGCTTGGAAATCTCGATGATCTGGTCTTCGGCACCAAGCGCCGCTGACACGGCCGACGGCAGAACAGTCAGCGCCCGTACCATCTCGTTTTCCTGCGCGCCGCTCAACACGCCACGCGCCCGTCCAGCCGCTATCGCGAGACCCGCCAGCGCCGTCAGCTGCGCCGTCAGCGCCTTGGTCGAGGCAACGCCGATCTCCGGGCCGCAGAGAATGGGAAATACCACGCCGCTTTCGCGGGCAATGGTGGATTCCACGGTGTTGACGAGGCTGGCCACGTGCTGGCCCTGCCCGGCGCAATAGCGCAGCGCTGCCAGCGTGTCTGCCGTTTCGCCGGACTGCGAAATGAACAGCGACAGCCCGCCCTTCTCCAGCGGGGGTTCACGATAGCGGAACTCACTGGCCACATCGATATCGACTGGCAGCCGCGCATAGCGCTCGAACCAGTACTTGGCGATGGCGCCCGCGTAATAGGCCGTGCCGCAGGCGCTCATCGTCAATCGCGAAAGGTCTGCAAAGTCAAAGGGCAGTGTCTCGCGGATGGCGACTTTCTCGGCCCCCATGTCCACATAATGGCTCAGCGTATGCGAGATGGTTTCGGGCTGCTCGTAGATTTCCTTGGCCATGAAATGGCGGTGATTGCCCTTGTCCACCATGACAGATGACGTCTGGGACACCATCTGCTCACGCTCGACCAGCGCATCCTTGCCATCACGGATGGTCACGCCACGCGGGGTAATCACCGCCCAGTCGCCGTCCTCGAGATAGGTCAGCCGCGAGGTAAAGGGGGACAGCGCCATGGCATCGGACCCCAGATACATCTCGGTCGTGCCATAACCCACGGCCAGCGGTGCACCATGACGGGCGGCAATCAGCAGGCCGTTCTCGCCCTTGAACATGAAGGCCAGCGCAAAGGCGCCCTTGAGCTTCTTGAGGGTGCGCGCCACCGCCAGTTCGGGATCGGCGCCATTGGCCAGTTCGCGCGTCACCCACAGGGCAACCGCCTCCGTGTCCGTCTGGGTCTGCGGCAGATAGCCGTCCTGCGCCAGGTCGTTCAGCAGTTCGCGGAAATTCTCGATAATACCGTTATGGACGATCGCCACCCGATCGGTGGCATGCGGGTGGGCATTGAGTTCGGTCGGCGCGCCATGGGTGGCCCAGCGGGTATGGCCGATGCCGATATGCCCGTCCAGTGGCTCCATGCCCAGCTTGGTCGCCAGATTGCCCAGCTTGCCCTCGGCGCGGCGGCGCATGATGGCGCCGCTTTCCAGCGTGGCCACGCCGGCGCTGTCATACCCGCGGTATTCCAGGCGCTTCAGCGCGTCGACAAGACGACCCGCGACCGGCTGATCACCGACAATTCCCACGATCCCGCACATGCTATTTCCCCTTGGCTGCCTGACTTGCAGCCTTCTTGGCCAGCGCCCGTTCCCTGAGCCGGGGGGCATAGCCCGGCTTGTTTTCCTGCCGCGCCCGGCCCAGCGCCAGAGCGTCGGCCGGCACGTCCTCGGTGATCACGCTGCCCGATGCGGTATAGGCCCGGTCACCAATGGTCACCGGTGCAACAAGGGATGCATTGGAGCCGATGAACACATCGTCGCCGATCACCGTCTGGTCCTTGTTCACACCATCATAATTGCAGGTGATCGTCCCTGCCCCGATATTGGTCTTGCGTCCAATTACGGCATCTCCAAGGTAGCTGAGATGGCCTGCCTTGGTGCCCGCGCCGATCCTTGATTTCTTCACCTCGACAAAATTGCCCAGGTGCACGTCCGGACCCAGTTCCGCGCCGCCACGAATCCGCGCGAAGGGACCGATCGACGCCCCTTCCCCGATCACGGCATCCTCGATATCGCAAAACGCACGGATTTCGACATTGTCGGCAATCTTGACGCCGGCGCCGAACACGACATTGGGGAAGATGGTGACATCGCGCCCGATCTCGGTGTCCCAGGAGAACCAGACACTCCTGGGGTCCCGCAGGGTGACGCCCGCTTTCATCATGTCCTCCCGCCGGACATCCTGGAAAAGCGCTTCGGCCCGTGCCAGCTGGCTGCGGTCATTGACGCCCATCACGTCCGCTTCCGGCGCCAGTCCGTAACCAACCTTCTTGCCGGCCTCGTTCGCCAGCCCGACCAGGTCCGTCAGGTAGTATTCGCCCTGGGCGTTGTTGGTATCGATCCTGTCAATCAGGTCACGGAACACGTCTGCCCGGAAAGCCAGGATGCAGGCATTGCAGAGGCCAATGGCCCGTTCTTCCTCGCTGGCATCCTTGTGTTCGCGAATAGCCAGCAATTGTTCGCCATTGGTAATGAACCGGCCATATCCCGTCGGGTCCCTGGGCTCGAAACCGAGAATGGCCACATCCAGCCCCGCATCGAGCCGGTCGAGAACGGCTCTGAAATTGGCGCCGCGCAGCAAGGGATGGTCGCCATAGACCACAGCGATGTAGCCTTGGTGGTCCGCGAAAAGGTCGCGGGCCTGCGCGGCCGCATGCCCGGTCCCACGCGCGATTGTCTGCTCGAAATGCACCAGCTCCGCATCCAACGCCGAGGCCGCATCGCGAATGGCCTGATGTTTGGGCCCGGTCACCAGGGCAATCTTGTTCGACCCGGCCTCGCGCGCGGCGCGCGCCACATGGCCGATGATCGGCAGGCCCCCGACCGGATGCAGCACCTTGGGCAATGCGGACTTCATCCGCGTGCCTTCCCCTGCTGCAAGAATGATCGAAAGCAGTTCGGCCATCACGCTCTCCACGACCCGCCGGTTTTCTACCGGCATTTACACAAATTTATGGCAGCCAACAGTTGGCGAACCAATAACAAAAGGACCACTCTAGCGCCCAGATGCCCGGCGATTCGGGCGTTCCAGAGGTCATGTCGCTTGGCTAAAGCATCCGAACAGTTCCGGCAATCGGACGTCACCCTTTGGGGCATAGTGGCGCTGGTCTGCGCCGCCCTTGCCGTGTTCGGGTCCAACATCTCTCTCCTGGTGCCCCAGAGCATTATCGGCGGGCTGCATCAGCCCCGCGTGGCCGGGGCTTCCATCGAGACGCTGCGCCAGCAGGTTTCGGAACTGCGCGAGGAGACCAACCGCCTCAAGCGCGAAAACGAGCTTCTGGTCAGTCGTTTCGCCGTGCAGGAACGCAGTGGCAACGAGATGACCCGCCGTGTCGGTGCCCTTGAAGTGAGCGTGCCGCGCATCCTCGAGACAATGCCCAGCGGGGCAATGGTGGACCGCTCAAGTCTGACGGCTTCAATTGGTGCCAATGAGACCTTGACCTTCGATACCGATGGCGGCTCGGTCGCCGTGCGCCAGTCGGCCCTGCCCGATGCGAACCCGGGACCGGCTGCTGCCGATCAACCGCTGCCCGCCTTGATTGCCCCGCAATTCGCCATGGCCATCCCCAATGAGGACGCCTATGGCATCGCCGTCGGCGCCGCCGTACCGTTTGAGCAGACCCAGGCGCTCTGGAGCGACCTGACGCTGAAACTCGGTCCCCTGCTGTTCGGCCTCTCGCCGCTGGTGGTCGACGAGGCCAATGGCGACGACAAGCGCATCGTGGTCGGTCCCATCGAAGAACTGTCCGAGGCGCGGTCGCTCTGCCAGCGTTTCGAAAGGGTCTCGATCGCATGTATTCCCATGCCCTATTCGGGCACCCCACTGGACATTACGCGCTAGCGGCCAAATTAGGTTGACAGGCGGACAGGTCCGGCTATGTTCCGCCGCGACGCCGAGGGGCGTCTCTTCTTGAAGTTCGTTCCGGCTGCCGATACGGGCTGAGAGCGGGTCTTGAGCGCCGGTAGCTCAGTGGTAGAGCATTCGACTTTTAATCGAATGGTCGAGGGTTCGACCCCCTCCCGGCGTACCACTTCCTTCATGCTCATATGATCCGCCATTCCTATTGGCGACCTGATGCGCTGGCCAGGCTCTACCTCTAAAACCGCGACCCGCAACGATGCCCCAGACCTGCATGGATCCTGACCCCTATGCCGAGCTCGACAATCGGGCCGATGCCTTTGAGCTGTCCGAGGAGTTTCGCAGGCCCAGCCGCGTGCGGCGTTCAAGCCGCCGCGGCCAACCCATGACGCACACCCACCCCGGCGGGCCGCTGCGCCGCATTCCCGTTTGAGAATCAGCGCCGTGCCGTACTATCGGCTAGAGCGTGATCAGCAAAATTGCAGGCTTTTGCGGCTCGATCACGCGGCATTACAAAGGTCTGGAGCCCCATTCGGTCCTATCGAAATGGGCTCTGGGGCGACGCATCGGGGGAACGACATGTCTCAGGAGACGACCGACCTGCTCAAGGTCCTGGCAGTGACGCTGCTGGTCTTTGCGGCCAGCACGCTGGTCATGCTCTACTCCATCCTGTTGCTGGCTCAATATGGCGCCAACCTGCCCATGGTGGGCTCCGTTCCGCTCAATGCCCCGCCCGAACTGGTGCCGGTGCTGGCGGGCAGCGGCGTATTCGCAACGCTTGCAGCCGTCCACGTCACCGCTTCGGGCCTGGCACTGCTGCTGACCAGCAACACCATCGACATGGCCCTGCTGATCACCGCCAAGGCAGTCTCTGTCGTGATCATGGCCCTGCTCGGCTTTGCCGGCGGCCACATGATCTATCTGCAATTGACCGAAAACACCGCCCTCAACCTGAACCCGCTGCTGCCCGCCATTGTCGGACTCGTCGGGTTCCTGGTGCTCTCGACCCTGCTCAGCGTCCCCGCCCTGCGCCGCCTGGGCAACCTGCGCTATGCTGTTGGTATCGGCCT
>CBFGTF010000052.1:0-17309 GCA_965651655.1 uncultured Devosia sp.
TCCTCTGGCAGAGTTTGCGCGTGCGGCAAAAATGACCCAAGCCGACGGCCAAGTCCGCGTTGCGATTGTTGACGATGCTGCGGTGCAACTGACGGGTGTCGTCTATGTCTGGCACCGCCCCAATGGCACGCCCTTGCGGATTGGAACTTGCGCCGGTGTGGTATCTCGTCGGCTGGTGAGCTTCCAAGGATACATCAACAACCGCTTGGCTGGCAGGAAGAGCGCCACACCGGAATGGGAGGCCAAGACGTGGCTACAAGAGATTAAAGCCAGCGGGTAGCTTTTGGCATCAGTGCACCAACCGTCTGAAATCGAGAGTTTAGCAGGGCCCTTGCGTCCCTATCTGGACATTGAGCGCGTGCTGATTTCCCGCTTTCGTCCAGTGCTCAACCGAAGCGGGCGTTAGTCCACATGTCTTTGTGAAGTGCGCGTGACCCAAAAAGTCGTTAGGCATGGAACAAAGGATGAACAATGGTTGCACTCACGCTTACCCGCAAGCTCTCTATCCTGGCCGACGCGGCCAAGTATGACGCCTCCTGCGCCTCAAGCGGCAGCGAGAAGCGCAGTAGCGCCGGCACCAAAGGCATTGGCTCGACCGAAGGCAGCGGCATCTGCCATTCCTATGCGCCAGACGGGCGCTGCATCAGCCTGCTCAAACTGCTGCTGACCAATTTCTGCATCTACGACTGCTCCTATTGCATCAACCGCTCGTCCTCCAACGTGCAGCGGGCGCGCTTCGACGTCGACGAGCTCGTGCAGCTGACGCTCAACTTCTATCGTCGCAACTATATCGAGGGGCTGTTTCTCTCCTCTGGCATCATCAGGTCGCCCGACTATACGATGGAGCAGATGATCCTCGTTGCGCGCAGCCTGCGCGAGGATCACCTGTTTGCGGGCTACATCCATCTCAAGGTCATTCCCAATGCGGCGCCCGAACTCCTGCTTGAAGCGGGGCGGTGGGCCGATCGCCTGTCCACCAATATCGAATTGCCCACCGACCTGGCGCTTGAGCAATTCGCTCCGGAAAAGCGCCCGGCCGAAATTCGCACGGCGATGGCCCGATTGCGCGGAAAGCTGGATGAGGCAAGGCCCCAGGCCAGGGAGAAGGTGAAGCCGGACAAGTTTGCACCTGCAGGCCAATCCACGCAGATGATCATCGGCGCCGATGCCGCCAATGACGCCGCCATCCTGACGCGGGCGGCCGGGCTCTATTCCGGCTATCAATTGCGCCGCGTCTATTATTCGGCCTTCTCGCCCATACCGGACGCCAGCGCCAAACTGCCGCTCAAGCCGCCGCCATTGCTGCGGGAACACCGCCTGTACCAGGCCGACTGGCTGATCCGCTTCTATGGTTTTGCGGTGCCCGAGATTGTCTCTGGTGGGGACGGCGCCGGAGATTTGGACCTGGCCATCGATCCCAAGCTCGCCTGGGCGCTCAAGCAGCGGCAGAGCTTTCCGGTCGATGTCAACCGGGCTGACCGCGAGATGCTGCTGCGCGTGCCCGGGCTGGGTGTGCGCAGCGTTGACCGCATCATTGCCGCCCGCCGGCACCACCGGTTGAGGCTTGAGGATGTGGCGCGCATGGCCGCTTCGATCGACAAGGTGCGCCCCTTTGTCACCGCTGCCGACTGGACGCCGGGTGCGTCCTTGGACAGCCAGCGGCTGCGTCACCATCTGGTGCCGCCGCCCGAGCAATTGGACCTCTTCTGATGCTCGCGGTCCGCTTGCAGTCGCCAAACGATCTCGAGGAATGGCGGGACAAGGCTCGGCGCCTGCTGATGGCCGGCATGGCGCCCTCGCAAGTGGTCTGGCGCACTGGTTCCGAAGAGAACGGCCTGTTCGAGGCGGGCGAGGAACTGCTGCCCAAAGCCGATGGGCCGGTCGGTTCCGTGCCGCCGGCCTTCATGGACCTTGCGGCCTCGGCCATCCAGCACAGCAACACCCAGCGGTTCGCTGTTCTTTTCCGTCTCCTGTACCGGTTGCAGGCGGATCGGCATCTGCTCTCGGATGCCGCAGACCGCGATGTGGCGCTACTGACCCGCATGGCCTCCGCGGTCCACCGCGACAGCCACAAGATGAAGGCTTTCGTGCGGTTTCGCTCCCTGTGCGGCCCGGATGGCGGCGAAAGGTTCATTGCCTGGTTCGAACCCGAGCATTTCACCCTTGAGGCCACGGCGCCATTTTTTGCGCGGCGCTTTGCGGGCATGGTCTGGGGGATCGTGACCCCCTATGCCAGCGCCTGGTGGGACGGCGATGCTTTGCGTTACGGGCCCGGCGGCAGTCGCTCCGATGTGCCGGCGGAAGACGCCGTCGAGGAGGATTGGAAAACCTATTACGGCGCCATATTCAACCCGGCGCGGCTGAAGGTCGCGATGATGAAATCGGAAATGCCGGTCAAGTATTGGCGCAACCTGCCCGAGGCAGAGCGCATTGCTCCTCTGGTTCGCAATGCCAAAGCGATGGAGCAGGAGATGATCGAGCGCGCCTCCACCCAGCCGCCCGCTCGGCACACGCGCCAGGAGGCCCGTCGAGCGGGGCCGAGTGCCCATGACATGGACACGATAGGCACGCTCGCCGATGCCCGCGCCGCAGTGGCAGGATGTCAGCGTTGTCCACTATACGAACACGCCACCCAGGCCGTCTTCGGCGAGGGCCCGCCCACTGCCGACATCATGTTCGTGGGCGAGCAGCCCGGCGATCAGGAGGACCTCAAGGGCAGGCCGTTTGTTGGTCCCGCCGGAAAGGTGCTTGACGAGGTGATCGAAAAGGTCGGCATCGCCCGTGAGCGGGTCTATGTCACCAATGCCGTCAAGCACTTCAAGTTCGAGCCGCGCGGCAAGCGCCGAATCCACCAGCGGCCGGATGCGGGGGAAGTTCAGGCCTGCAAGTTCTGGCTCAATCTGGAAATGGCGTTGGTCGAGCCCAAGATCATTGTTGCGCTGGGCGCCACGGCGGCGCAGAGCCTTCTGGGCCGGGCCAGCGTAACCATCAGTCGGCTCAGGGGAGAGCCCATCCGGCTCGACAATGGGATCACGCTTTTTGTCACCAATCACCCCTCCTATCTCCTGCGCATCCCGGACCTCGAGGGCAAGCGCCGCGAGCGCGAGAAGTTCGAGGCCGATCTGATGCAGGTGCGGGAAGCCATGGCCGGTTTGCACGGACGGGATCGCCAGCGCCGTGATTGATGCCTGGTCGCGCCCTGCCAGGCGCCTTCACTCCCCCGCAGACTGCTCCATCGCCTGGCGCAATTGCTTGAGAAGGGTGCCGCCGGTGATCTGTTCCAGGCTGTAGCCTTCGGCCTTGAGGGCGTTCCTGATATCCGTCACCGTGCGGAAGCGCCCGGACTTGGCGAGAGCGAAGGCACGTTCAAGGGCTGTCATATTGGCAATCATGCCCCACCCTATCAGATGCCCCGCGCGAAAACAAAAAAGGCCGCCACGAGGGCGACCTTTCCAAATTCGTCGGTAAAACCGAAGACTACTGAACGAGCGTCAGGTTGACGGCCGATTCACGGCCATCGCGGCCGGCTTCGACGTCATAGGTGACCTTGTCGTTTTCGTAGAGGCCGTCGATGCCGGCCTGCTGAACAGCGGAGATATGGACGAAGTGGTCCTTGCCGCCGGTTTCCGGGGTGATGAAGCCGAAGCCCTTGGTGGTGTTGAAGAACTTGACGGTGCCTTTGATAGCCATTTTACTTTTCCTTTGGCTCGGACGTGATGCGAACGAGCGTTAGCCCAACGGGGTGCTGGTGCTTCCAACGTTCACATTGCAAATCTCGAGAGCCAAAGGCCGGAGCGATCCGACAAAAGGCAGCCGACTGAGGCCGAAAACGTATGAAGCCCTTATGACGCCAGAACGTGACAAGAGCAAGGCGTTGTTGTGTCCGCGGACCAGATTTGATGCCGGAATCGCCGTTCTGCATGCCGCCTGCGCGCTTTAGGCTCAGTTTACGGCCCGATTGCCCAAAATTTTATCTTTCCGCAAACGCTCCCTTTACACAGCCCGGGCTAGACTGATCCTCCTGACCTTTGAGGGCGGACAATGTTGGCGGGCGATACGGAACTATTGCTTCGCGTACAGACGGAAGTCTTGGAAGCCGTCGCGCGGGGCGAGGAACTGGGCAATGTGGGCGCTATCCTGTGCCGCCGCGTCGAGAGTGTCGTGCCCGGCGCCATCTGCTCGATCCTTTTGGTCGATGGCGATGGCAGGGTGCGCCCGCTGGCCGGCCCCAGCCTGCCTGCGGCCTTTTCCGAGGCCATCGATGGCATCCGCATCGGCCCCAGCACAGGCTCCTGCGGCACCGCCGCCTGGCGCAACCAGCCGGTAATCGTCACCGATATCGAGACCGACCCGCTCTGGGCCGACTACAGGGCCCTGGCGCTGCCGCTGGGCCTGCGCGCCAGCTGGTCCAGCCCCATCTGCAATGCCGACGGCAAGGTGGTCGCCACCTTTGCCTTCTACTATGGCACCCGGCGCGGCCCGTCCGATTTCGAGCGCCAGATCGTCGACACCTGCCTGCATCTGTGCGCCCTGGCCATCGAGCATGATCGCGTCAATGCCCGCAACCATCACCTTGCCTATTACGATGCCCTGACCGATCTGCCCAATCGCGCCCATTTCAACGCCACGCTGGCCGAGAAAACGCTGCTCGCCGAACCCTTCGGCCTGTTGCTGCTCGATATCGATCACCTCAAGCTGGTCAATGACAGTATCGGCCATGCCGCCGGCGACGCGCTCATCCGCACCATCGCCGCGCGCCTCGCCGCCTGCCGCCCACAGATCCTGCCCTGCCGCCTGGGTGGCGACGAGATGGCGATACTGATCGAAAACTGCGCCGATCACGCGGCCCTTGCTGCGGCCGCCGGCCGGGTGCTGGCGGCGGTCTCCGGCATGGTCACGGTCGGCGGTCAGAGCGTGGATGCCCATGTGACCCTGGGCGGCGCCCTTTATGGCGTGGATGGCACCGATGCCGACACCATCTGCCAGAATGCCGATTTCGCGCTCTACCAGGCCAAGCAGACCCATCGCGGCGGCTATGTCGGCTTCCGGCCCGATCTGCGCACCGCCATTGTCGAGCGCATCTCCATGGTGCGCGAGCTCGACGCGGCCATGGCCGAAGGCCGGGTGATCCCGCATTACCAGCCCATTGTGCGGCTCGAAACCGCCGAGATCGTCGGCCTCGAAGCCCTGGCCCGCCTGGTCATGCCCGATGGCAGCATCGTCTCGGCCGGCGCCTTTCATGCCGGGCTCGATGATCCGCGCATCGCCTACCAGCTGACCGGCAAGATGCTCGATCAGGTCGCCCGCGACGTCCGCGTCTGGCTCGATCAGGGCATTCCGTTCCAGCATGTGGGGGTCAATGTCACCACCGGCGATTTCCAGCGCGGCGATCTTGCCGAGCGCGTCGGACAACTCTTTGCCGCCCACAATGTGCCGCTCAGCCACATCGTGCTGGAGGTCAATGAATCGGTGTTCATGGGCGGCAATGACCGGGCCGTGCCCCATGCGGTCGAGGCCCTGCGCGCCCAGGGGATCCTGGTGGCGCTTGACGATTTCGGCACCGGCTTTGCCTCGCTCACCCATTTGCTCAGCTTCCCCGTCGATGTCATCAAGATCGATCGGTCCTTCGTGGAAAAGCTGGGCGGCGACCAGCCCAGCGAGGTCGTGGTACGCGCCATTCTCGATATCGCCCGCCGGCTCGACATGCGGGTCATTGCCGAGGGCATTGAAACCAGCCAGCAGGTTGGCGTGCTGCGTCAGTTCGGGTGCCTCCTGGGGCAGGGCTATCTGTTTTCGCGCCCGGTTCCCGCCAGCGATGTCACCCGGCTCCTTCGCTTGTTCGGGCAGAAGCAGCCCGCGCCCAGGCGGGTCTGCGCCTCGGCCTGATTTGCCCATTCCCGCCAGAAAAAGTGAGGCCCGGACACTTCGGGGGAAAGTGTCCGGGCCTCTTGGCTCTGGTGACAGGCAGCGCGGGTCGCTGAGGGAGGGCGGCGCCTCGCGCACGATCCTGCCCGAGCTTCTGAGACGCGCGCTGGAGGAGACGCTGCGTCCTTGCCTATCGAGATAGGTGGAAATTGGGCCCGTTCAAGGGGCGGCCTCAGATGAGATTGGTCAACAGCGTTGCCGCCACCGCCACCATGCCGAAGGCGCTCAGCGTTGCCGCCATCAGCATGGTGCGCATGTGCTCGCTATGGGCGCTGCGCCGCACCGCCCGCCGAACTGCCGCAATATCTGTGCCGAACTGCTCTGTATCGAGATTTGCCATGGGTCCGCCCTGCCACATCTGGCGTTCGCCTGAACACCTGTCGCCTTGCCGGGCAGCCGCCTTGCTGGACTGTTTCTCGCCCTGATGGACGAAGAATACGCCCCCTGCGGCCAGTGCCGAACCACAGCTTTGCAACGCGGTTAATTTGTCTCAAACACCAACCATTCTCATCTTGTATGGAAGATATTGAATCCGGCGGGCGAACATGGCAAAACCCTGCCATGACCCAGCCAGCCCATCTTCATCCCGATCGTCTCTTTCCCGCGTCCGAGCCGGTCCGTTCCATCGCGCGCGATCTCTATCCGGCGGTGCGGGACCTGCCCATTGTCAGCCCGCATGGCCATACCGATCCGTCCTGGTTTGCCCGGAACGGCCGTTTCGCCAGTCCCACCGCGCTGTTCCTGACGCCCGACCATTATGTGCTGCGCATGCTCAGGAGCCGCGGCATTTCCTATGACGCGCTGGGCATTCCGCGCCGGGACGGCAAGCCGGTCGAAACCGATGGCCGCATCGCCTGGCGTCTGTTTGCCGAAAATTACCATCTCTTCGCCGGTACGCCGTCGAAAACCTGGGTCGACCATTCCCTCTCTGCCGTCTTCGGCATCACCCAGGAGCTTTCCGGCGCCACCGCCGACGCCATCTATGACAGCATCGATGCAAGGCTCGCCTCTCCCGATCTGCTGCCCCGGGCCATCCTCGATCGCTTCAAGGTGGAGGTCATCGCCACCACCGAATTCGCCCTCGACCCCCTGACGCATCACCAGTCCATGCTGGATCAGGGCCTGATCGGCCAGGTGCGCACCACCTATCGCCCAGACGACGTCACCGATCCCAGCCGCGCCGCCATTGTCGAAAATCTTCTCAAATTCGGCGAACTGACCGGCGAGGACATTTCTCGCTGGGACGGACTGATCAATGCCCATCGCAAGCGGCGCGAATATTTCCGCCGCTTCGGCGCCGTCGCCACCGACCATGGCGTGCCCACGGCCAACACCGCCGATCTGCCGCTGGTCGAAAAGCAGGCCCTGCTCGACAAGGTTCTGGCTGGCCGGCACGATGCGAACGACGCCGAGCTGTTCCGCGCCCAGATGCTGACCGAAATGGCCCTGCTTTCGGTCGAGGACGGCATGGTCATGCAGATCCATGCCGGCTCGCGCCGCAATACCGATCCGCTTCTGTTCGACGAGCGCGGCACCGATCTTGGCGCCGATATCCCCGGACCCACCGACTATGTCGGCGGCCTCAAGGCCCTGCTCAGCCGCTGCGGCAACGAGCCCAACCTTCGGCTGATCATGTTCGTGCTCGACGAAACCACCTATGCGCGCGAACTGGCGCCGATGGCCGGCTATTGGCCCAGCCTGATGATCGGCCCACCCTGGTGGTTCCACGATAGCCCGCAGGGCATCCGCCGCTATCTCGACCAGGTCGTGGAAACCGCCGGCTTCTACAATCTCGCCGGCTTCAACGACGACACCCGCGCGCTGCTCTCCATTCCCGCCCGCCACGATGTCTGGCGCCGCGAAGTCTGCGGCTTCCTCGCCAACTGGGTGGCCGAGCATCGCCTCAGCAAGTCCAGCGCCCAGGAAATCGCGATCCACCTGAGCTACCAGGCCGCCAAGGACGCCTATCGGATCAGATAGGGTCAAGATTACCCCCACCCAGCCTCCCCCTGATAGGGGGAGGAGCGCATCCGGGTTGTGGCTCGATCTCTTAAAGCGCACCGCTCTACTACCTCCCCCTTGATGGGGGAGGTAGCGAAGCTTGGCCGTCAGGCCTTAGCGCAGCTAGGTGGGGGTGACCCTCCGGGCACTCATCCGAGGGGAAGGTCAAGCATGCGCCGATCCCCGTGTTCATCCTCCCTCCCCTTGAGGGGGAGGGTAGCGGCGCTGGGCCCCTGGGGCCCTAGCAAAGCTAGGGTGGGGTGACCCTTACAGTCCTCGCCTCAGCAACGTAGGGTTGGGGGGAACCCAACGATGTCTGCCCGCCCCACTCGCACCATCTTTACCCGCCACCAGCATAGAGCCGTCGAATCCTGCCCCGGCTTCTGCTCTAATGGCGCCATGATGAATCAGTCTCCCGTCGAAACGGCGCTCAGCCGCGCCATGATCCGCTGGTCGCTGACCAAGTCCACGCCCGTGGCCGAGACGCCGCGCAGCTGGATTTTCCGCGTCGAGCAGAACGGCCGCAATTTCGCAGCGCTGAAAATTCTCAAGCCTGTTGTGGCCGAGGAGGAGGGCAGGGGCTCGCGTCTTCTGCAATGGTATGCGGGCGATGGCGCAGCCACCGTCTTCGACATCCACGGCGACACCATCTTCCTCGAATGGCTCGATGGCGGCACGCTGGGCGATCCGGTCCGCGCCGGCCGCGATGATGAGGGCACCATTGCCATCGCCACGGTGGTATCCAACCTGCACCGCCCGCGCGATGGCGCGCCGCCCGACCTGCAGCCTCTGCGCGAGCGCTTCCAGCCCCTGTTCGATACAGATGTGCGCGCCTGGCCCCATACCGCCCGCGATCTTTATGCCCGCGCCAGCGGCATCGCCCTCCGCCTGTTCGATCGCCCCACGGCGCTCATCCCGCTCCATGGCGATCTGCACCACGACAATATCCTGTCCTCGGATCGCGGCTGGCTGGCCATCGATCCCAAAGGTGTGCTGGGCGACCCCGCCTATGACCTCGCCAATGTCTTCATCAATCCCAAGCAGGCCAATAACATGGCGGCCGATCCGCAGCGGATTGCCGCCCGTGCCGATATACTGTCCCAGCGCCTTGGCTATCCCCGGAAGCGCCTTTTGGGCTGGGCCGCGGCCCATGCGGCCCTCTCGGCCTGCTGGGACCTTGCCGACGGCCAGCCCATCACCGGCCTTCTGGCCTGCCTTCCCAATCTCTTGAGCGCTTACGATCAGGCCTGACCCAATTGACCAATCCCGCCCTCAATCGTTTGTCCCGTCGCGCCGTTCTCGTTCTTGGGGGCAGTGCACTGCTCTCCGCCTGCGCCTCGACAATTCCGCCGCTCCCCGCAAAGGTCTCGGATCGCCCCGAGGATTTGAGCCGCGAACAGATCGTCTCGACCATCAATGCGGTGCGCCGCGCCAATGGCGCCAGCGCCTGGGCCTATAATCCGCTCCTGGAAAGCGCGGCGCGCTCCCAGGCCCGGCTGATGGCCAGCAAGGATACGCTCAGCCACGATCTCGGCGTCACGCTTCGCCAGCGCGTCACCGAAGCGGGCTATATCCTGGCCGTCGGGGAGAACGTCGCCAAGGGCTACAAGACCCTGCCGGCCGCCATCGAAGGCTGGCTGGCCTCCCAGGGCCACCGCAACACCCTCCTGTCCAACCGCTTCACCGAATTCGGCCTCGCCTTCGCCCGCACCGGCTCGGGCAAACTCTACTGGGCCCTCATCGCCGGCGGCCCCTACGAAGCCTGGGCGCAAGCCTGAGAATTAGTTTCGAATGCTCATGTTCATCGTCTCCCTCCCCCTTGTGGGCTTCGAGCCGGCCCGAAGGGACAATCATGCCGGTCGCATGATTGGAGTGAGAAGGCCACGAGAGCTATGCTCGAGTGGCGGAGCGCAGCTAGGCCAAAGGCCGTAGCGAAGATGGGTGGGGGTGACTCAGGGACGCGACCTCTCTTCGAGCACGCACATCAGGAAGTCCATCACACCATCAGTATTGCTCATCACCTCAGAGTTCAGCACGCGGATGACACGATAGCCATCGGCCTCGATCCTGGCAGTCCGCACAGCGTCCCTTAGCTCGGCACCATCTCCAAAATGGGTTCCACCATCAACTTCGATCACCAGCTTGGCTCGGTGGCAGGCGAAGTCTGCATAATACGGACCGATGGGAACTTGCCGGCGCACATGGTGCCCAAGGGCACGCAACTGTCGAAGCGCAACCCAGAGCTTTGCCTCAGGGATACTCATCTTCTTGCGCAACTGCCGCGCGTGTTCGACCCCCATACCCCCACCCTCATTCCCTCCCCACAAGGGGGAGGGAGGCGCCGTTGCACCGTCAACGCCTAGCCTCATCCATCGTGTGCGCTGATGCAATTGTTCATCGCATCCCTCCCCCTTGTGGGGAGGGTATCGCAGCTAGGCCAAAGGCCGTAGCGAAGATGGGTGGGGGTGACTCAGGGACGCGACCTCTCTTCGAGCACGCACATCAGGAAGTCCATCACACCATCAGTATTGCTCATCACCTCAGAGTTCAGCACGCGGATGACACGATAGCCATCGGCCTCGATCCTGGCAGTCCGCACAGCGTCCCTTAGCTCGGCACCATCTCCAAAATGGGTTCCACCATCAACTTCGATCACCAGCTTGGCTCGGTGGCAGGCGAAGTCTGCATAATACGGACCGATGGGAACTTGCCGGCGCACATGGTGCCCAAGGGCACGCAACTGTCGAAGCGCAACCCAGAGCTTTGCCTCAGGGATACTCATCTTCTTGCGCAACTGCCGCGCGTGTTCGACCCCCATACCCCCACCCTCATTCCCTCCCCACAAGGGGGAGGGAGGCGCCGTTGCACCGTCAACGCCTAGCCTCATCCATCGTGTGCGCTGATGCAATTGTTCATCGCATCCCTCCCCCTTGTGGGGAGGGTATCGCAGCTAGGCCAAAGGCCGTAGCGAAGATGGGTGGGGGTGTCATCGCACTCGAGGACACGTTGCTAGCGCCCAAACACCAGCACCGTCTCCAGATTCCCATCGCCGCCCGCAATCGGCGACACCACCCTGGCCCTGAGCGCAAACCCCGCGCCCTCCACAAACGCCACGACCTCCGCCATGGCCCGCTCGCTCGCACCGAAGTCCGACACGATCCCGCCCTTGCCCACAAACTCCCGGCCCACCTCGAATTGCGGCTTGAACAGCACCACCGCCTCGGCCTTCGGCCCGCACAATCCCAGCGCCGCCGCCAGCACTTTGGTCACCGACACAAAGCTCACATCCGACACCACGAGGTCGATTGTTTCAGGGATGATCTCGCGGTCCAGTTCCCGCGCATTGACGCCCTCAAGGCTCACCACGCGCGGATCGCGCCTGAGGCTCTCATGCAATTGGTCATGCCCCACATCCACGGCGAAGACCCGCGCCGCGCCGCGCTCCAGCAGCACCTGGGTGAAGCCGCCGGTCGAGGCCCCCACATCGAGGCACACCTTGCCTGCAGCATCGATATTGCCCGCTTCAAGCCCGGCAATCAGCTTCAGCGCCGCGCGCGACACATAGCCAGCCGCCGGATCGTCCAGCGCTAGCACGTCATCGGCGCCGACCATCTGGTTGGGCTTTTTCGCCGGGGCGCCATTGACCGACACGGTCCCGCGCAGGATGGCATCGCGGGCCCGCGCCCGGCTGGGCATCAGTCCGCGCTGTTCCAGCGCCAGGTCGAGCCGTGTGCGGCTCACCCCTTGACCAGTCTTTCGATCTTGGCGCGGGCCGTTTCGCTGGCTTCCTCATAGGCGATCGTGCCCTCGAAAGTGCCGTCGCCATCGATCAGGAAGGTCAGGGCGGTGTGATCGACAAGGTAGAATTCGCTGTTCACGTCGCCCGATTTTTCCGAGAACACGCCAAAGGCCGCCTTGGCCTTCTCGGTCTCCTCGACGCTCCCCACGAGCCCAATGACGCTGGGGTCAAATCCTTCGACATAGGATTTGACCATTTCGGCGGTGTCGCGCTCGGGATCGACGGTCACGAAAATGATCCGCAAGTCATCCTCGGTCAGCCCCAGTTGCGCCCGCCATGCGGTCGTTTCGGCCAGGGTGGTCGGGCAGACATCGGGGCAGAAAGTATAGCCGAAAAAGATCAGGCTCGGCGTCCCCTTGAGGTCGTTCTGCGTGAAGGTCCCGCCCTTTGTCGAGGCCAGCGCGAAGTCCTGTCCCGTCACCCCCAGCGGCCGCTGCGGCGGCCGGAACGCATAAAGCGCCGTTGCCCCGATGGCCGCCACGGCCACCAGCACCCACAGCACGATGCGGAAATTGCGAAGGGTCTTGTTGGTTGTCATTTCTTGTCCATTCAGGGCAATCCGCCCCATCACCCACCGAAGCGACTCCTCCCCCTGTCAGGGGGAGGTTGGGTGGGGGTACCCCTCAGCCTGCGTCGAGCGGCTCGGTCCCGATCGCCTTGCCCTCGCGGCTCAGCGTAATCTTCTCGATCCGTGCCTCGGCGGTCTTGAGCAGTGTCTCGCAATGCGCCTTCAGCGCTTCGCCGCGCTCGTAGATGGCAATGGACTCGGCCAGCGGCGCCTTGCCGCTTTCGAGCTTGGCAACGATCTGCTCAAGCTGTTCCAGCGCCGCTTCGAAGCTCAGCGTTTTCACATCGTCATGCGCAGTTTCGGCCATTGTGCTTCCGCTCGTTCAGAATCTGTTCATCAAGCTAGCCCAGGAGCGTCGCCACATGCTGGCGCACGCCCCCGGCGAGCCCCCTGAGGTCATAGCCACCTTCGAGCAGCGACACAATCCGGTTGCCGCAGCGCCGCTCCGCGACCTCCATCAACTTTGCCGTGACCCAGGCAAAATCCTCGTCCACCCACTCCAGCTGCGCCAGCGGATCGCGGACATGGGCATCGAATCCGGCCGAGATCAGCAGCAGGTCGGGCGCGAAATTCTCCAGTGCTGGCAATATCTTGTCATCATAGGCCTGGCGCATCGCCGCGCCGCCCGAATGCGGCGGGAGTGCCGCGTTGACGATATTGCCCACCCCGGTCTCGCTCGGATTGCCCGTGCCGGGATAGAGCGGCATCTGGTGGCTGGAGGCGTAGAACACGCTCGGATCGTCCTTGAAAATGTCCTGCGTGCCATTGCCGTGATGGACATCGAAATCCACGATCGCCACCCGCTCGGCCCCATATTTCCGCTGCGCCTCCCGCGCCACGATGGCCACGGTGTTGATCAGGCAAAAGCCCATGGGCGCTGCAATTTCTGCGTGATGTCCGGGCGGTCTGATGGCGCAAAAGGCATTGTCGACCTCGCCCAGCAGTACCGCATCCAGCCCCGCCAGCGCGCCGCCCAACGCGGTCGCCACCACATCCAGCGAACCATCGGAAATGAATGTATCGGCGTCGAGCTGGCCGATCCCCTCTGCTGGCCGCGCATCGCGCAGCCGCGCCAGATAGGCCTCGTCATGCACCAGTTCGGCCAGCATCAGGTCGCCATAGGGCGCATTGCTCCGCCGGAGCGCTGCAAATGGTCCCCCGGCCAACGCATCTTCGACCGCCCTGATACGGTCGGCACGTTCGGGATGACCTTGCGGGGTCTGGTGATCGGCGAAATTGGGCTGGCTGACCAGGAGCGTCGTCACATGGCTCTCCGCAAAGCATCGCGCGGAATAATGGAAACCGGTTGTCCCCTCAGCGATGCGTCTATGAGTGCTCCGTCTTGACGCGGGCCGGGCCTGTTGTCAAACACCGCCCATGACCGCACTCGACCAGAAAGCCATTGATGAGGCCGCCGCGCTCCTGCGCGCGGGCAGGCTTTGCGCCTTTCCCACCGAAACGGTTTATGGCCTTGGCGCCGATGCAACCAACCCCGATGCGGTGCTCTCGATCTACGAGACCAAGGGGCGCCCGCGCTTCAATCCGCTGATTGTCCACTGCGCGGACCTGGCAATGGCCGAGACTCTGGCGCTTTTCCCGCCCCTGGCGCTGCGCCTCGCCGAAGCCTTCTGGCCCGGCCCGTTGAGTCTGGTGCTGCCGCTCAAATCCGGCCATGGCCTGGCCGACATCGCCACGGCCGGGCTCGACACGGTGGCTTTGCGCGTCCCTGACCATCCTGTGGCGCTTGCCCTGCTGCGCGCCGCCGGCCGGCCATTGGCCGCGCCATCGGCCAATCCATCGGGCAAGCTATCGCCGACCACTGCCGAGCAGGTCCGACGCGGCTTTGGCGGCACGGTGCCGGTGCTCGATGGCGGCCCCTGCACGTCGGGCGTCGAATCCACCATCCTCGCCATCGATGGTAGCCGCCTCATCCAGCTCCGGGCGGGTGCCCTGGCCCGGGAGGACATCGAGATGGCCATGGGCCTGCCGGTCGAACTGGCGGAGGAGGGGACTGCGATTTCGGCCCCCGGCATGCTGCTGAGCCACTATGCCCCCAATGCCCACATGCGGCTCGACACCACCCCCATGCCCGGCGAAGCCTATCTCGCCTTCGGCCCTGCCGCGCCCCACAACAGCCTCGTCCGCAATCTTTCGGAAACCGGTAACCTGCACGAGGCCGCCCGCAATCTCTTTTCCATGCTCCATGAACTGGACGCGGCCGGCGTGAAGATGATTGCCGTGGCCCCGATCCCCGAGAAGGGCCTGGGCGAGGCGATCAATGACCGGTTAAGGCGAGCAGCGGCACCCAGGACCTAGTCGCGCACCTTGTACGGCTTCTGGTCCCGCATGAAGCGTGCTAGCGCCTCAAGGTCGGCATCACCGCCCGGCGGCAGCACCACGCGGATGTTCACATATAGGTCGCCATCACCGTAAAGGCCCTTGCCCTTGAGGCGCAGCGCCTTGGCCGTGTCCACGCCCGGCGGCAAGGTGAGTTCCACTGATCCATCCAGCGTTGGCACCCGCACCTTGGCGCCCAGCACCGCCTCGTAGAGCGTCACTGGCACATCCGTGCGCACGTCATGCCCATCCTTGCGGAAGGTCTTGGATTTTTCAAACCGGACCGTCACCAGCGCATCGCCGGGCTCGCCGAAGGGGCTGGGCGAGCCCTGGCCCTTGAGCCTGATCTGCTGGCCTTCCTCGACTTTGTCGGGAAGCTTGACCGAAAGCACCTTGCCCGATGGCATGCGAACCGGCACCGAGGCGCCCTTGTGGGCGTCCTCGAGCGAAATGGCAACCGTGACGACGATATCCTCGCCCTTGCCGCTGCGTCCGCCGGCGCCACCGGCCGTAGTGCCGGTAAACGGATCCCACTGGGCCCCACCAGAAGGTCCACGGGCACCGGCACTGCCGCGCGCTTGTCCGCCAAAGCCGCTCATGAACTCCTTGAGAATGTCTTCGGCCGAAAAGCCGCCGGCCCCGGCGCTGGAACCAGGGCGCGTACCCCGGCCGGCACCGGCAAATCCGCCATTGCCGAAGCCGGCAAAGCGCGGATTGCCTTCGGCGTCGATTTCGCCGCGGTCAAACTGGCCGCGCTTCTCGGTATCGTTGAGCAGGTCATAGGCGTGGGTGGCCTCGGCGAACTTGCCGTGTGCCGTCGGGTCGTCAGGATTCTGGTCGGGGTGGTACTTCTTGGCCAGCTTGCGATAGGCGGACTTGATGTCCTTCTCGCTTGCGGACCGCGACACCCCAAGGACGGTGTAAGGATCGCGCATTGGGTCCAATCTTTGCTCTCGGGCAAGGCCCGTGATTTATTCGGGCATTGTTTGCCCCATCATTGCTGTCCTATATGGCGACGGCCCCTTCGCTTGTCCAGTTTTGCCGGGGCAGGGCCAAGGAAAAATGAACATGCTGCAAACGCTTACCGAACGGCTTTTTGACGACAGTGATCGGACCGACCTCGATCCCTTCGCCGTCTTCGAGGAATGGTTCGCCCTGGCCCAGCAGAGCGAGCCCAATGACCCTCATGCCATGGCTCTCGCCAGTGCCGACGCAAACGGTCTGCCCGATGTCCGCATGGTGCTGCTCAACCGCCGCGATGCGCGGGGCATTTGCTTCTTCACAAATTTCGAAAGCGACAAGGGCAGGCAATTGCTGTCCAATCCCCAGGCCGCCATGGTCATGCACTGGAAGAGCCTCCGGCGTCAGGTGCGTATGCGCGGACCGGTGGAGCAGGTGTCCGAAGCCGAGGCCGACGAGTATTTTGCCTCGCGTGCCAGGGGCAGCCGGATTGCCTCGGCGACCTCGAAACAGTCCCGGCCGCTGTCCAGCCGGCAGCAGATGATGGACGAAGTTGCCAGCCTGACCGCCATGGTCGGGGAAGGCGACATGCCCCGCCCCCCGCACTGGTCGGGCTTCCGCCTCGTGCCGCTGAGCATCGAGTTCTGGAAGGATGGCGAATTCCGCCTGCATGATCGCATCCGTTTCACGCGTACCGACCTCGGCAGCCAGTGGGAGAGCGCTCGGCTCTACCCTTGATGCCGGTATCCGCTTCCCAGGGAGAAGGTCGCCCTGGGGCCTGCGGATGCTTTTCTTCAAACTAGCGAAAGACCTTGCGGCTATTCTGCGCGCCGGATTGGGGACGAGTCTTCGTGCGGATACTGATCAGAACCTCCAAATGGGCGATCCTGGCGCGGCGGCTGGGCGGGCTTGCGGTTCCGCTGACCGTGGTGCCTGTCATCATGCATCGCGAGCGGTTTTTCGATTCGGGGATATTCCTGGTCGTTGCCCTGTTTGCCGGTGCCGTCGCCACCTTCGCGGTCCTGTCCGCCTTCGTGGCCCTGGCGCGGCTCTGGCACACGGGAGACCAGGGCTGGGGCAGGGCGCTGGCCGGGCTGTTCCTGGGCCTCGTTTGCCTTACCCCGTTCATCTACTACGGCTCTTTGGCGCTGCGTTATCCCATTGTCACCGATATCGCGACTGCGCCACGAAGCGATCTGCCTTTGATCTTTGAGCCGGACACCGCCGCCATGCCGCCGCCGCGCGCGCTGACGGCCGAGGACCAGCAGCGTTTCTTCCCCAATGCCACCACGCGCACCTATCCGCTGGATGTCCTGCAGCTTTTTGCCATCGTCGAGCATCTGGTCGAGGTCGAAGGCTGGGATATTCGCCAGCGCCGTGAGCCGGTTGGCGATGAGCCGGGACGGCTCAATGCACGCATCGTGACTCTGGTCGGTTGGCGCGAGGAGGCCGTCTTGCGGGTTTCCGCCATTGCCGGCGGTGCGGCCGTGGACATGCGTTCGGCCTCGATTGGCGCCTTGCATGATCTCGGCTCTAACGGGCTGCGGATCAGTGATTTCCTCGTGGCATTGGACAATGAAGTGACCACGTTCCTGCGCGACAATTCCAGCTTCAGCCAGTCCACGCCCACCGAACCCGATGCGCCGGCCCCCGAAGTCGAGACCGGCAATGGCGGCTGACTTGGCCCAGGCTGTATCGACATTCAGCTCAGGCTGAGGC
>CBFGTF010000053.1:0-16369 GCA_965651655.1 uncultured Devosia sp.
TCTGGTTGCGGCGCTGCACCGAGCAGTCGCGCTCGAACAGATGCACGAGATTGCCATGGTCGTCGCCGATCAGCTGCACCTCGACGTGGCGGGCGCGCTCGATCAGCTTTTCGAGATACATCTCGTCCTTGCCGAAGGCGGCCTTGGCCTCGCGCTTGCCTTCCGAAACTTCCGAGATAAGGCTCTTCTCATCCATGATGCGGCGCATGCCGCGCCCGCCACCGCCCCAGCTCGCCTTGAGCATCAGCGGATAGCCAATCTCGGCGGCGAGACGCTTGATCTCTTCGGGATCGTCGGGCAGCGCCTCGGTGGCCGGCACCACCGGCACATTGGAAGCCAGCGCCATGTTGCGGGCAGCGACCTTGTTGCCCAGATCGCGCATGGTCTGCGCACGCGGCCCGATGAAAATGATGCCGGCATCCTCGCAGGCATCGACGAATTCGGGGCTTTCCGAGAGAAGGCCATAGCCGGGATGGATGGCATCGGCGCCCGAAATCCGGGCAATGCGGATATATTCGTCGATCTGCAGATAGGCCTCGACCGGACCCTTGCCCTTGCCGATGAGATAAGCCTCGTCGGCCTTGAACCGGTGCAGCGCCAGCTTGTCTTCTTCGGCATAGGCCGCAACGGTCTTCAGACCCAGTTCATTGGCGGCGCGAAAGACGCGGATGGCGATTTCGCTGCGATTGGCGACGAGGATTTTCTTGATGGGCATCTTTGTCCGTTCCGAGCATGAGGGGGCATGGACCCGCAGGGGGTCGGCTCAGCAATAGGCGGCGGACGGGACGGTTGACCGCCCAACCGCCGTACTCTCTTTCAGTTCTGGCCGAGATACCCGGCCAGGTGGCTCATGTCATAACCCGCCTCGGCCGCCTGGGAGATGATCGTGCCGGCCGGGGCAGTCCCGGCCTGGCTCAGCGCCCAGAGCGTGGTCGAGCGTGTGCCCGACCGGCAGAAGCAGAATACCGGGCCGTCACTCCCCTCGAGAACGGCCTTGGTTGCATTGACGAGTTCGGGGCTGACCCCTTCCCGTCCCAGCGGAATGGCATGATAGGCGATACCTGCGGCCAGTGCCGCCGCTTCGATTGCGGCACCCTGCGGCTGGTCGGGCGATTCCCCGTCCGGCCGGTTGTTGACGATGGCGACAAAGCCCAGGTCCTTGAGCGTTGCCACGTCTTCCGGCTGGATTTGTCCAGAAACGCTGACGTGATCGTTGATCCGCTTCAATTCCAAGGCTCGATCTCCCCATAAGCCCCTGCGTCCCGTTCCTGGCGTGGTGACACGTCCCGGTTCGGGTCCGCAGGCTTGGCGCCGGCGCGCAATGGCCCGTTATAGCCACGCGCTTGTGCCTGACGCAACTGGCAGCGGCGCAAAGCTGTCATGGAGCTGTCGCAGCCAAATCTTCCGCTCAGGCGGCCTGGTTCCCCTCGCCCACGCCCGGCGTATAGCGGGCCAGGGCGCCGATCACCCGCTTGGCTGTGACCCGTCCGATCTGGATCCCCTCGTCATTGGTGACGCCCACCCATTGATGCTCGGCGAAATAGGGCAGCACATCCTCGCAGCGGGCATTGGCCGGCACCTTGTATTCGCAGTCCTCGAACTGCCCCTTTTCCATGATGGTGCGCACATGGATGGCGCGGGCCTTGTTCACCTCGCGCACGAATTCCTCGATATGCTCGTTGGCGGGCTTGAGCACGATATCCTCGGGCTTGCCCTCCTGCTGCACTGCCCCGTCCTTGAGCACGGCGATGCGGTCGGCGATCTTGAGCGCCTCGTCGAAATCATGGGTGATGAACAGGATCGTCTTGCCCAGCGATTTCTGCAGCTCGACCAACTGGTCCTGCATGCCCGAGCGGATCAGCGGATCGAGCGCCGAGAAGGCCTCGTCCATCAGGATGATGTCGGTGTCGAGCGCCAGGGCGCGGGCCAGGCCCACGCGCTGCTGCTGCCCGCCGGAAAGCTGCCGCGGCCGGCTCTGTTCATAGCCGGAAAGCCCCACGGTCTCGATCCACTTGGCCGCCCTTTCCATCCGTTCGCCCTTGGGCACGCCGCGCACCTCCAGCCCATAGGCGACATTGTCGATCACCGACCGATGCGGCAGGAGGCCGAATTTCTGGAACACCATGGCCACCGTGCTGCGCCGATAGGCACGCAGTTCGGAAAGGCTCATCTTGAGCACGTCATTGCCCTCGACCACGATCTCCCCGGCGGTCGGGTCGATCAGCCGGTTGACGTGGCGGATCAGCGTCGACTTGCCGGACCCGGACAGGCCCATGACCACGAAAATCTGGCCGCGCGCAATATCGAGCGAGACATTGTCGAGTCCCACCACATGATTGGTCTGGGCCTGCACCTCGGGCTTCGACTTGCCCGAGCGCAGCAGTTCAAGCGCGGCCTGCGGGTTGTCGCCGAAGATCTTGGTGACCCCGCGCATGGAAATGGCGAAGTCGGTATCGGTTTTCACGTCATGCATGTCAGCGCGCCTCCATCAGGCCGATGCGGGCCTGGAGCTGTTTGCCGAAGGATTGTGTGATGCGATCGAAGATGATCGCGAGGGCGACGATCCCGAGGCCCGCAAACAGGCCGCGGCTGACTTCGAGCCGGCCGATGCCCTGCAGCACCTGATAGCCCAGCCCCCCGGCCCCGATCATCGAGGCGATAACCACCATCGACAGCGCCATCATCGTGGTCTGGTTGATGCCGGCGAGGATCGTGGGCAGGGCCAGCGGAATCTGCACGCCGAACAGGCGTTGCGATGGCGTGGTGCCAAAAGCGCGGCTGGCCTCCATCACCGCCGGATCGACCGACCGCAGCCCCAGGTCAGACAGCCGCACCAGAGGCGGCGCGGCATAGACGATGGTGGCGATCAGCGCCGGGATCTTGCCGGGCCCGAAGATCATCACCGTTGGGATGAGATAGACGAAGCTGGGCAGGGTCTGCATCAGGTCCAGTATCGGCGTGATCACCTGCCGCACCCGGGCCGAGCGGCTCATCCACACGCCAAAGGGAATGGAAATGACAATGGCGGTCAGTGTCGCCGCGATCATCAGCGCCATGGTGGTCATGGCGTCCTTCCAAAGGTCCATCACCCCGAGAAAGACCAGCGAAACGAAAACGATGAGCGGCAATTGCCAGCGCCGCGTCGCCAGAAAGGCAACGCCCACCAGGATCGCCATGATCAGCCAGAAGGGTGTGGCGATCAGCAGGTCCTCGATGAAGTTGAGCAGCATCAGCAGCGGATAGGCAGCCGCCTCGAATTCGTCGCTCCAGTTGCGGACCACCCAGTTGAGGGCATCGTCGACGGCGCGGCGCCAGGGGCGGGTATCGATCAGTTCGGGAAACATCTGTGTTCCTTCTTATCGGCAATCACAAAGGCCGCGTGCGATCCCGAAACCAGCGCCAGGTTGGCTTGGGGATCGGACGCACAAAGCGGCCGGGTCGAAACCCGGCCGCCGTGAGGAAAGCTGTGCGCCGGCATTAGCCCAGGGCTGCCAGCACCTTTTCGGCCACTTCAGCCGGGACCCAGCTGGTCCACAGGTCCTGCTTGGTCATGAGGAAGTTCTCGGCCGTGGCCTCGGCATCGGCCTGGTTCTCGTCGCCATAGACCAGGAGCTCGGAAATCTCGGCATTGGAGAGACCGACCTTGGAGAAATACTGCGCCACATTGGGAGCCTCCTCCTGGATCCAGGCGGCCGCGCCCACCACGGCGGGGCTCGAGGGATAGGCCGTCACGCCGGCCGGCTCGTCACACTCGGGATCGGTATTGCACTGGTAGACCTCCATATTGGCCTCGCCAATTTCAACCTGCACCGCCGGGTACTTGCCCAGGATGGCCGTCGGACCCCAATAGTAGAACAGGATCGGGTCTTCGCGGGTGAAGGCGCGGGCGATCGAAGCGTCCAGCGCACCGCCCGAACCGGGCGAGAACAGGTTCCAGGTCTCATCCATGTCGAAGGCCTCGAACAGGGCCGAGGTCGAGAGCTCGCAGGCCCAGCCCGGCGGGCAGGAATAGAGCCGTCCCTGGCTGGGATCTTCCGGATCGGCGAACAGGTCGGGACGGGCGATCACGGCCTCGGCAGTGGTCAGCTCGGGATATTCGGCCTGGGTATATTCGGGAATGAACCAGCCTTCCACGGTGCCATCGGTAATGGCATCGGACAATTCAACCACCGTGCCCTCTTCAATGGCGGCGCCCCAGGCCTCTTCGATGGCGCTGGTCCAGAGTTCCGGCGCCACGGCCGGGGTGCCACGGCTCATCATCGAGGACGAGGTCGGCACC
Source organism: uncultured Devosia sp. (assembly GCA_965651655.1). Lineage (GTDB taxonomy): Bacteria > Pseudomonadota > Alphaproteobacteria > Rhizobiales > Devosiaceae > Devosia. The sequence continues at coordinate 4,280 of CBFGTF010000053.1, forward strand.
GTATCACCGGCCACGATCTCGACGTCGCAGCCATAACCCTGTTCCAGGATTGTCGCATGGATATGCGCCAGGGCTGCAGCGGAGGGCCATGTCATCTCGGCGATGTCGATGGTGCGGTCGGTACCACATGCTGCGGCATCTGCATCCTGGGCAATGGCGGGAAGGCTGGTCGCCGACAAAAAGGCAACAGCGATCGCGGCGGCAATGCCACCGGATTTCAAAATCATCAGGTCAACTCCTGCGGTTGTGGAATGACGCGGACCATAAAGATGGCAGAATTGTGTGTCAAATCCGGCAATAGTTGAGCAATAACAGACGAAGAAGCGCGCATCTTCTTGCCGATGCGGACTGAAAAACTTCGAAATATGATTGAACGGCTTTTACTTCTTGATTGCCCAAACAGCAAACAGGTAAAAATTCGACTTATCCAAAGTCGAAAAAATCTCACAATAATTGCAGACCGACAATGCTGCGATCAGGGCAGCGCCCCGACCCAGGACTGCCAGAGATCGGCACGCTCCGCCACGAAGCGGTCGGCAACGGCTTCCACCGTGCCCCCCTGTTCATTGAGCTGGGCCAGGAGCCTGTTCATCTCGTCGAGCGGCAGGCTGGCCCGCTGGAAATAGCCCGCAACCAGGGGGCTGTCGGTAAACACGCGCTCGGCCAGGGCAATCACCACGCTGTCGCTGGGAAAAGCCGATGGCCTGGGATCGGCGCATATCCGCTCGGCCAGGCATTGGGCCGCAGCCTCGTCATAGGCACCCATGTCGATGGCGGTGAAATCGAGCTGCGCCAGGATGGCATTGGGTTGCCAATAGTAGAACAGGAAGGGCTCGCGCCGGTTGAGCCCCTCGGCGATCAGCCGGTCCATTTCCAGTCTGTTGGCCGGCTCCACCAGTTCGACCATGCCGGTCAGCCCATGGGCTGCAATCAGGTTGCGGTTGATGATCGAGCAGGCCCAGTCCACGGGGCAGGAGATGAAGCGCATGCGCCCATCGGCCCGCAATTGCGGCAGGGCCAGCGCCAGTTCGGCCGCCACCGGCGTCTCGGTGAAGCTGCCCGCCAGCGTCGAGGGCATGTACCAGCCCTCGAACTGGCTCTGGCTATAGGTCGCGGCGGCGCTGCGCACCTGCTGGCCTTCCATGGCACCGTTCCAGAGGTCGGCTATGCGGTTGATCCACATTTCGGGCGCCACCTGCGGCTGCCCGGTCGACCCCATGGAGGAGATCGTCGCGGCCAGGTCACCGGCGACGATACGCACGTCGCATTCGAAAGCGCTGGCAAGGATACGGGCATGGATTTCCGCCAGGATCGCGGCCGAGGGCCAGCTCATTCGCGCAATCGACACGGTCCGGCGGCCACAGGGGGGTGGCGCAGCCGCCTCCACGGTCGGGGCCGGTGGCGCCGCGGCATCCTGGGCGGAATCGAGCACGGTGATCTGCGCCAGTGTCGGCGGCACCGACAGGGCGAGTGCGACGGCAACAAGGGCGGGGCGCAAAAATCTCATCATTGACCTTGTCGATCCCTTCCGGACCACCCGCCAGTCTATGCCCAACCCGTATCCGTTAAGCAACTGTGGCGGGTAACGGATTTGGCGCGCAAATCCCGGTGACATGGCCGCCCCGGATGTGCAACAGTCTGGCCCAGCGGGGCGCGCATCGCGCCTCCTTTACCTGTTGCCGCGCCGCAAGAAGGGGGTCAGCAAGGCCACCCGGCGCGCAACCGAAACAGAGGGACTTCCATGTTCAAGAAAACCCTGACCCTGGCGGTCGCCGCCACCACCCTGACCATTGCCGCTCCGGCCCTGGCCCAGGACAGCGGTGCCACCATCGGTTTCGTCGGCGGCCTCACCGGCCCGATTGAATCGCTCGCCCCCCCGATCCTGGCTGGCGCCCAGCTCGCTGTGAACCAGGTCAACGAACAGGGCGGCATCCTGGGCGGTGAGCTCACCATGATCTCGGCCGACAGCGCCTGTGACGCAACCGGCGGTGCAACCGCAGCCGACAAGGTCATCAACACCGACAACGTCGTCGCCGTCGTCGGCGGCCTCTGCACCGGTGAAACCATCGGCGCGTTCAACGGCTCGGGCCTGTCGGGTGGCGTGGTTTTCGTGTCGCCAGCCTCCTCGGCTCCGGCCCTGACCACGCTGGAAGACAATGACCTTGTCTACCGCACCACCCCGTCCGACGCGCTCCAGGGCGTGAAGATGGCCGAACTGCTGCTCGCCAAGGGCGTCAACGACATTGCCATCACCTATGTCAACAATGACTACGGCAAGGGCTTTGCCGATGCGCTGGCTGCTGCCTACACCGCTGGTGGCGGCACCGTGGCTGCCAACATTGCTCACGAAGAAGGCAAGGCCGACTACCGCGCCGAGCTGGGCAACCTGGTCGCTTCGCAGAACCTCGTCATCCTCGCCTATGCCAATGCATCGGGTAACACCGTGCTGCGTCAGGCTGTCGAAAGCGGCAACTTCACCACCTACGTTGGTGGCGACGGCATGGTCGGCGACGACCTGCTGACCGGTATCGATGCTGCTGCCGTGGAAGGCCTGATCGCCACCCGCGCCGGCGCCCCGACCGGTGAAGCCGTGGACATCTACAATGCCTTCACCGGCGAAGGCTTCACCGCCAACGCCACCTATGCTCCGCAGGCCTATGACGCCGCCTTCCTCCTGGCTCTCGCCATCGAGAAGGCCGGCTCGACCGACCGCGCCGGCATTGCCGCCGCTCTGCGCGAAGTCGCATCGGCTCCGGGCGAGAAGATCCTGCCGGGCGAATGGACCAAGGCCAAGGAACTGATCGCTGCCGGTACCGACATCGACTATGAAGGTGCCGGTGGCGCGCTCGACTTCGACGAAGCCGGCGACGTGGACGGCATCATCGTCGAACTGGCCGTCGAAGGCGGCTCGTTCGTCGAAAAGGGCCTGATTGACTAGGCTCCATCCGGCGAAAGCCGGCAAAACCCTCCAGTGGAGGGTTTTGCGGAGACTAGGCCCGAAGCGCTATGCGCACAGGGCACGAACACTCGATACACAGAGGCCCGGGAGCAATCCCGGGCCTTTTCTCTGGGAGATGAAGATGGCCGACGAGAGAACCCTGCGCTTCTACGCCGACAACGCCGCGACCTATGCGCAGCACCGGACAGGTCCGAGCGGTGAGCGACTGGAAATGTTTCTATCGGCATTGCAGCCGGGCGCGCGCATTCTTGAACTCGGCTGCGGCAATGGCATGGATGCCGCCCATATGCTGGCGCGCGGCTTTGACGTCGATGCCACCGATGGCACGCCAGAACTGGTGGCCGAGGCGAAAAAGCGGATAGGAGAGCATGCGCGGGTACTGCGCTTCGAGGCGCTCGATGCGGACGCCGCCTATGACGCGGTCTGGGCCTGCGCCAGCCTGCTGCATGTGCCCGCCCAGACCCTTCCGGATGTTCTGGGCCGCATCCACCGCGCCCTGCGGCCCGGCGGCGTCTTCGTGGCCAGTTTCAAGGGTGGGGCAGGCGAAGGCCGGGACGGCATGGGGCGCTACTACAATTACCCCACATCCGAAGCGCTTCTGGCCGCCTATGCCGCCGCCGGCTGGACCGACCTGATGCTCGAGACCAATATGGGCAGCGGTTTTGATGCGCTGCCCACCGAATGGCTGTGGATGACGGCGAAGAAAACCGTCTAGCTCCGAGCATCCTCGCGCTTCACCACTTCCGGGATCAGCCCCTTCGGTGCGAACCTGAGCGCAATGGTGATCACCAGTCCCAAGACGAACACCCGCATCTGCGCCGAGCGCGCCTCGATTTCGGGAATGGCGCCCCAGCCGGCCTGGGTCGACCAATAGCTGACAAAGTCGAACACCATCTTGGCCAGCGGCTCGGACACGACCCAGACAAGCCAGATCAGCACGGCGCCGAACAGCGCGCCCCAATTATTGCCGGCACCACCCACGATCACCATGACCCAGATGAGGAAGGTATGGTTGATCGGCTGATAGCTGGACGGATCGAAAATCTGCACGAAGCTGACCAGCATCGCCCCGCCAATGCCCATCAGCACCGAGCCGAAGACGAAGATTTCGAGCTGCCGCGCGGTGACATTCTTGCCCATCGAGGAAGCAGCGATGTGATTGTCGCGGATGGCCCGCATCATCCGGCCCCATGGCCCGGCATAGGCGCGGCTGATCAGCCACATGACCAGGCCCAGCACCACCAGCGCCAGCAGCAGGTAGCCGCCGCGCGCCAGCAGCAGCGAAGAGCCCGCATCCATGCCGCCTGCCGCATAGTCCTGCGGCAGAGGCGTCGGCCAGGGAATGGGCGACACGGTCAGCGTGCCGCGGGTCAGCCAGTCCATGTTCTTGATCAGCGCGCGGATGATCTCGGAAATGCCGATCGTGGCAATGGCGAGATAATCGGTACGAAGGCCAAGGCAGATCTTGCCGATGACATAGGCAATGCCCGCCGCCAGCACGCCGCCAAACAGCCAGCCCAGCACCGGATGGGCGCCCAGCCCGCCGATCCAGCCACCACCGGCGCTTTCGATATAGGCGGCAGCCGGATCGAGCTGGCTGCGATAGAGCACATAGGCGACGAACCAGGCCAGGACGGTCAGCGCCGCCTTCCACTTGCCGGTCACCCCGATGCGGTCTGCCTTGCGGGCGCCCAGTACCAATAGCGCCCCGCCGGCAAAGGCCAGGAGCGCCCGTCCCAGCATCATCGGGCCCTCGGAACCCCAGAAGGCCGGATTGACCGGGAAGGAGATGAAGGTGACGGCCGCGCCGCCCACCATCAGGAACCCCATGATGCCGAAATTGAACAGCCCGCCATAACCCCACTGGATATTGAGCCCCAGCGCAATCAGCGCATAGGCCGCCGCTTCCACCAGGCGCGAGGAGGTAAAGGGCATGCCCATGACCCAGCCAATGGCCAGGATCAGCACGAACAGACCACCGAAAAGCATGAGGGAACGCTGGATCATGACGAGGCTCCCTTGAAGATGCCGGTGGGCCGGACAAGCAGCGTCACCACCAGGATCACGAAGGCAACGGTGAGCTTGTATTCGGTGGGCACCAGCGCCAGCGTAGATGGCAATTGCATCCAGTCGGGCAAAATGGCGTTGAGCGGCCGGAACAGCATGGTCCAGTTGAACACGGCCAGGGTTTCGGCAAAACCGATGAGCAGGCCTCCGGCAATGGCGCCATAGGCCTGGCCGAGACCGCCCACGATGGCGGCGGCGAAGATGGGCAGGATGATGTTGAAGGCCAGGTCAGGCTTCAGCGTCACGTCCAGCGCCAGCATGGTGCCGGCCATGCAGCCCAGCGCCCCGGCGATCACCCAGGTGACCCGCACCACCAGCGCCGTATTGATGCCCGAGACCTGCGCCAGGTCCGGATTGTCGGCCATGGCGCGCATCGCCTTGCCCAGCCGCGAACGGGTGAGGAAGAAGTGCAGCGCGATGACCGAAACCAGGGTCACGAGGATCATCAGCACCTGCGGCTCGGTGATCACCAGCGGCCGCGTCGAGCCCAGCGCCGAAGTATCGATGCGGAAGATTTCCTTGGGCTCGTTCTCGAAGAACGAATAGGACCCGGCCCCGAAGAACAGCCGGATCAGCCCCTGCACCATCAGCGTCACGCCGATCGAGGCAATCAGCAGCGTCACCGGCTTGGCGCCACGCTTCCGGAGCGGCGCGTAAAAGCCCTTGTCGATGCCCAGCGCCAGAATGGCCGCCAGCACCATGGCAATGGGCAGCACCACGAAACCGGTCGGGATGGGCGTGACGATGCCCCAGGCGGCAAAGCCCGAGGCCAGGAGAAAGGCGATGAACGCCCCGCCCGTCATCAGCTCGGAATGGGCGAAATGGGCAAAGCGCAATATGCCGAAGATCAGCGTGATGCCGATGGCCCCCAAGGCATAGATGCAGCCCAGAACAAGGCCGGAAATCACCACCTGGTTGATGAAAAAGACTATCTCGGTCACGGCTCAGCCCCCCAGGAACGACTTGGCGACTTCGGGGTCGGCGATCAGCTCGGCCCCCGTGCCGGTAAAGCGGTTCTGCCCGCTGGCGAGGACGAACCCCTTGCTGGCAAAGGCAAGCGCCTGGCGCGCATTCTGCTCGACCATGAGAATACCCACGCCCTCGGAATTGACCCGCTTGATGGTCTCGAAGATCTCGATGACATAGCGGGGTGAGAGACCCGCCGAAGGTTCGTCGAGCATCAAAAGGCTCGGCTTGCTCATCAATGCCCGGCCCATGGCCACCATCTGCCGCTGCCCGCCCGAAAGCTCGCCCGCCGGCTGGCGGCGCTTTTCGGCCAGCACCGGGAACATGTCATAGACCCATTGCATGGTGTCCGCGAAATCATCCCTGCGGGTGAAGGCACCCATTTCGAGGTTTTCCTCGACGCTCATCGAGGTGAAGACGTTCTTTTCCTGCGGCACGAAGCTCAGGCCCTTGGGGACCAGTTTGTCGGGAAGCGAGTTGGCGATATTCTCGCCGCCGAAATCGATCGTGCCGCCCGTGACTTTCAGCAGCCCGAAAATGGCCTTGAGCGTGGTCGATTTGCCCGCCCCATTGGGGCCGACAATGACGCCGATATCGCTCTTCTCGATGGCAATGTTGACGCCGTTCAGAATCGGCGCACCGCCATAACCACCGACCACGTGTTTCAATTCGATCAATGCCATGACTAGACGGCCTCCACCGGCGTGCCGAAATAGGCTTCGACGATCGCCGGATTGGCGCGGATTTCGGCCATCGGGCCTTCGGCGATCTTCTCGCCCTGCGCCATGACGATCACCGGATCGCAGAGCCGCCCGATCAGGTCCATGTCGTGCTCGATGACGAAGAAAGTATAGCCCAGCTCGCGATTCATCCGCTCGATATTGCCGGCCAGGTCGTTGAGCAGCGTCTTGTTGACGCCCGCCGCCACCTCGTCGAGCAGCACGATCCGTGCATCGACCATCATGGTGCGCCCGAGCTCGAGCAGCTTCTTCTGCCCGCCCGAAAGATTGCCCGCCAGTTCGTCCCGCACATGCCCCAGTTTGAGGAAATCGATGACGTCGAGCGCTTTCTTGCGCACATCGGTCTCGCGGCTCCGGACCAGGCGTGGCCGGAACCAGGTATCGAGCAGATGCTCGCCCGGCTGGTCGCCCGGCACCATCATCAGGTTTTCCAGCGCCGTCATCTGCGAAAATTCATGCGCGATCTGGAAGGTGCGCAGCATGCCGATGCGAAACAATTGATGCGGCTTGAAGCCGGTCACGTCCTGGCCATCGAAGATGACCTGCCCGCTATCGGGGGTGATATTGCCCCCCACCATGTTGAACAGGGTCGACTTGCCCGCGCCATTGGGTCCGATCAGCCCGGTGATGGAGCCGCGCCGGACCGACAAAGAGCAATTATTGACGGCGGTGAGCCCGCCAAAGCGTTTTGAGACGTTGCGAACGTCGATGACCAAGTCGGAGGACAAGTTGCTGAAAGCCCCGGTTGCCTGAAATGCCATGCCTGCCCGGTTCAATCCGGGCGATTTTGCGGCATCTGCTCACAACAGCGCGTCAAATTCAACCTTAACCAAACGGTCAAACCGCCGCCAGCACGGCGTCTGCTGTGGATTTGTTGTTGGCCAGGGGCACATCATAGAGCGTGGCCAGACGCGTCAGCGCCTTCACATCGACGTCATGCGGCTGGGCCGAGAGTGGATCGATGAAGAAGATGAGGACGTCCAGCCGTCCCTCGCAGATCATCGCGCCCAGCTGCTGGTCGCCACCCAGGGGCCCGCTCTTGAGCAAATGCACATGCAGGCCCGTGGCTGCCGTCACCCGGCTCCCGGTGGTGCCGGTGCCCCACAATTCATGCTGGCCCAGCTTGTGCTTATGCGCCTCGGCCCAACGGCAGAGATCATCCTTCTTGTCGTCATGGGCCACCAGGCCAATTCGCGCCATCCCCGAGCCTCCGCTGCTGGTCGGCGCTTTTTGCCCGGCGCGGGGCAAAAGGGCAATGGGTCAAGAGCCTTGTGCCGCTCAGAGCACATGCCAATGCGCCGCCAGCGCCGCATGGTCCGGAGCGGGAAAGGCGCCGGCCGCATCGGCCACTTCCGGCGCGTCACCCTCACCGGCAAGCGTGCCGGCAAGCCCGACCAGGGAATCGGCACCTTCCATGGTCTCTCTCAATCGCCGGTTGACGCCTTCCACCTGCACCAGATCGGCCTGCAGATCGCTCTCCAGTCCCCGCGCCAGCTCCGTTGCGGCCCCAAGGCGCTCGGCCTGCCGCTGCCCGTCGCGCTCCAGCGCCGCCAGCACCCGCAGTCCTGCTCCGCTTTCCTCGGCCATCCGGTCCAACAATCGGGCAATAGGGTCCAGCGCCGCGCCGGCTTCCTCAAGTGCACGCAGCCGCCTGTTCTGCCCTGAACGCAATTGCCCTGCCAGTTGCGCCATGCCCTTGGCCAGCGCGCGCATGTCCTCGTGCAGCGGCTCGCCCGCAGGAAGCCGCGCCACCAGCAGATTGGCCGCCAAGCTCAGCGCATCGGCCTTTTCGCTGGCGCCCTTGTCCTCTTCGGCATCGCTGGCGAGCGTACGGACGGTGGTGCGGACCGCCTCAAGCGCCCGCTGGCCCTTGCCGCATCGGCGCGCCTGTGCCCTGCCGGCCCGGCCCATATCGGCAAGATGGTCCGCCATGATCACCGCGCCACCGGCCGCTTCGGCCAGGGTCGAGGCCAGCCCAGTGGCTTCCGTCGCCTGCGCCGAGCGGACTGTCACCAGGAGCCGCCCACTCTCGACGACGTCGCTGGCCAGCGCCTTCACCGCTCGACCCGACAGGGCCAGGTCCTCGATCAGCCCGGTCACCCGGTCTGCCAGCTTTTCGGCCCCGGCCCGCAGCGGCGCCAGGTCTGCATCGGGTTGGGCCATCATCGAATCGTCGCGGCGCCCCTCGGCAGCCAGTTCGAGCACCATGCCGGCCTGCTCCACGCTCCGCCGCAACCGTGCCTGCTGCGCCTCGATCTGGGCCTGGGCATCCTGGCGCAATTTGTCCGCATAGCCCGAAAAGGTCAGGTCGAGATCGACAATGATGGCACCGACCAGGGCCGAGAGACCCTCTCCCATGATCTCGGTGGCGGCGAGCACGGGCGCCGGGTCCATGGCCAGCAATCCCAGCGGGCCGCGACGTTGCTGCAGCGCTGCGGCAACGCCATCGCCGATGACGCCCCTGATCAGCGCCTGGGCGATCACGGCATGACAGCCTGCATGCCAGCGTGGCTCGACGCCGATGCGGGCATGGCGCTGCCCGGTCCGGGTGGCCGCCTCGGCAAAACCCGCATCGAGCCGCCCCGCCACGAGGGCCTGCCAATGCGCCGCCGGGCCGCCATTGTTCCCCTCGATAGTGTCCCGGCCATAAAGAAAACGCGCCGCACTCGGGGTCGTGGCGATCCGGGCATTGAAGCGCTGCAAACCGGCGGAGAGGTGTTCGGTGACACTGGCGGAGATGGGCGCCAGCTTTGCCTCGATCCCTTCGCCAAGCCCCAGGAAGTCGAGCCGCTGCTGAAGTTTGTCCTGCATCGAGGCCCCCGATATTCCATCAAACCGTTCTTGGCCTATGAGAACGCGCCGGGGTAAATTCTATGGTTAATAAGCTCTTATCGGCTTCTACGTATGAAGCGCTTTGCCTGGAAACGAAGATTCAGCTCCGCAGGGCAATGGCCTCCGCCACCAGCACCAATATGGCGTCTCCCGGCACCGGCTGGTCGGGAACCAGCTTCACAAACCGCCCCTTCTTGAGATCACCCTCCAGCAGCCCGTCCGGATCGTCGAGCATCCGCCCATGCTCGAAATAAAGCGACACGCGGTCGGCATGGGGAAAGATCGCGCAGATATGGCCAGCCTGCTCATGCCGGAAGTTGATCGAGCGCCATCCGAGCCGGACAGCGCCCGACAGTCCCGGCACCGCCCCGATCAAGTCCGCGAGCGACCGGCTCAGCGCGCCGATCCCTGGGGGAAGCGGCTCAAGCAATTCATCGAGCTCTGTCATCCGGGGGCCGCTCACTGGCTCACCCTGCCGCGTTCAGGCAAGTGCCACGACCGGCATCGGACCGGCCAGACCTCACAGGCGCTGATATCTGCACGGCATTCTCCCAGGCGCGCTTGATGGCGCGCCTGGATGATATGCGGGTTTTGCTGTCACACGTTGTCAGCAGCCCTTGCGCTCAGAATGCTTCCCAGTCGGTCGCCAGAGCCGTGTTGCCAAGTGTCTGCGCCACCGGCTTCGGCCGGCTGCGGCTTTCTCGCGGCGCCTGCACCACGCCATTGCCGGTGCGGAACACCTCCACGATCTGGTCCAGTTCGCTGGCCTGGGCCTCGGTCTGTTCGATGGCGGCATTGGTCTCTTCCACCAGCGCCGCATTGTGCTGGGTCATTTCATCCATCTGCCGCACGGCCACGGTGACCTCTTCAAGCGAGGCCGACTGGGCTGCATTGGCCTGGGCGATGGTGTCGATCAGCATGGCGCTTTCCTCGGCCCGCGTCTGGATGTCCATCAGGGTTTCTGCTGCCCGCGCCACCAGCTGGGTGCCGTTGCGCACTTCGCCCGCGCTGGCTTCGATCAATTGCTTGACCTCGCTCGAGGCCTGGGCCGCGCTCTGTGCCAGGCGGCGAACTTCCACCGCCACCACGGCAAAACCCTTGCCGGCCTCGCCGGCACGGGCGGCTTCCACCGAGGCATTGAGGGCCAGCAGGTTGGTCTGGAAGGCAATGTCGTCGATCAGCCCGATAATATTGGAAATCTTGCCCGACGAGGTCTCGATGGCGCTCATGGCCTGGGTGGCATTGCCCATCACCACACCACCATCGGTGGCGCTTTGCGACAGCTTGCGGGCAGTCTCGCTGGCCGCGGCGGCACGCTTGGCATTGTCCACCACCGCCGACGACAGCTGCTCGATTGAAGCCGTGGTCTCCTCGATAGTGGCCGCCTGCCGCGTGGTGCGGTCGGCCAGGTCATTGGCGCCCGAGAGAATCTCGCCCGTCGCTGTCTTGAGCGAACGCGAGGTCTGCTGGAGCTGGCCGACAATGTCGGCAAGCTTTTCGGCCACCGCATTGGTATCGTCCTTGATCTGGTCGAACTCGGGATCGAGCGTCTCGGTCACCCGGCTGGTGAGATCGCCATGAGCGACATCCTTGAGCACGGCGCCGGTTGCCGCCACGGCCTTCCCGATCCTGGCGCGGGCCGCGTCATCGGCCTGGCGCGCATCGCCGGTCAGCTTGTCGAAATAGGCGGTGACCCCGATATCGATGTCGAGCAGCATGGATTTGAGCACCGCCACCACTGCTTCCGCCATCGCGTCCGCATCGGCCAGCACATCGTCCGGCTTGCGCGGCGCCAGGATGCCGAAGCGGCCCTTTTGCGGCTGAAGCGCCGCTGCCATGGCATCGTGGATGATTCCGCGCACCAGGGTTTCCATGATCACGCCATAGCCGCCGATGTGCCAGCGCGGTTCCAGCCCGATCTGGGCATGGCGCAGGCCGACGCGGCTGCTCGCTTCCATATAGGCATCGTCGAGCTGCCCGGTGGCGATCGCCTGCCAATGGCCCATCTGCTTGGACTTGGCGCGGTCCATCTGCGGCTTGCCATCAAAGAACCGCCGGACCGCCGGCACCGTGCCGATCTTGGCGTAGAAGAGGTCCAGGGCCGTTTCCAGATGCAATTCGATGCTGGGCTGGACTTGGGAGAGATGGCCGCGTGCCGTGTCATCAAGACCGATGAAGTCGAGCCTCGACTGTAGAAGTTCCGACGATGCGGAAGTCATGGATAAGTCCTGCTAATATTGTTTGCGTGTTGATCTTGTCCAATCGCGACTCCCAAATCTTGATCTGGATCAATCCCGCAGATTATACTTGATCATGGTAAATTTGACGTAAAAGAGCGTGACGCAAACCGGCGTCAGGCCTCGACCCAGCCGCCACCGGCGACCCGCAGGCGAGGCCGCTCTGAGGCGCCCGGGGATGGCGCGGCCAAAACGCCGGGGCCGGCCTGCCGGAACACTGCCACGATCCGGTCGAGTTCGCTTGCCTGGGCCTCGGTCTGCTCGATGGCGGCATTGGTCTGTTCCACCA
>CBFGTF010000054.1:0-16188 GCA_965651655.1 uncultured Devosia sp.
CGGCAGCGACCTTGAGGCCGGCGCGCAGGCGGTTGACGACCAGGGTCGGCAGGGCCTCGCCATCGACGTCTTCGGCGATGATCAGCAGCGGGCGCTGCGACTGAACGACAGCTTCCAGGATCGGCAGGATGGCCTGCAGGTTCGAGAGCTTCTTTTCGTGCAGCAGGATGTACGGGTCCTCGAGGGTCGCCGTCATCTTCTCTGCATTGGTCACGAAATAGGGCGAGAGATAGCCACGGTCGAACTGCATGCCTTCAACGACATCGAGTTCGGTCTCGGCGGTCTTGGCTTCCTCGACGGTGATCACGCCTTCATTGCCGACCTTCTGCATCGCCTCGGCGATCATGTCGCCGATGGACTTTTCGCCATTGGCAGAGATCGTGCCGACCTGGGCAACTTCGGAGGACGAGGTGATCTTCTTGGACGAGCCCTTGAGGCTCTCGATCACGTCGGTCACGGCCAGGTCGATGCCGCGCTTGAGATCCATCGGGTTGAAGCCGGCGGCAACGGCCTTGACGCCTTCGACGACGATGGCCTGGCCCAGGACGGTGGCGGTGGTGGTGCCGTCACCGGCAATGTCATTGGTCTTGGAAGCGACCGAACGCAGCAGCTGCGCGCCCAGGTTCTCGAACTTGTCTTCCAGTTCGATTTCCTTGGCGACGGTCACGCCGTCCTTGGTGATGCGCGGGGCACCGAAAGACTTTTCGATGACGACGTTACGACCCTTGGGGCCGAGCGTCACCTTCACCGCATTGGCGAGGATGTTGACGCCGCGCAGCATCTTTTCGCGGGCGTCGGTCGAGAACTTTACTTCTTTGGCAGCCATGTGAGGCGCTCCTTAAAGTGAGTGGAGGACGGGTGGGGAAACGTAGGTTGTTTGAACGGCCGGATCAGAGCGAGGCGAAAATGGTGGGCTTCGAGAACCGGAGCGGAGCGTACTTTTGGTACGTGAGCACCGGAGCGCAGAAGGTTGCCATTTGCAGACCGCTAAGGCCGGCTGGGCAAATGACCTAGGCCTCGATCACGCCCATGATGTCCGATTCCTTCATGATGATCAGGTCTTCGCCATTGAGCTTGACCTCGGTGCCGCTCCACTTGCCGAAGAGCACGCGATCGCCGGCCTTGACGTCCAGCGCATTGATCTTGCCGTTCTCATCGCGGGCGCCGGGGCCCACGGAAACGATCACGCCCTCGGAGGGCTTTTCCTTGGCGGTGTCGGGGATGATGATCCCGCCTTTGGTCTTTTCTTCACTGTCGACGCGACGGACGACCACGCGGTCATGCAGGGGACGGAAGCCCATGATTTTTACCTCTTGGCATCATTTCTGAATGCAATTTCGGACCTGTTAGCACTCAGTGAGTTCGAGTGCTAACAGGCTGATGGGGATATAGGGATCGTGTCGGGTTCGAGTCAAGGCGCGTGAACCTAAGTTTTTGCTCAGGCGTTACCCCCTGGACGAGACAATCCAGCGGTGAGGTGCCCAAATGGCCGACGCGACGCAGACAATGCCCACTATCGTGCCGGTGGCGGGCCGGGTGCATATTTCCTTCGATGACGCGGAGATCGCTAGCTCGACCAAGGCCCTGAAGCTTGAGCGCGCTGGCGCCGAACCACTGGTCTTCGTGCCGCTCGATGATGTCCATCCGGGCATCCTCGAAGCCTCCGATACCAGGCGCGAGGACGAGGGTCCTGGCATGGCCCACTTCTACACCATCAAGACGTTGACGGCGGATGGCGTCGACGAAGCCTGGTACTATCCCTATGCTGATGGCGCATTCGAACCCATCCGCGATCTGCTGACCTTCGGCGGGGACCGGGTAGAACTGAGCGTCACCGAGGTATAGAGCCTGTGAAGTACCTTTTGATTGCCGTCTTGATCGATGCGGGCGGCGAAACTTCGGCGCTGTATCCGCCGACCTGGTACGATGATGCAGCGGCATGCGAGGAACGCGGCGAGGGTTTTCGCCACTGGGCGCTCGAGGAGAGCGAGCCAGGGGCACAAGCGGCATATTTTGACTGCCTTGGTCTCACGCCCCTCGAAATCCGGATCATGGACGACATGATCCCCTATAAAATGCCACAGCTCCCGCAGTAGTCCCCTTCCCACGACTCCAACTCTGGGCCATAAGCACAATCATGAGCGAAAATTCTTCCCTGCAGATCAAGTTGCGCCGTGCAGGCGGCGTCGGTGCCAGTGCCAATTGGCACTGGGAAATCCATGATGCTTCCGGCAAGGTCGTCAAGACCGGCAGCGCGGTGGGCGAAGAGCACAAGGCCTTTGCCACTGCCCGCATCGCCAAGGAGAAGCTGGAAGCCGCGGGCAAGTAGGGTCTTCCGGCACGCCCAGAGTGCGGTCGGCGGTGCGGCATTGGACTGGCCCCGCGACCCGGAACAGGACTGACGTGACCGTCCCGCTTGTTGAAACTGCCGCGCCCGGGGACAATCCGCTTCGTGGCATTGTCCTCAAGGTCACATCTGTCTGCTGTTTTGTGGTCATGGCGACCATGCTCAAGGCCACCCAGACCATTCCCTCCGGGGAAATGGTGTTCTTCCGCGCTTTCTTCGCCATGCTGCCGGTGCTGGCGGTTCTCGCCTGGCGCCGGCGCCTGGCCCTGGCTTTCCAGACCCGCCGCCCCTTTGGCCATGTGCTGCGCGGGCTGGTCGGCGTCGCCTCCATGAGCCTAGGGTTCTTTGCCCTCACACGCCTGCCGCTGCCCGAGGCAACGGCGATTGGTTACGCGTCGCCGCTGATCATCGTCATCCTTTCGGCGGTGCTGCTGCATGAGCGGGTGCACGTTTTCCGTTGGACCACTGTGCTCGTCGGTCTGGTCGGTGTGGTGATCATCCTCTGGCCACGCCTTACCCTGGTTTCAGGCGATACGCCCATGGGCGATGCCGAGACCATCGGGGCGCTTGCCGCCCTCGCCGCGGCATTTCTCTCCGCCTTTGCCATGCTGCAGGTCCGCGCCCTGGTGCAGACCGAACGCACAGAGGCCATTGTCACCTATTTCTTCATCACCGCCAGCGTGCTTAGCCTCCTGACCATCCCCTTCGGCTGGGTCTGGCCCACGCCCGAACAGGCGGCACTGCTGATCGGCGCCGGGATCTTTGGTGGCATCGGACAACTGCTGCTGACCTCGTGCTACCGCCATGCCGACATGTCGGTGATCGCCCCGTTCGAATATGTTTCGCTGATCCTCACCATTCTCATCGGCTTCGTCATCTTTGCCGACATACCGACACTGACCATGCTGCTCGGTGCCGTGGTGATCGTGGGCTCCGGCATCGCCGTCATCCTGCGCGAACGCTATCTTGGCCTGGATCGTGCTAGGGCGCGGGAAGCCAATACGCCCTAGGCTGTATCGCCATCCAGCTCAGGCGGAGGCGAAATGCCGGTTTTCGAGACCCGGAGCGCAGCGTATGTTTGGTACGGGAGCACCGGAAGCGCAGAAAACTGCAATTGCAGACCTGCACCAGGTGAATGGCGATACAGCCTTAGGTTTTAACCCGATACCGGCATTGCACCAGCCCCGAGGGGAACGACATCGTGTCCTCAAGCTCAAGGGCAATGTCCGTCGCAAGGCTCCCGAACAACCGCAACCCATCCCCGATCAGCACGGGGACCTGGCTGACCACCATGTCCGCAATCAGGCCTTCGCGCAGGAACGATGTGATCGTGGCGCCGCCATCGACATAGACCCGGCGCCAGCCGCGCTGCTCTGCCAGGGCCAGGACATCGCCCGGCGTGGCCGCGATGATTTCAACCTTGCCGATGAGATTGTGGGGAATGTCGGCGCTGCTCAGGCTATTGCTCAGCACCAGCACGGGTCGGTCATACGGCCAGGGCGAAAACGTCGCGACCTTCTCAAAGCTCCCCCGTCCCATGACGATCGCATCGATCCGGGAGATGAAACGGTCATATCCGTGGTCCTCGCCCAGCGCCGAAAACCCGACCAGCCAGTCGATGTCGCCGTTCTTGCGAGCGATATAGCCATCCAGGCTCGTGGCAATGAAAACATGGGCGGTGGTCATTCAGGCGCTCCGGCGTGTTTGGTGGAACACACTTGCCCGGTGGCCATGACAAGATTTGTCAGCAGCACCGGCTTAGCTGGCAACCTGCATGTCCGCCCAGCCCTGGCGCTTGCGGTAGATGGTCGATGGGCTGATTTCGAGCGCGGCTGCGGCCATCGAGATATTGCCGCCAAAGGCCGCAATGGCGTCTTCGATGATGCGCTGCTCCTGCTGCCACATGGGCAGGACCGTGCGCCGTTCCGCCCGCGGGGCCTCGACCGGGGCGGTCGTGGCGACCTTGGATTCGATATCTGCCGCCTCGATCATGGCCGAGGTGATTTCCCCGCCGTCGAACATCACCACCAGGCGCCGGACCAGGTTCTGCAATTGCCGCACATTGCCCGGCCAGTCGGCCGCGGTCAGTTTCTGCGCGGCTTCGGCGCTGACGCCGGCAAAGCTCTTGTGCTCTTCGCGGGCGTAATGGGCGAGGAAATGGCGGGTCAGCACCATGATGTCGCTTGGCCGCTGGCGCAGCGGCGGCAGGTGGATGGGCAGCACATGCAGGCGATAGAACAGATCCTCGCGGAATTGCCTGTCGGCGATCATCTGCATCGGGTTGCGATTGGTGGCGCAGATGACCCGCACATCGACCTTGCGCGCCGCCGTCTCGCCGACCCGGCTGATCGTGCCCGTCTGCAGAAAACGCAGCAGCTTTGACTGAAGGGAGAGATCGAGTTCCCCCACTTCATCGAGGAACAGCGTGCCGCCATTGGCCAGCTCGGCGGCGCCCTTGCGGTCTTCATGCGCGCCGGTAAAGGCGCCGCGGACCACGCCGAACAATTCACTCTCCATCAGGTCCCGCGGAATGGCAGCGCAATTGATCGCAACAAACCGGTTCTCTGCGCGTGGGCCCTTGGCGTGCAGCGCCTCGGCGCACACATCCTTGCCCGTGCCGCTTTCCCCGGTGATGAAGACCGGCGCCGAGGAGGTCGCGACGCGCCCGATCTGCTCATAGAGAAACCGCATGGCGCTCGACGCGCCGACAAAGCCGGCGAAATCGGCCACGGCCGGCTCCGCCTCGACCTCCGCGCCCAGCGAGCGTGGGCGCCCGTGGCGCTGGGCCAGCTCGGCCAGGCGCCCTGCAAGGGTCGCGCCGCTCACCGGCTTGGCGACATAGTCATGAGCCCCGGCGCGCATGGCGCCGAGGGCGGCACTCACCGACCCGCTGCCGGCAATGGCCAGGATCAGCGCGCCTGCTGCCAGCCGCACCAGCCGCTGCATTGCATCCTCGACGCTGCTCGCCAGGTCGAGCAGGCTGTCGAGATCGGCGATGATCACGTCGAAATGGGTCTTGCGCAGCATGTCGGCCGCCGCCCGGCCGCCGGGGGCCTGGGCAATCTGGGGTGCGACCAGCAGGGCTTCGCACAGGCCTTCGCCGGTCTGGCGGGCACAGGCGACATCGGCGTCGATCAGCAAAAGCCGGCCGCACAGCGCGTTGTCGCTTCCGCTCGTCATCGTCATCGCGCAGATTACCCTGGTTTCGTCCGCAACCGGACCGTTCTTGTCGTTGGGTGAATTGTTGCGGACTAGGGTAAATAATCCGTTCTTGCGCCGGTCATCTAAACCACGTTTATCTCTGCCTCATGCGTGTTGAGTCTGATGAGGATGTTTTCGAGCCAATTGTACGCGGCATCACCCAGACGGGTGTGCGGCTGGCCAATGAACGCGCCGTCCTGACCCTGATCGCGGGCATTCCCGGCGTGTCCAACGCTGATATTGCCCGGCGCTCGGGCCTGGGGCCGCAGACCACGGCGCGCATCCTGGCCGATCTGGAAGCACGCGATCTCATCATCCGGGGCGAAGTGCTGCGGGGCCGCCGCGGCCAGCCGGCGACACCCTATCGGCTCAATCCCCAGGGTGGGTATTCCATCGGCGTGGAAATCGGCTGGCAGCATTTTGAAGTCCTCCTGCAGAATATTGCCGGCCAGCCGGTCGCTGCCACCCGCCGTTGCTATCCTTTCCCCGATCCTCATACCGTTTTTGCCGAGATCGCTGCCGATATCGAAACCCTGCTGGTCGGGCTGACCGCCGCGCAGCAGGAGCGCTTTGCCGGCATCGGCGTCGCCTCGCCGGGCAATTTCGGGCCGCTGCTCGAACTCCTGGGCGCCCCCGAAACGATGAGGGCCCAATGGGCCGGGATCGACATCGGCGCGCGCCTGGCCGACCAGACCGGCCTGCCCACGCTCTGGGTCAATGATGGCAGCGCCGCCGCCTGGCGGGAAATAACCGCACAGCCAACGCCCCGGCCCAAGGGCGTCGCAGGCTTCTTCGTGGGCACCTTTGTCGGGGGCGGCGTCGTGTCGGGCGGTACGCTGCTCGAGGGCCCCTATGGCAATGCCGCTGATCTGGGCGCCATCATCGTCCATGACCGGGCGGGCCGGCCGGCCTATCTGCACCTGATCGCCTCGCTCCACGCCCTGTCTCTGCGGATAACCGACGCCGGCGGAGAAACGCCCACCGGTCCGGCCCGCAAGTGGAACTGGGCGGCCATTGAGCCGCATGTGGCTGCCTGGCTCGACGATGCCGGCCATGCCCTGGCCCAGGCTGTCCTCACCACCACGGCCGTGGCCGAGATCGATCTGGCCACCATCAATGGCGATCTGCCTGAACCGATCCTCGGACGGCTGCTCGAGAGCACCGGCGCCCACCTGGCCGACCTGCCGATTCTGCTTGCACACCGCCCCAGGCTGGCGCGCGGCCTCGCCGGTCCGTCGGCTTCAGTAGTGGGCGCTGCTCAATTGTTGTTGTTCCGCCGCCACTTTTCGCGCGCCTGGGACCTGTTTGAGGCCGAAGCGGGCAAATAGCGCGGGACAGAGTACTGGCGCGCCTTTTTCCCTGTTTCACAGGGTGCTAAGTAAAAAACGTCGAATCCCGGCACAGACGCATGGTCCACGAAGGTGGATGCCGGTTTTCCGGCAACGCCATGCGCCGAAAAACAGGGGTTTCAGGTCCGCCGTGCAGGCTCTTGTCTATTCATTGATCGCGTTTTCCGCCGCCGGACTGGGGGCATTGGCCTATTTTGGCCTCACCTTCACGCCGGCAAATGCGATTCTGGTTGCTGTGGTATTTGCCTGCGCTTGCGTGGTGCTGATGGAACGTGTCCTGCGCCAGCGGGCGGAGAATCGGCTGGAGCGGGCCATCGAGGACCTTTCGCGCCTCCTGGCCACCGATGCCCAGGCCGGCGCCGTGCTTGGCCAACGCATCAACGCCATTGCCGACCTCAATCCCGGTCAGCGCCTGGAGACGGTGGAGGCCGACATTTCCGTGCTCGGAACGGTCATCCGCCAGGTTGCCGAGGCCGTGGCGGAGGTCGAGGACAAAGTCGCCAAGGCCGGCTCCTCGCGGCCCCCTGCACCTCACCCCGCCGATGCCCGCATGATCGCGGCGCCGCCCCCATCTGCGCCCCCGCAGGTGATCGTGCCGGAAACCGAGCCGGTCATTCCCCTCGAAACGCTGCGCCAGGCGATCAATGACAATCGCCTGATCCATCATGTCCAGCCCGTGGTGCGCCTGCCGCAACGCCGGGCTGTCGGCTATGACATGGTGCCGCGCCTGATGCTCGAGGATGGCGAGCTTGCCGATGCCCCCGATTTCATGCCGCGCCGCGGCGGCAAGGACGTGGTCCGCCTCATCGAGGGCACGGGGCTGGTTGAAGCCGTCGCCATCGCCCGCCGCTCTCGCACCGGCGGCCAACCGGCCATGCTGCACATTCCGCTGTCCCGCGCCTCGCTGGGCGACGAGGCATCGGCCGAGCAATTGCTGGTGACGCTCGACGCCAATCGCGCCATTGCCAGCGCGCTCACCTTTCTGGTCGCCGAAAGCGAATGGCAATCGCTGACCACCCATGAGCGGGCCGTGGTCGACCAGATGGTGCGCAAGGGCGCCGGCTTCTCGATTGCCGGCATGACCTCGCTGCGGGTCGATGTCGCCGAAATGGCGGCGATGGGCGTTCGCTCGCTCCGTGTCGATGCCGGCCGGTTTATCCAGGCGCCCGAAGCCTTCACCGATTTCCACATGACCGACATCGCCAATTACCTGGCCCGTTTCGAGGTCACCCTGCTGGCGACCGGCATTTCCAACGAGCGTCAGATCGTGGAACTGCTCGACAGCGATATCGTCCTGGTGCAGGGCGAGCATATCGCCGGCCCGGGACCGGTTCGCGCCGACCTGGCGCTCGATGCGAACCGCACCGTTACGCCCCAGTTGCGCCGTGCCGAACTCTAGTGTGCTCCAGGCCGGGTGCGGCCGGGCGGTCTAGCGCCGCCCCAGCCCGCCAACCGCCCGCTTGAGATTGTCCAGCAATCCGCGCGCGCCGGTCTCCACATCAGGTTCCACCACGGCTTTGTCCGCCGCGACCGAAGCGTCCAGGGTGAAGGTGCCGATCACCCGGTCCAGTTCTGCCGCCTGCGCCTCGGTCTGCTCGATGGCTGCATTGGTCTCTTCGACCAGCGCGGCATTGTGCTGGGTCATTTCGTCCAATGTGCGCACGGCCACATTGACCTCTTCGATGGATGCGGCCTGTTCCCGGCTGGCCTTGGCCATGCCCGCCAGCAGCGCGGCATTGGCGCTGATGCCGGACTGGACGGCCAGCAGGCGTTCTGCGGCTTCCGCCACCAGCTTGGACCCGCCATTGACCTCATCGGCGCTCTGCTCCACCAGCGCCTTGACGTCGCTGGAGGCCTGGGCTGCCGACTGGGCGAGCCGCCGCACTTCCACGGCCACCACGGCAAAGCCCTTGCCGGCCTCGCCCGCCCGCGCCGCTTCCACCGAGGCATTGAGCGCCAAGAGGTTGGTCTGGAAGGCGATATCGTCGATCAGCCCGATAATATTGGAGATCTTGGCCGAGGACTGGGTAATGCGCTCCATGGCTTCGGTGGCCTTGTTCATCACCGTGCCGCTCGCCTCGGCCTCGGCTGAAACCGTCCGCGCCTTGCCACTGGCATCCTCGGCATGAGCAGCGTTTTCGGCCACCGTATTGCGCAATTGTTCCATGGCCGCCGACGTCTCTTCGATGGTCGCGGCCTGGCGGGTGGTTCGCTCGGAAAGGTCATTGGCGCCGGCAAGGATTTCGCCGGTCGCGGTCTTGAGCGAGCCGGATGTGTGCCGCAACTGCACGATCACCTGGCCCAACTGCTCGGCGACCTCATTGGTATCGGTCTTGAGGCGGTCGAACGCGCCCTTGTACCGGCCGCTGACGCGCCGTGAGAGATCGGATTTGGCCAGAGCCGACAGAACTTCGCCGGTTTCCCCAACGCCGCGCTCGACCGTGGCCAGCAATTCGTTGACGTTCTCGGCCAGCCGCCTGAGTTCAGGATCGGGCAGGGCGGTTTCCGCCCGCAGTGAGAAATCGCCGTCGATGGCGGCCCCCACGACCCGGTCAATATCCTGTTGCAGTGCCTCCACCATGCGCACCTGTTCGGCGCGCTCGGCGTTCATATTGTCTTCGGCAGCGCGCAATTCGGCGATGCGCAACCCGTTCTGGCGGAACACCTCCACCGCATCGGCCATGGCGCCCAGCTCGTCGGCACGGCCCAGGCCCGGCACATCGGCGTCCAGTTCGTTGCCGGCAATATTGGTCATCGCATTGGTCAGTCGCCCAACGGGACGGGTAATGGTGCGTGCCACCAGCACACTGG
The DNA here is from genome assembly GCA_965651655.1 of uncultured Devosia sp. Taxonomy (GTDB): domain Bacteria; phylum Pseudomonadota; class Alphaproteobacteria; order Rhizobiales; family Devosiaceae; genus Devosia. The sequence goes on from CBFGTF010000054.1 coordinate 9,709, forward strand.
CAATGGCCGACAGGGCCAGCAACACGCCGCCGATCAGCAGCATCGTGTTGCGCAGGCCGGCGGATGGCGCCAGGATTTCGTCGGTGCGTTCCAGCGCCACCACGGCCCAGTCCGACCCACCGAAGGAAAGCGGCGTCGTCGCGGCAATATAGCCCGTGCCGTTGAAGGTGACGCTGCCCAGGCCCGCACCGCCGGCCAGTGCCTGCGAAACGACGTCACCCGTCAACGCTACGGCAAGGGCATCATTGCCCTCGGTCTTTGCCGAATCATTGCGCACCAGGCCATCCTGGCCCACCAGGTAGACCTCCCCGCTGTCTCCCAATCCCTTGGTGCGCGCCAGGATTTCGCTGATCCGGGTGATCGGCATCTGATAGGCCAGCACGCCCGACAGCATCCCCTGGTTGATCACCGGGGCCGCGATGAAGCTGGCGGCGCCATTGCTGGGGCCATAGGGGGCGAAATCGGTGAGGAACACCGAGCCCGGCTCGCCCACCATGGCCGCACGCACCACCTTGCCCAGGTCGCTGTCCGCCCAGGGACCGGTGCCTTCGGCAAAGCGGGTGCCGAAATCGGCTTCTTTCTGCACCGAATAGACATTGTTGGCTTCGGTATCGAACAGGAAAACGTCGTAATAGCCCCGGGTCTCGAGCAGTGCCCGGAACTCGGTATGCTGGGGGCGATGGTTGAGATCATAGACCAGGAGGGTGTTGGAGCTGTCCAGCAGCGCCCGTTCCCCAGCCGGATGCGGATTGTCCGTCACATAGGCCTTTTGCAGCAATTCGGCCGGATCGCCCTGGCCGGTGAGCGACTTGTAGGCGCCCGCAAACGACATCAGCGCCGCCGAAATATCCTTGCGCCCCGCGAACAGCGTCAGGTCCCCGGCCACCTCGTCCAGATAGGCCTGCAAAGCTGCATTGGCATTCTCCGCGCCGGCCGTCAGCCGCTCTTCGGCCTGCTCGGTCACGATGACATCGCTGCTGAAATAGGCGGCCACGCCCAGGCTTATGCCGGTGACCATGGCAATGGAAACCACCATCGCGGGCAGTTTGAAGGCGAGCTTGAATTGCTTCATTGGCAGGAGCATCCAGGTTGCGGCATGACGCCTTGGCAGGAACGACAGGCCCGCAGCTCCTCCAACTACGGTCTTGATTGGCGAAAATCATAGGAAACCAATGGTTAAGGAAGAGATTCCACACCCGTCGCTGTTTCGTCATGGAGCTTTTTGCTTGATCCTCGCCTGCAAACTGCCACATAGCTCGCATTGCCCCTCTGCAGACCAAGGCCAGCCATGACGTCGCCCCTGCCCACCATTTCCGGCCTCTCCGACCTGTCCGGCCGCTATGACGCGGTGCTCAGCGATGTCTGGGGTGTCATCCACAATGGCGTCGCTGCCTTTCCCGAGGCCGTCGAGGCCCTGCGCGATTTCCGCAAGGCCGGGGGCAGGGCGGTACTGATCACCAATGCCCCGCGGCCCTCGGCGCCCATCGTGGCCATGCTCGACCGTCTTGGCGTTCCCCGCGACGCCTATGACGCCATCGTCTCCTCGGGTGATGCCACCCGCGCCATGATCGAAAAATACCGGGGCAGGGCCATCCACCATGTTGGCCCGGCCACCGAGGACGACGCGCTCTATGATGGCCTCGATCTCCGCCGTACCGGCGCCGAAGAGGCCGAAGTGGTGGTCGTCACCGATCTCGACACCGATGACGATACCCCCGAAATGTATCGTGAGCGGGCCCGGTTCTGGCTGTCGCGAAAGCTGCCCATGATCTGCGCCAATCCCGACCGCGTGGTCGAACATGGCGACAAGATCATCTATTGCGGCGGCGCCCTGGGCGATCTCTATTCGGCCATGGGCGGCATGGTCCATATGGCTGGCAAGCCCTATCCGCCCATCTATGAACAGGCCTTCGCCCTGGCCGAGCAGGCCGCTGGCCGCAGCCTCGCCAAGTCTCGCGTGCTGGCCATTGGCGACAGCGTGCGTACCGACGCGGCCGGAGCCGCCCAGTTCGGCATCGACCTGCTCTTCGTTACCGGTTCCATCCATGCGGCTGAACTCGATGCCTTCGGCAAGCCCGACCCGCAGGCCATTGCTGATCTGATTGCGCCCAGTCGCGCCCGCGTGGCCGGCTATCTGCCGCGCCTGTCCTGGTAGTCTGAATTGACCGGTTTCTCCCGCCTCTCCACCCTTGCCGACCTCCCCGATCACCTGCGCGGCGCCTATGTCGCCATCGGCAATTTCGATGGCCTGCATCGGGGCCACCAGTCGATCGTCGCGGCATTGCGCGCCCGCGCCGAGGCGGCGGGCGTACCGGCGCTGATGCTGACCTTCGAGCCGCATCCGCGCGACGTCTTTGCGCCCGCACCCTTCATGTTCCGTCTCACCCAGGGCGATGCCAAGGCCCGGCTGGCCGAGGCCATGGGCCTTGATGGCATCATCATCCTGCCCTTCGACCGCGATTTTTCGCAGAACGAGGCGGAAGTCTTCGTCGAGACCATGCTGGTCGCCCAATTGGGCGTGCGCGGCGTCATTGTCGGGTCCGATTTCCATTTCGGTCGCCAGCGGCGCGGCACTCCTGCCTTCCTGCGGGCCGCCGGCGAACGCCTCGGCTTTGCCGTCGATATTCTCGATCTCATGGATGAAGGGGACGAGGTTATCTCCTCCTCGCGCATCCGTGCCGCCCTCTCCGAAGGCGCCGTCAACGCCGCCAACCGGCTCCTGGGCTATCACTGGTTCTTCGACGGCTGCGTGGTCAAGGGTGACCAGCGCGGCCGCTCGCTCGGCTTTCCCACCGCCAATACCCTGACCCCCACCGGCTTCCAGCTCGCCCAGGGCATCTATGCGGTGCGCGCCCGGCTGGGCGACAGGGTGCTCGACGGCGTGGCCGCCTATGGCAAGCCCATGTTCGACAACCAATTGCCGCCCTTCGAGACCCATCTGTTCGATTTCGACGAAGACATCTACGGCCAGACGCTGGGCGTGGCGCTGGTGGGTCATATACGCGGGCAGGAAGTGTTTTCCGGCCTCGACGAACTGATCGCCGCCATGGATCGGGATCGCAACAAGGCCCGGCTCATGCTGGCCGAGGCTGCGCCCCTGGGCGCACTCGATCAGGCCCTGGGGTTCTTTATCTAGATCTCGTCCATCAACAGGCGGACCAGTTCGGTCTGCCGCCTGACGCCGGTCTTGTCGAAAATGCTGGTCAGCTGCGCCCGTGCCGTCGCGTCCGACACGCCGCGCAGCTCCGCCGCCTGCTTTCGGCTCCCGGTCTGCACCACGGCAATCGCCAGCTCTACTTCCGCGCGTGTCAGCCCGTGCAGCCGTGTCAGCTCGGCCATGCGCTGGCGCAGTTTCTGCTGCGGATCGGAGACCAGCACGACCAGGCGCGGGCGTTGCTGCGCCGGATAGGCCAGGTCGCCGGGGAAGGGGGCGCATTGCACCTGCAACGGCCCGCAGCTGCCCACGATCTGCAATCTTCCGCCACCGGTATCGGGGCTCAGCAGGCAGCGCATGATCGTCTGGCCAAGCACCTGGTCGCTGTGCGGGTCCAGGCTCCTTATATGGCCGTCGCGCATCGGCAGGCGCCCATCGGCAATCATGGATTGCACCGTGCCATTGGCCTCCAGAACACGCCCCTGCCGGTCAAGGAACAGCGCGCCCAGTCCGGCCATGTCCAGCGTATCCAGGGTCAGCCGATTGGCCGAGCGCACCTGCGCCATGACCGTCCATTGCTCGACCGCCTTTTGCAGGTCCGGTGAGAGGGCTTCAAGCAGCTCCAGCTGCGAAGCGGATATCTGCCGCTTGGTATTGACCACCAGCGCGCCGGTCCAGCCGGTGGAACTGCCCAGGCTGAGCGCGACGCCGTGGTTGAAATCCTGCGGTACGCACCAGAGATTGTAGAGATCGCTGCGGCTGAATTCCTCGAATTCGGGCAGCGCCTCCGTCATCGTCACGGTGCCCGCCTCCTGCCGCAACACAGTGCGCATCAGGGCATTCTGCTGGTGATAGATCTCGTGATAGATCCCGACAAATCCGACATCGGTATGGGGCGCCACCATCTGGGGGACCTGCCCGGGCTGTCCGCCGCCGAGCGCCACTTCCGATGCCCCCAGGCCATCGGCGAACTTCACCAGGAAGTCCGGCCAGGCTGCCTCGTCCACGGCAACGTCCCTAAGGTCACTGCGCAACCGCTCGTGCAAATTCATGCGCGACCCACGCCGTTAAGCATGGCTCCAGCCGTAGAACACTTGTCCGATGTAGCAGGTTTTTGCGCGCCCTAGGTTGAAATGGTCAATAAAGGGTTAAGGCCGGCCAGGCGGAGGCGGCGTCCCGACACCGGTTTGCATGCGAACCGCGGTCGGGCTGCATCCCCGGCGTGCCCGCCTGCCTCTTGTTGACCGGAGCCCTTTTGGCTTCGCCAAGCGTCAGTAAGAAGGTACCGAGTCCATGCCCCAGAAAAAGTCCGCAGCCCGCCGGCCGCGCCTGGTCGGCGTTCTTGCCTCTCTCCTCATGGTGGGCACGTCCATGCCCGCAATCGCCTTTGACCCTAATGTCGAGGCCGAAATCCGCTACCAGATCGAGTGCGCAATTCTGATGCTCACCGACCCTGACGCGCATGTCGAGACCTGCAATCCCGGCCAGATCGGCAGCCAGGCTTCGCTCGCCGATACCAATAACCGGGTGCCGCCGCCGCCGGCACCGCCCCCCGCGCCCTCGCCCGACGAGGACGAGTGTGACGAAGGTCAGGAAATGACCGATTGTGGATGCCAGTTCCCCGAGGAAGAAGAGGACGAGTGTCCAGAAGGTCAGGAAATGACCCAGTGCGGATGCCAGTATCCGCCGGCCTGAGATGAAGCGGCGCATCTTGCTCGCCTGGGAGGGCGGGGCGGGCCGGGGCCATGTCGTGACCCTCAAGGTCATGGCCGAGGCACTCGGCCCGCACCATCACTACGAGGCTGCACTCTGCCGCATGGATCATGCGGCAGAGCTTTCGCATCTGTGCGGGGATGTCTACCCCTCCGCCGGGCTTTATCATCACCCTCGACGCCGCAAGTCCGTGGGATGGCCCGGCACCGCCAGCTGGGCCGATTTCATGGGCGATCTGGTCTTTGCCTTTCCCAAGCGACTGAAACTGCAGTTCGACTGGTGGGTCGAGGTCCTGAGCACACGGCGCATCGATCTGGTGATTGCCGATTTCGCCCCGATTTCCATGCTGGCCGCAAGGGCCTTGGGCATTCCCGCAGTCTGCGTCGGCACCGGCTATTCGGCCCCGCCGCCGGGCATGGCCCACTTCCCGTTCCTGCTGCCTGAATACACCACCCTGGTGCATGACGAGGCGACCCTGCTCGCCAATACCAACCAGGTTCTGGCCGATTTCGACGTGCCGCCCCTCACATATTTTTCCGACATCTACGATGCGGCATTATCCATGCCGCGCACGCTCCGCCAGCTCGATCCCTATGATGGCCATCGCCGCCAGCCGCTGCTGCCCCCGCTCAATGAATCGGTGCCATGCAGCGCGGGCACGGGCGATGAGATCTTCGTCTATTTCTCGACTGCCGAGACCGCCTATGCGCCCCTGGTCGAGGCGCTGTGTGCCCTCAACCTGCCCACCCGCGCTTTCCTCCCCGGCGCTGATCCGGCCCTGCTCGCGCGTCTGGCCGCGTCGGGGGTCAATGTGCAAGCCGCGCCCGTGCCGGCCGAGCTGATCGCGGCCCGCAGCCGCATCATGCTCAATGCCGGCCAGCATGGCACGCTCTGCATGGGGCTGGGGCTGGGCCTGCCGCAACTGGCCTTTCCCCAGCATCTGGAACACGAATATCATGCTCGCCGCGCCCAGGAGCTGGGAGCGGTCGATATCGTGCCCAACCGGAAGTGGGAGGCCGACGCGATCGTCGCTGCGGTGCATGCGCTCTATCACGATCACGCGCGCCAGAAGCGCACTCGCGACCTCTCCCGCGACCTGCGGGCCGACCTGTTTGGCGATATCGGCGGTATCATCCGAAGCCGGATCGAGCCGCTCCTCGCCTGATCGGGGCAAATCAGTCTTTGCCCCCTGCGCCATGCCTTGCTAAAAGGCGCGCAAATTCTTCCAACCGATTGCCGATCCATGAACGACACCGCTCAAAGCGCGACCGAAAAAGATTACTCGGCCACGCTCTTCCTGCCGGAAACCGAATTTCCAATGCGCGCCGGCCTGCCGCAGCGCGAGCCCGACTGGCTCAAGCGTTGGGAAGACATGGATATTTACGCCCTGCAGCGCGAGCAGGCCAAGGATCGGCCGCTGTTCACCCTGCATGACGGCCCGCCCTATGCCAACGGCAATATCCATATCGGTCACGCGCTCAACAAGACGCTGAAGGACCTCGTCGCCCGCTCCATGCAGATGCTGGGCTACAACTCGGCCTATGTGCCGGGCTGGGACTGTCACGGCCTGCCCATCGAATGGAAGATCGAGGAGCAGTACCGGGCCAAGGGCA
>CBFGTF010000055.1:0-16099 GCA_965651655.1 uncultured Devosia sp.
TGATAATACGGTTGCCCGGCACATGCCGAGCCCGAATTGAAACCCGCAGGGGGCGTTCTGGTTCCTGGTACTTGATGGCATTGTCGAGCATGTTGCCCAGAATCTGCTCGAGCGACAGCCGGTCGGTGATGAGCTTGCCGACGCGGATGTCGGTCACGATCTCGCCGTCGCGGTCGGCGACCTGGTGATGCACGGCCGCGGCGCTGGTGTCGACGATCTCGGTCAGGTCCACCGACTCGGGGTTCAGCTGACGGCGGCCTTCGCGGGAAATCTTGAGGATGGCGTTGATCAACCCGTCCATCTTGCGGGTGGCGGCACGGATGAAGGTGATGGCTTCGGGCAGGTCTTCGACGGCTGCTGTACGGGCCTCATCTGCCACGGGATCGGCCTCGGCAGGCGGCTGGGCCTCCATATAGGTCTTTACGGCGTCGACGCTGGTTTCCAGTTCTGCGGTAAAGCCCATGATATTGACCAGCGGCGCGCGCAGGTCGTGGGTCACGATATAGGCGAAGCGCTGGATTTCCTCATTGGCCTTGCCCAGATCGGCGGTGCGCTCGCGCACGCGCTCCTCAAGACCGGTATTGGCTTCCTCGACCGCGCGCCGGGCATTGGCCAGTTCCTGAGTGTAGCTCAGGACCGCCCAGATCACGCCACCGATCACGGCAAAGATCACCAGGGCGCCGACGATGGAGACGATGCGCAAGAGATTGGCGGTGTTGCGCTGGTTTTCGACCCCTTCGGTCAGGCGAGTATCGGCGGCGGTGATCAGGCCGGAGAAGAAGGCGCGGGCGCGGTCCATAGCCTCCTTGCCCGCATCGGTGCGGATGATTTCCACGGCATCCGCGCGCCGGTCCTGCTGAACCAAGTCTATGGTTTCGGACATTTCCGCAAGCTTGAAGGCAATGTCCTCATGCATCTGCCTGAGCGGCTCGGCGGCCTGGGGATAGGGTGTCAGCACCGCGTCCAGCCGGGCGATCGTCTCGTCGATCTGCGGCAGGGCAGCCTGGTAGGGCGCCAGATATTGCTCATCGAGAGTGATGATATAGCCGCGCTGGCTGGTTTCGGCATCCTGCAACAGGGCGCGCAAATCCACTGCTGCGGTCCTTGCATCGCGGGCTTCGACCACTTCATTGAAATAGACCTGGGTGCGTTCGCCCAGCCAGAGCGTGGTGCCGACAATGCCCAGCAGCGCCAGCAGGCCGACAAGCAGCAGCAGGGCGGTGGACCGCACGAATGTCTTGCTGGTGATAGGCATGGATTCCCCGAGTGGCTCTGGACTTCATCGCCCGAACCGGGCCGAAGGGCAATATGCATAGATTAATCGAATGGTGGTTTTCCGCAGCCGGGCAGGGCGCGGCCCGCGCATGAATGGGAAACAGAATCTTAAGCGTCGGCATGCAAGATCGGAGACGAGTTTATGTAACCGGTCCGTTCTGGCCGGAGTGGAGTAGTAGCGGATATGGGCAAGCCTTCCCTGCCCGATACCGATGTACCGGGCGGTCCGCATGTGCCCGTGCTGCTGGAGGAAGTGCTGTCGGCTCTTTCGCCGGTAGAGGGTTGCCGCATTGTCGACGGCACCTTCGGAGCCGGGGGCTATTCGCGCGCGCTGCTCGAGGCCGGGGCCCATGTCATCGGCATTGACCGCGATCCCTCCGTTGCGCCCCATGTCGAAGCCCTCAGCGCCGCCTTTCCGGATCGATTCACCTTTGTGCCGGGGACCTTTTCCGAGCTTGATGCATTGGCCGCCGATCACGGCCCCATCGATGCGGTGGTGCTGGATATCGGCGTGTCATCGATGCAGCTCGACCAGGCCGATCGCGGCTTTTCCTTCATGCGCGACGGGCCGCTCGACATGCGCATGAGCCGGTCGGGCACCAGTGCCGCCGATCTCGTCAACGAGCTGGAAACCGAGGACCTGGCCAACCTGCTTTATGCCTATGGCGAGGAGCGCAAATCCCGCCGCATTGCCCAGTTCATCGTGGCCGCACGCGAGACGGCGCCTATCGCCACGACCCTGGAACTGGCCCGCATCATCGAGAAGGCCATTGGCCGCAAGCCGGGCGATGCTCATCCGGCGACGCGCTCGTTCCAGGCGCTGCGCATTGCCGTCAATGGCGAGTTCGACCAATTGGTCGAGGGGTTGTTTGCCGCCGAACGGCTCCTGGCCGAAGGCGGGCGTCTCGCCGTCGTCAGCTTCCATTCGCTCGAGGACCGCATCGTCAAGCGCTTCTTCGACCCCGAAAAGGGCGGGCCGACGGCATCGCGTCACCTGCCCCAGGTTGCAACAGCGCCCCTGCGCTGGCGCCGGGTATCCAAGGCCGTCAAATCCGGACCTGTGGAACTGGCGCGCAATCCGCGGGCGCGGTCCGCGGTGCTGCGCAGCGGCACCCGCACAGCCGACGCGGCGCGCCCGGTTGATCTCAAGGGCCTTGGGGTTCCCCAGATCCGGGGGGCTGCATGATCCGGAACATCAATATCTTCCTGCTTTTCGTCTCGGTCGCCATGCTGGCCGGGGTCTATGCGCTCAAATTCTCCATCGAGGGAACGGCAGCCGAGCGCACGGCGCTGACTGCGCAGATCGAGGACCAGGAGGGACAATTGTCACTGCTCAAGGCCGACTGGGCGGTGCTCAACCAGCCGGGACATATTGATCCCATCGTGCAGCGCCATTCCGCCGTACTGGCCATCGGTCCGGTGCAGCAGGAACAGTTCGGCTCTTTCACGGCGCTGCCGATGCGCCCGGTCAAGCCGGATACGGCGGGGATGGACGCACTGTTTGCCGCCATAGCCGAGGGCATTGATCCCATCGACGCGATCCTTCAGATGGAGGGCATCGAATAATGGCGCTTGTTACCGAGGACTTCGCCCCGACCATTGCGCTGGATGGCGCGCGCAAGCAGCGCGGCAACCTGACCCAGGCGCGAATCCGCTGGATGATCCTGGCGGTGGTGCTGGGCTTTGCCCTGGTGGGTGGGCGTCTGGTGCAACTGGGCATGGTGGAAACCGACCAGACCATTGAAGGACAGGCGCGCGACGTCATTACCGCGACCCGTCCGCCCATTCTGGACCGCAATGGCCTCGAAATGGCCGTCGATATTCGCGTGCCATCGCTCTATGCGGAGCCGCGCCGCATCATCGATGTCGAGGAGGCCGTAGAGGCGCTGCGCTCGGTGCTGCCCGATCTCGACGAGGCCTGGCTGCGCAACCGGTTGACCGGCGACCGCGGTTTCGTTTGGGTCAAGCGCGAGCTGACCCCGGCGATCCAGGACGCGATCATGCGGCTGGGTATTCCCGGTATCGACTTCATCACTGAATCCAAGCGCTTCTATCCCGCCATGAGCGAGGCCGCCCATATCCTGGGGTCCACCAATGTGGACAATCAGGGCATTGCCGGCATCGAGAGGCATATGGACGGGGAGTCCGTGGCGCTGTTGCAGGAACTGGGCCTGGCCCGGGGCAACGCACTGACGCCGGTGGAACTGTCGGTGGACATGCGGGTGCAGCATGTGATGCACGAGCAATTGGTGGATGCGATGACCCGCTACCAGGCCATCGCAGCGGCCGGGGTGATGATGGACATCCATACCGGCGAGATCGTCGCGCTGGCTTCGGTGCCGGACTTCAATCCCAATGAGCCGGCCTCGGCGCTGGTCAAGGATACGTTCAACCGCATCACTTCGGGCATTTTCGAGCCCGGCTCGATCTTCAAGACGGTGACCCTTGCCGGCGCGCTCGACAGCGGCGCGGTGTCGATCACCGATGAGTTCGATGCGCGCTACGGCATTCGGTTCGGGCGCTATACCATTGACGACTTCCATGGCAAGCACCGTATCCTGACGCTGCCCGAGGTGTACAAATACTCCTCCAATATCGGCACGATCCGGATCATGCAGGCGCTGGGCAAGGATAATTTCCGCGCCTTTTTGAGCCGCATGAAATTCGATGAACGGGTCCAGTTCGAGCTGCCCGAGATGCGTGTGCCCACGGTTCCGCGCGAACTGTCCGAAGTGGGCGCGGCGACGGCCTCGTTCGGTCATGGCCTTTCGGTGTCGCCGCTCCATATGGTGACGGCCTATGCGGCCTTCGCCAATGGCGGCAACTACATTGCCCCCACGCTCTACAAGCGCGATATCGCGGCTGCCGAGGCGCTCTATGAACGCGTGATCAGCCCCGAGACCAGCGACGCGATGCGCTACCTGATGCGGCTCAATGCGCTTGAGGGCTCGGGCTCGCAGATGAACAAGGCTGCGCAGGGCTATCGCAGCGGCGGCAAGACCGGAACGGCCGAAAAGGTGGTCGACGGGCGATACTCGTCCAGCAAGGTGACCAACTTCTTTGCTTCGGCATTCCCCCTCGACAATCCGCGCTATGCCATGGTCATCATGGTGGACGAACCCAAGGCCGAAAACCCGCAATCGGGCACCACGGCCGGCTGGAACGCCGGCGCCATCACCGGCCGCGTCATCCAGCGCGTTGCCCCCATGCTAGGCGTCGCGCCTGATTTCAGCGAGGCCATAGACCAACAGATCATCCCGCCCGTTCTCCGTTAGATCGATCCAGAAGGATTTGACGTCGTGTCCATTAGCGTTACCCAACTGCTCGAAGGCTCGGGAGCCCGCCCCAAGAAGGGGCTGGGCGCCGTCTTCGGTCTCAATTCCGACAGCCGCAGGATCGAACCGGGCGACATCTTCTTCGCGCTTCCCGGCGCCAAGGTTCATGGCAATCAGTTCGTGGCGGACGCGGTCCAGCGCGGCGCCCTGGCCGTGGTGACCGATATCGCACCGCCCGGCGATCCCGGCGTGCCGGTGATCATCGTCAAGGATGTGCGCGCCGCCTATGCGCGGGCCGCCAGCCGTGTGTTCGAGCCACAGCCGGAAATCCTGGTGGCGGTGACCGGCACCAATGGCAAGACGTCTGTGGCGTCCTTCGTGCGGCAGATCTGGGATCATGCCGGCGTGCCCGGCGCGAGCATCGGAACGCTGGGGATCGAGACCTCCAAGCGTACGATCGAGGGCGCGCTGACAACCCCGGATTCACGCACGCTGCACCAGGCGATGCGGGCTCTCAAGGCGCAGGGCATCGACCATGTGGCGCTCGAGGCCTCAAGCCACGGGCTTGACCAGCATCGGCTCGATGGCGTGCATTTCGAGGCGGTGGCCTTCACCAATCTCAGCCGCGACCATCTCGACTACCACAAGGACATGGACGAATACCGCAATGCCAAGTTGCGCCTGTTCACCGATCTGCTGGTGGATGGCGGCGCGGCCATCGTCAATGTCGATGATCCCGAGCACGAGCAGTTCATGTTCGCGGCCCTGTCGGCCAGCGCCACGCTGCTGACGGTGGGACGCGAGGGCGCCTATATCGAAATCCTCTCCATCAAGCCGGAAGGCTATGGGCAGCGGGTGGAAGTGCGTCATGTCGGCGAGAAGGTGAATTTCCACCTCAAGATCCCGGGTGAGTTCCAGGTGTCCAATGCGCTGATCGCGGCGGCCCTGGCCATGTCGGCGGGTGTCGACAAGGCCGATGCCTTCAGCGCCCTGCCCGAACTGGTGGGAGCGCGCGGCCGGCTCGAACTGGTGGCCGAGCATAATGGCGCTGCCATTTTCATCGACTATTCGCACAAGCCCGAGGCCCTGCGCTCGGCGCTGCAGACGCTGCGCCCGCATGCCAAGAACAAGCTGCATGTGGTGTTCGGGTGTGGCGGCGACCGCGACAAGGGCAAGCGCCCGCAAATGGGTGAAATCGCCAGCGAGTTGGCCGATGTGGTGATTGTGACCGACGACAATCCCCGCACCGAGGATGCCGCGGCGATCCGTGCCGAAGTGATGGCCGGCGCCAAGGGGGCCAGCGAGATCGGCGACCGCAAGGAGGCCATCGAAAAGGCCATCAAGGGTCTAAAGGCAGGCGATGTTCTGCTGATTGCGGGCAAGGGCCACGAAACCTACCAGATCATCGGTACGACCAAGTCGCATTTCTCGGACCACGAGGTCGTCGAGGCTGCCGTCAGGGGCTGAACGGTGACGGGGCTGCTCATCGCCGGCACGTCCCATTGCGGGAAGTCGACGCTGGCGGCCCAGGTCGGTCAGGCATTGGGCTGGCGCGTCGTCTCGACCGACGCGCTGGGCCGGCATCCGGGCCGCCCGTGGCTTAATATTCCCCAGCCGGTGGGAGAGTTCTATGATGCCCTCTCGGACGAGAGCATCTATTGGTTCTACCGCGTCCATCACGACAATATGTGGCCGCTGATGGTGCAAACCATTGCCGCTGCGCAGGCCCAGGGCGGGGGCTTCGTGCTCGAGGGCTCGGCACTGCGGCCCGAAAGACTGGCCGAGCTCGAGAGTTTCGATGGCGTCGCCATCTGCCTGACCGCGCCGGAGGGTTTTCTCGAGGCGCGCATGCGCGCCGAAAGCAAGTATTCGGAACGGACCGCCGCAGAGCGCCGCCATATCGACAAATTCATGGTGCGATCATTGCGCGACAATGTGGAACTCGCCGATGCCGCCCGCCGCCATGATATTGCCGTGCTCGATGTATCAGACCCCAAGGCATTCGAGGGTGCCGTTGCTGATCTTGTCGGCCTGTTGGGACCGGCGGGCCGGCCCTTGAGGTAGGCCAGGGGAGGCTATATCCCCAACTGCAAAGATGCTGCCGATCGGACGGTCCATGCCCACACCACTCTTCACGCTCGATGCCATACTTGCTGCCACCGGCGGCCGCGCCCAGGGCGTGTCAGCAAATGAGATCAACTCGATCTCCATCGATAGCCGGGAGCTTGGCCCCGAGGCTCTGTTCGTGGCGATCAAGGGCGATCGCTTCGACGGCCATGACTTCGTTGACACCGCACTGGCCAATGGGGCCGTTGCGGCGCTGGTAAGCCGGGGCGAGGGCAAGGGGCGCATCGTCGTGGCCGATGCGCTGGAGGGATTGCGCGATCTCGCCAGGGCAGCGCGCGAACGCAGCCGCAGCTTTGTCGTGGGCGTCACCGGCAGCGTGGGCAAGACCACGACCAAGGAAGCCCTGCGCGTGGTGTTCGAGGCGGCGGGCGAGACCCATGCGTCGATCAAGAGCTTCAACAATCACTGGGGCGTGCCGCTGATGCTGGCGCGCCTGCCGCAGAGCGCACAGTTCGGCGTGTTTGAAATGGGCATGAATGCGCCCGATGAAATCCGGCCCCTCAGCCGATTGGTGCGCCCGCATGTGGCGGTGATCACCAATATCGCGCCGGCGCATCTGGAAAAGCTGGGGAGCCTCGAAAACATCGCCAGGGCCAAGGCGGAGATATTCGAAGGGCTGGAGCCGGGTGGCACGGTGGTGCTGAACGCCGATCACCCGCAGATCAACCTGCTGCTGGAGGCTGCCACTGCCGCCGGCGTCGCCCGGATCGTGACCTATGGCTTTGCGCGCGGGGTCGACTGGCAGATCACCGAGCCGAAAACCGCCGCCGACCGGGGCTTTGCCACCATCGTGCATGGCGATGAGCACCACGCGCTGGCGCTGGGGGTCTCCGGGCGGCATATGCTGTCCAATGCCACGGCCGCGCTGGCCGTTTCCCAAATTGCCGGCATCGAACCTGAAGTGGCGCTGCGGGCGCTGGCCGGGTTTGGGGCGCAGCCGGGCAGGGGGCAGCGCCTGATGTTCGGACCGGCCGAAAGGCCCCTGCTGCTCATCGATGAGAGCTACAATGCCAATACCGCCTCGATGGGGGCGGCCCTGGAGGTGTTTGCGGGCATAGCGGCGCCGGGCGGGCGCAAGATCGTGGTGCTCGGGGACATGCTCGAACTGGGCGCTGCGGCCGATGCGCTGCATGCCGGCCTGGCCGATGCGGTCATGGCCAGCGGCGCGGACCGGGTCTATCTGGTGGGAGATCACATCGCGGCGCTGGCCGCCGCCTTGCCCGATGGCCTCGTCGCCGGACATTTCGCGGGGGTGGTCGAAGCCGTGGACGTGATCATGGCCGATCTTGCCTATGGCGACGCACTTATGGTCAAAGGGTCCAATGGTGTCGGCCTGTCGCGTGTCGTCACCGAAATCAAATCGCGGTTCGCGCAGAGCTGACACACCCAAAAGAGTAGCCCAACAGAATGCTCTACTTCCTCGGCCAGCTCGGTGAGCAGATCGCCGCCTTCAATGTCTTCCGCTACATCACCTTCCGCACGGCCGGAGCGGTGGTGACGGCGCTGTTCTTCGTGTTCCTGTTCGGGCCGGGCATGATTGCCCTGTTGCGCGTCAAGCAGGGCAGGGGCCAGCCCATCCGCGAGGATGGCCCGGCAGGGCACCTGCTTACCAAGAAGGGCACGCCCACCATGGGCGGGCTGATGATCCTCTCCGGCGCGGTGATTTCGACCCTGCTGTGGTCGAACCTGACCAATGGCTATGTCTGGGTGGTGTTGTTCGTGACCATCGGCTTCGGCGCCATCGGCTTCTACGACGACTATCTCAAGGTCAAGCGCATGAGCCATGCGGGCTTCGGGTCCAAGCAAAGGCTGATCCTGGAAGCCCTGATCGGCGGCATTGCGGCCTTTGCCATCTCCCAGCTTGCCTCGGGAGCCTATGGCACCTCGCTGCTCTTCCCCTTCGTCAAGGACCTGGCCGTCAATCTGGGCTATTTCTATATCCTGTTCGGCGGCTTCGTCGTGGTGGCGGCGGGCAATTCGGTCAACCTCACCGATGGCCTGGATGGCCTTGCCATCGTCCCGGTGATGGTGGCGGCGGCCTGTTTCGGGTTGATCGCCTATCTGGTCGGATCGCAGAACTATGCCGACTACCTGCTGCTCAATTCGGTTCCGGGCACGGCCGAGCTGGCGGTGGTCTGCGGTGCGCTGATCGGGGCCGGGCTGGGATTCCTCTGGTTCAACGCGCCGCCGGCGCAGATCTTCATGGGCGATACGGGCTCACTGGCCCTGGGCGGTGCGCTCGGGACCATTGCGGTGGCCACCAAGCACGAGATCGTGCTGGCCATTATTGGTGGCCTGTTTGTGCTGGAAACCGTCTCGGTGATCGTGCAGGTGACGTCCTTCCGACTGACCGGAAAGCGGGTGTTCCGCATGGCGCCGATCCACCACCATTTCGAGCATCTGGGCTGGACCGAAAGCCAGGTGGTGATCCGGTTCTGGATCATCTCCTTCGTGCTGGCACTGATCGGGCTATCGAGCCTCAAACTGCGTTAAGTCTATAGCGGCGCCTTGGCGAAGCCCTTGACGAGGATCGGTCCGGTCGGCCTGCCGGTGGGTGAACCGCCTGTCGGCTCCAGGGTGATCTCGTAGAGCTGGCCGGTTTCGGGCGGGGGCAGGTTCGGCCCCGCAAGACGAATGGTCTGCGGATCGTCGAATATGCCCATGGATACCGGCCCGGTTTCGGGGTCGGGAAGGGTCCAGACCTGATAGACCTGGTCCTGCGGCCTTTGCATCAACTCCAGCGGAACCAGCCTTATGCTGTCATCGGCAAAGGCTTCGACGATGGCGCCGGGTTGGGCCCCGTCCTCGCTGAGCAGAACGGCGATCATCATGGGCTGGCGTGTCGTCGACAGATTGGTGCCGGCCAGATAGCCGATGCCCAGTGCCACGAGCACGCTTGCGGCCATGCCCATCCGGCGCATCCATCCATTGTCATTGGCGGCGGGGCCGGAAGCAACCGGCGCCGAAACCGTCTCCGGGCCAGCGCTGTCGAGCCGGGCGGCGATACTTTGCCAAAGTGCCGGATCGACAGGCTGTGTCCCGACGGTATCATCGAGCTTTTCGAGGTGGCTGCGCAGGCGTGCGACGGCCGCCTGCAATTCGGGTTCGTCCCGCAAGCGGCGCTCGAAGGCCTCGGCCTGAGCGCCTTCGAGCAGGCCGAGGACATATTCGCCAATCTGTTCGCGATCCTCCCTGGTCATGACAGGCACTCCTGCAGCGAGGCAACGCCGCGCCGTATCCAGGATTTGACCGTGCCCAGGGGGACTTTCATCGTCGCCGCCGCCTCGCCGTGATTGAGGCCGGTGACATAGCAAAGCAGGATCGCCTCGCGCTTGGAGGCGTCCAGCGCCGAAAGGCAATGGTGGATGGCGTCTTTTATCGAAAGGGCTTCGAAGGCGGCGCGCACATCGGCCCTGCGGTCGCCCAGATCGGCCAATGTGTCGCTGTCCTCATAGTCCATGCGGGCCCCGTCGCGCAGCATATTGAGGGCACGGTTGCGCGTCATGACAGTCAGCCAGCCCCTGGCGGAGCCTTTCGCGGTTTCGAATTGAGGGGCCGACCGCCACACAGTGAGAAAGACCTCCTGGATCGCTTCCTCGGCCAGATCGCGCCGGCGCAGCAGGCGCTGGGCGATGGCCAGAAGCCGGCCGGATTCGGTTTCGAACAGATCGGCGAGCGCCGCGCGGTCGCCCCTGGCGATGCGCTGGATGAGGTCTTCGGGCGTCGTATCGGGCGTGTGGAGCTCGGTCATAGCGTGGAACATGGCGGCAATCGTCCTTCCTGTCGATTACCCGCGAGCGCCCTTTGGTGGATGCAGGACTGAATTATTTTTGACCGGGTGCATCCAGAGGGCGCGGCTCACGGGTACTCCCCTCGTAAACGCGCTCTTGAGGCGCCACACAGAGGAGACGTCCAAATGACCGCATCTTCCCTTCTTACGCTCCGCGCCGCCCTTGTCATGGGTGTCGCCGGCTTCGCTACCGCCGCCCATGCCGCCCCGGCCGTTGGCCTGGTGGGTGGCACTACCCTTGTGATGTTCGACACCGAAACGCGTGCCGTCTCCGGCACCATGGAGGTAACCGGCACTGACGGCCTTGCCGGCATCGACGTGCGGCCGGCCGACAAGATGCTCTATGGCGTGACCCTTGAGGGTGAGGTCGTGACCATCGACACCGCTTCGGGCGCCGCAACGGTCAAGTCCACGCTGTCGGAAAAGCTCGCCAGCTATGACGGTGCCATTGTCGACTTCAACCCCATGGCCGACCGCCTGCGCCTGATGGGCACCGATGGCACCAATCACCGCGTCAATGTGGATGATGGCATGGTGACCGTGGATGGCTCGCTGGCCTTCGAGGACGCCGACATGCATGCCGGAGAAACCCCGAACATCGTCGCGGCATCCTATATCAATTCCATCGGCAAGCCCGAGGCAACGGCGATGTATGACATCGACGCCACCATTGCCGGGCTGATCCAGCAGGTGTCGCCCAATGACGGCACGCTGGCCGCCATAGGCAAGCTCGGCGTCGAGGGCTCGACCTATGCCTTCGATATCGCTGCCACCGAAGACCTGACCAATACCGCCTATCTGGTGGTGGACAATGTGCTGCATGTGGTCGATCTCGAGACCGGCATGGCGGAAGCCTGGGGTGCCATCGAGGGCGTCGACGGCATGATCAGCGACATTGCCATCCTGCAGTAACCCGAAAAATTGGGGTACGAGGGAACTTTCTTCCCTGGTTCCGCGTATCTGGTTCAACCTGTGACGCAGGAGAGGGTCTCGGCCATGCCGGGGCCCTTGCTTTTTGTGGGCCGGATTCGCAAAACGCAAAACGCCTTGGCAAATCGGTAACCAAAGCGCGGGTACAATTGGCTTCAGTTTGTATCGCGTACCCGGTCCGCCCCCCATGATGTTTTCCCGCGCCGAAAAAACCCCGCTTGCCGAGTGGTGGTGGTCGATTGACCGCGAACTGCTGGGGGCACTGGTCATGCTGCTGGCCTGCGGCATGGTGCTCAGCTTCGGCGCCAGCCCGGCGGTGGCCGAGCGTATTGGCCTGGATGAATGGCACTTCGTCATCCGCCATGCCATGTTCTGCCTGGTGGCGGTCCCGGTCATGATTGCCACCTCTTTGCTGAGCCACCGGCAGGCGCGCTTCGCGGCGCTTGGAACCCTTCTCGTCATGACAGTACTGCTCTGGGCCACCCTGCACTTCGGCACCGAGGTCAAAGGTGCGCGGCGCTGGATTTCGTTGGGCGGGCAGTCCATCCAACCCACCGAATTCGTCAAGCCGGCCTTTGCCGTCATCGGCGCATGGCTGTTCTCGGAATCCATGCTGCATCGCAATGTGCCCGGGCGGATCCTGGCCACGGTGCTGATGTTGGCCATTGTGGGGGCATTGCTGCTGCAGCCGGACCTGGGGCAGACGGCCCTGGTCATGGCAACCTGGGCGGTGCTGCTGTTCTTTTCGGGGATTTCCTGGTGGGTTATCTTTGGCCTGGGCGGCGCGGCCGGCGGCCTGCTGGTGGGCGCCTATACGTTCTTCCCGCACTTCGCCCGCCGCATCGATTCCTTCGTCAATCCCGAGGATGGCAATACCTATCAGATCGACCGCGCCCTCCAGTCGCTGATGGAGGGGGGATGGTTTGGCCGGGGGCCGGGAGAGTCGACGGCAAACCGGCTCATTCCCGACGCCCATGCCGACTTCGTGTTCTCGGCGGCAGCCGGTGAATTCGGCATTCTCTTCTGCATGGGCCTGGTGGCCCTGATCGGCTTCATCGCCATCCGGGCCATGGTGGCCGCACAGCGCCAGTCGGGACTGTTCGCCCGGCTCGCCGCTTCGACCCTTGCAGTGCAATTCGCCATGCAGTCGGGCATCAACCTGGCGGTGAATCTCAACCTCATTCCGGCAAAGGGCATGACGCTGCCTTTCGTTTCCTATGGCGGCACCTCGATGATCGCCGTGGCCTTCGGCATGGGGCTGATGCTGGCCCTGACCCGCACCAAGCCTGAGGAGCGCATGGTGACCGGCCTTCCCACCTACCGCAGCGCCGTGGTAGCCCCCGCCGAATGAAAACTTTCGTTCTTATTGCAGGCGGAACGGGCGGACACCTGTTTCCGGCCATGGCGCTGGCGCAGGAGTTGATCCGGCGCGGCCATGCGGTCGAGCTGATGACCGACCACCGTGTTGAAGGCTATGGCGCCGATTTCCCGGCCCGGCAGATCCACATCGTCCCGGCTGCCACGCCATCGGGCGCCAACCCGATCAAGCTGGTGGGGGCTGGCTTCACCATCATGCGCGGCATCGGCACGGCCTGGACCAAGCTGCGCAAGCTGCGGCCCGATGCGGTCATCGGCTTTGGCGGCTACCCGACCTTTCCGCCCTTCATTGCTGCGAACCTCCTGGGCATCCCGGGCATCCTGCATGAACAGAACGCGGTCATGGGCCGCGCCAACAGGGCGCTGGCACGATTTGCAGACATCCTGGCCATGAGCTTTCCCACGACACGTTTTGCCGACCAGCACGGCCTCGAAAAGATCGTCACCGGAAATCCGGTGCGCGACCGACTGCGGCCGCTGGTGGGCAAGGCCTATCCGCCACTGGACGACAAGGGGCCGATCCGGCTGGTCGTGACTGGCGGCAGCCAGGGGGCGCGGGTTCTGTCAGATATCGTCCCGGCCGCCATTGCGCTGCTACCCGACACCCTGCGCCATCGCCTGCAGATCGTGCAGCAGGCAAGGCCGGAGGACATCGACCGGGTGGCCGAAAGCTATCGCCAGTCGCGCACCAGTGTCGAACTGGCCGCCTTCATACCCGATCTGCCCGAGCGCATTGCCCAGGCCCATCTGGTGATCGCGCGGGCCGGCGCCTCGACCATTACCGAGCTTTGCGTGATCGGCCGGCCGGCCATTCTCATTCCGCTGCCGGGGTCTCTGGACAGCGACCAGAAGCATAACGGACTCTTCATGGAAGAGGGTGGGGGCGGCTGGGTTGCCGAGCAGGCCACGCTTTCACCGCAATCGCTTGCCACTCGACTTCACGAGCTTTTGACCGATCCGGCCCGCCTCAATCGCGCCGCCGCAGCGGCCCGGTCGCTGGGCCAGCCGCGCGCGGTCGAGAAGCTGGCCGACCTGGCGGAAATGCTGGCCGGCAAGCATACCCATATCGAAGGGAGACCCACACCATGAAGATGCCCCGCAATATCGGGCCGGTCCATTTCATCGGCATCGGCGGCATCGGCATGAGCGGCATTGCCGAAATCCTGCACAACCAGGGCTATGTGGTGCAGGGAAGCGACATGGCGGCCAATCCCAATGTGCAGCGCCTGCGCGACATGGGGATCAAGGTCGAGATCGGCCAGAGTGGCGATAATCTGGGTCAGGCCGAGGTCGTGGTGGTTTCCTCGGCCATTCGCAAGGACAATCCGGAGCTGATGGCGGCGCGCGCCCGCGCCCTGCCGGTGGTGCGGCGGGCCGAAATGCTGGCCGAAATCATGCGTTTCAAGACCGCCATCGCCATTGGCGGCACGCATGGCAAGACGACCACCACGACGCTGGTGGCCACACTGCTCGATGCCGGAAATCTCGATCCGACCGTCATCAATGGCGGCATCATCAATGCCTATGGCACCAATGCGCGCCTTGGCGGGGGTGAATGGATGGTGGTGGAGGCCGACGAAAGCGACGGCACCTTCGTCAAGCTGCCCGCCGACGTCGCCGTGGTCACCAATATCGATCCCGAGCATCTGGATCATTATGGCGACTTCGAAGGGGTCAAGAAGGCCTTCCACCAGTTCGTGGAGAATGTGCCCTTCTATGGCTTTGCGGTCATGTGCCTCGATCACCCGGAAGTGCAGGCGCTGGTGGGCGATATCCGCGACCGCCGCGTCATTACCTATGGCCAGAACCCGCAATCGGACGTGCGGCTGATCGATCTCGAAAACCGCGACGGCGTGCAGCATTTCGCGGTCGAAATCCGCGACCGCATCCGCCAGACGCAGTTGCGCATCGATGGGCTGGAACTGCCCATGCCGGGTATCCACAATGCGCTCAACGCCACCGCCGCGATTGCCGTGGCCGACCAGTTGCATGTGCCGGCCGAGGCGATCCGCAAGGGCCTCAAGGGATTTACCGGGGTCAAGCGCCGCTTCACCAGGACCGGCGAAGTCGCGGGTGTGACGATCATCGACGATTACGGGCACCATCCGGTGGAGATCGCTGCCGTGCTGCGCGCCGCGCGGCAGTCGGCGCGCCGCGACGTGGTCGCGGTCGTGCAGCCGCACCGCTATAGCCGCGTGAAGGACCTGTTCGACGACTTCGCCGCCTGTTTCAACGATGCCGATACGGTCATCGTCGCCCCCATCTATGCCGCGGGCGAGCAGCCGCTGCCGGGCATTACCCATGAAGAGCTGGTCAACCGCATCCGCGCCCGCGGCCATCGCGATGCCCGCGTCATCGACCGGCCCGAGGCCTTGGCACCGCTGCTGGCGAGCCGGGTGGAAGAGGGCGACTATGTCGTGTGCCTCGGGGCCGGAAACATCACGCAATGGGCCGCGGCCCTGCCGGGCGAACTCGGTGCGCTGCTGGGCGAGGAGCCGAAATGAGCAAGCATGTCGCCGTCCTGATGGGCGGGTGGTCCAATGAGCGCCCGGTTTCCCTCAGCTCCGGTGCCGGCTGCGCGGCGGCGTTGCGCAACGCCGGATATCGGGTGACCGAGGTCGATGTGGGCCGCGATATCGCCAATGTACTCATGGCGCTCAAGCCCCACGTGGCCTTCAATGCCCTGCATGGCCCGTTCGGCGAAAGCGGCATGATCCAGGGCGTGCTCGAACTGCTGGAAATTCCCTATACCCATTCGGGCGTGCTTGCGTCGGCCCTGGCCATGGACAAGCACCAGGCCAAGATCATGCTCAAGGCCGCCGGCGTGCCGGTGACCGATCACATCATCGTGGGGCGCGGCGAAGCGGGGAAGGCCCATGTGATGCCGCCGCCCTATGTGATCAAGCCGATCGCCGACGGGTCCAGTTTCGGGGTCTTTATCGTCAAGGGCGAAACCAGCCATCCGCCGCAGGAAATTCTGCGGGAAGACTGGAATTCGGGCGAAGAGGTGATGGTCGAGCGCTATATTCCGGGGCGCGAACTGACCTGCGCGGTGATGGGTGACGTGGCGCTGGGCGTCACCGAAATCATTACCGAGCTGACCTTCTACAATTACGAGGCAAAATACGCCAAAGGCGGATCAGTCCACGTTATTCCGGCGCAGCTGAAACCGAAAATTTACGACAAAGTGCAGAAGATGGCACTGGCCGCCCATGCGGCCCTTGGCTGCCGCGGCGTGACCCGGACCGACTTCCGGTACAATGACGCGGTGGGCGAAGACGGTGAACTTGTCTGCCTGGAAATCAACACCCAGCCGGGCATGACC
>CBFGTF010000056.1:0-16097 GCA_965651655.1 uncultured Devosia sp.
GCCCATTCGCCCTCGGCATTGATCAGCGCCACGATTTCCTTGTTGATGGAGCCGGCCAGCACCATCTCGACGATTTCCATGGTGCGCTTGTCGGTGACGCGCAGCCCGCCCTCGAACTTGGACTCGATGCCCAGGTTCTTGAGCATGGAGGCAATCTGCGGGCCGCCGCCATGGACCACGATCGGATTAACCTTGGACTGCTTGAGCAGCGCAATGTCGCGGGCAAAGGCCTGGCCCAGCTTGGCGTCGCCCATGGCGTGGCCGCCATATTTGACCACGACCGTCTTGCCCTCATAGCGCTGCATGTAGGGCAGGGCCTGGGCGAGGATGCCGGCATCGTGGCTGAACCGGTCTGTCGAGGCTTGATCGGTCATGGTGGTCTGCGGCTCCCTGGAAAGGCCTGTCATTCGGGGACAAGGGTCTAAGGCATTTCGGGTTCCTATGAAACGCCTGGCCCCAAGTTTTTTGAAGAGAGGTGATCCAATTGTCCCCCGGCTTCGTTGTCTCGTGATGGACCCGCAAGTGGTCGTGGGGACGGGAGGGACGCCAGCCGATGACCATGCAATCCGCCAGTGCCGACATTGCCGAGCTGATCAGCCGCTGCTCGCTGCGCGACCGGCAGGCTTTTCGGACGCTCTATCAACGCACAAGCGCGAAACTGTTCGGCGTGGTGCTGCGTATCTTGAGAAACAGGGCCGAGGCCGAAGAGGCCATACAGGAGGTCTATATCAAGATCTGGCAGCGTGCCGACCGATATGTTGCGGGGCAATATTCTCCCATAAGCTGGCTCGTGGCCATAGCACGCAACCATGCGCTCGACATGGTTCGGGCGCGGCGACCTGCGGGCGACGGCCTCGACGCGGCGATGGAAATTGCGGATGCTGGACCCAGTCCGGAAAAGCTGACGGAATCCAGCCAGGAGGGCGAGCGTATCGAGGCGTGCCTGGCCACGCTCGAGCCCGACCGGGCCGAGGCGGTCCGAGGGGCCTACCTGGATGGCTATAGTTACGAGGAGCTGGCGGAGCGCTTTTCCGTACCGCTCAATACGATGCGAACCTGGCTGCGCCGCAGCCTGATGAAGTTGAGAGAGTGTCTGATGGCATGAATGACGACCAGGACAGAGAGGAAAAGGGCGGGCGCGCCGCGCTGGTGGCCGAATATGTCCTGGGCCTGCTCGGGCCGGCCGAACATGCTCGCGTCGAACAGCTGATCGAGGCCGATCCGGCCTTGCAGGCGGAACGTGACTTCTGGTCGGCCCGCTTTGCCGCGCTCGATGGCGAATTCGCAGAAGCTCCGCCGCCCGCGCATGTTCTGGAGCGTGTGGAAGCCCGGATTTTCGGGTTGGAAAGAAAGGCGTCCTGGCTGGACAGTCTTGCACTGTGGCGTGGCATTGCGGCCGGCGCTCTGGCAGTGGCCGTGGCGGCCATCGGCTTCAATCTCATGCAGCCGGCGCCGGATGTGACGAGCCTGACCACCCAATTGGTGGCGGCGCTCGAAGCCGAGGGCAGCGATGTGCGGTTCCTGGCGCTTTACGATGGCAGCGGCGCGGTGCGACTGACGGCGCTTTCGGGTGATGTGGCGACCGACCGCGATCTCGAGCTCTGGGCGATACAGGGCGGGCAGGATCCGATCTCGATGGGCGTGGTGCCGGTCAATGCGCGCTCGGTCGTCGAACTGTCCGAACAGGTCCGCCAGGGCTGGGGCGAAGGTTCGGTGCTGGCGCTCACCCTTGAACCCAAGGGCGGCTCGCCCGACGGCATCCCCACCGGTCCGGTGGTGGCGGCAGGCGAAGTGCACCAGATTTGATCTGGTTGCCTCAAGTTACACGATACCGCCCTCGGGCTTGCCCCGAGATCCTTTCCCCTTGGTTCAGAATCGCGTTCGTGACCACTAGTCCTCGGGTCAAGCCCGAGGACGGAACCGCGCAGGTGGTGCACGTGGGTGCAGTACCCCCACCCTTGATCCCTCCCCACAAGGGGGAGGGAGACGATGAACACGGAACTCTCGGCCCTGCGCCTCCCTCCCCTTGATGGGGAGGAAATGAGGGTGGGGTGACAGCGCGAGGTTGGAGCCACCAATGCCCCCCTCAGTCGATCAGCAATTCCACCTTCACGCGCTCATCAAAAGACCAGCCGCCCAGGGCCAGCACATCACCGGCCTGGTTGCGCACCATGGGCGCGGTGCGGATGGCCTCGGCAGGGGTGGTGACCTTGAAGCCAAGGAAATCCTCCAGCCGGTGCCGGGGCATGAAATCGGTGGCGCCCGCCACGATGCCGTGGTCATCGGAGACATTGGTGATCAGGAAGCGCTGGTCCCAGACAAGACCCTGACGGGGCGGCAGGTTGATATCCTCGGGCAAGGCCCGTCCCGGCTCGCGCGACAGGGTCAATGCCGAGCCCTTGAGACGCACCACTGCGCCCAATAGGGTTGCAGAGCGTGGCAGGTCGCCCTCGGCGATCTGGTCATAGAGCCGCTCGACCTGGCCAAGGGCACGCGGTTTCTGCCTGCCGCCGACAATATTGAGCACCCGTCCCAGCAGGCGCCGGCCGATGGCCGGACTGAGGGCGTGGAAGGCGTCGCGGGGCAGGCTTGCGGCCCCGAAGCCATCGAGGCTCACCAGTTCGGCAAAGGCGGCATCGGCCATCTGGGTGAGAGCCGCATCGGCCTCCCCCATGCGGGTGGCGAAGCGGGAAAGTGCTGCACCGTCAAGCCCTTCCGCTGCCAGCGCCGGCAGCAGCCTGCGCCAGCGCACCCGCTCATAGGCGGGGTCGTCATTGGATGGGTCGTGCGCCGGGGTCAGTCCCGCGTCCTGCACGAGGGCATGCAGGCTGGCCGGCTCGACATCGAGCAGAGGGCGGAACACGTCGACCCCCTCGACGCGGCTGAGCGGCGTCATGGCTTTGAGGCCCTCGATACCGCTGCCATGGGCCAGCCGCATCAGCACCGTTTCGGCCTGATCGGCGCGGTGGTGGGCGGTCAGCAGGAGGCCCGCCTTATCTTCGGCCATGGCCGCGCCAATAAGGCGGTAGCGCGCCTGCCGAGCCGCTTCCTGCAATCCGCTGTCCGGCTTGTCGCCTCTCCAGGCAAGGCCGCGCGCCTCGAGCCCCAGCTGGAGGGCGAGGTTCATCACCATGGCGACTTCGGCGGCAGCCTCGGGGCGCAGGCCATGATCGACGCTGTAGACGAAAATCTGTGGCGGGGTTTCAAGGCCCGCCACCCAGCGCTGTGCCAGCAGCATCAGCGCCAGGCTGTCAGGGCCGCCCGATACGGCCAGCCCCAATGCCTTGTGCGCGGCGGCGGGAGCGAAAAGCCGGCTCAGAACAGCCGGATCGCCCAGGTCCGGCGTCAGGCCGGTGGACATTCGGCCCTGTTCCTTTCCTCGCTCAGCCGCGACTGGAATGCGGGGATGGTGTCGGGATAGCGCACATCGATCTCGGCGAAGGTGCGGCAGGCGGTTTCACGCTCGCCTACCCCGGCCAGCGCCACGCCGAGCTTGAGCAGGAGGTCCGGGGCGCGAGGGTGGTCGGGGTTTTTCTGGTACGCATCCACCAGCACATCGGCGGCTTCGGCATAGGCGGCGCGCGCGAGCAGCGACTCACCCAACCAATTGCTGGCGTCCATCACCTGCGCATTGTCGGGATAGAGTTCAATGAACTGGGCGAATTGCTGTTCGGCAAATGCATAGTCGCCTTCCACCAATGCCTCGTAGGCGGCACGATATTGGGCGTCGGCATCCGGATTGCCGGTGGCATCGGCCGCCGGATCATAGCTGAGGTCGAGCGGCTCGCCGGTAATCAGGTCGATGCCACCGGACAGGCCGGTGCCGACCAGCGGGTCTGCTGACTGACCAAGATCATCTTGGGCGGTCGAGCCATCGTCAAAGGTGGGATCGAACTCGACTTCGCCGGGCAGGGGCTGAACGCCCTGCTCGGGAATATCGGTCAGGGGAACATTGTCTTCAGTCTGTGCCGGGTCCTGCGGCAACGCCTGGGGCTGCGTCACGCCGCCCGCCTGGGTTGCCGCTTCAGAGTTTCCCGAGCCACCGCCTTCCAACTGCTGGAAGCGGAATTCGGCATCTTCCTGAAAACGGTTGAGGATTTCCTGGAGCTGGGTGAGCTGGAAGGTCAAACCCTCGACCTGGCCATTGAGCAGGCGAATCTGCTCCTCGAGCTGCTGGATGCGCACCATGAGCTGGGCGCTGTCGGCCTGGGCCACCAGGATCCGGCCGCCATCATTGTTGAAGCTGAGGCCGCTCAGTTCGCCAGGCGGAAACACGGTCTGTGCCTGGGCGGCGGGCGCACACAGGCCCACACCCAGGGCGCAAAGCGCCGCTCGCCCGAGTTTTGCTAATTTCGTAAGCGTCAAGCCTGCCTCCAATGCTGCCATTGCCCGCCAAGATGGGTGTTATCGATCCGCCGATAAAGAGCAATTTTGGTCAAAAGAAAGCGCCCGGGCCATTTTAGCGGCTCCGGGCGCTCTTGCCTCCAGTTTTCACTGGATCGCGTGGACTTTTCGGTTTCTCGAAAAGCCGTTTCTTCTACTGCACGACCGTGACCGCGCGGCGGTTCTGGCTCCAGCAGGAAATGTCGTTGCAGATTGCCACCGGACGTTCCTTGCCGAAGGACTGGGTGGTAATGCGCTGGGCGTTGACACCCTTGGACACGAGATAGTTGACCACGACCGAGCCGCGGCGGGCACCCAGGGCGATGTTGTATTCGCGGGTGCCGCGTTCGTCGGCATGGCCTTCGATCATGATGCGGTAATTGGCATATTGGTTGAGCCAGGCCGCCTGCTTGTCGAGTGTGGCCATGGCCTCGCTGGTGAGCGAGCTGGAATCGGTCTCGAAGAACACGCGATCACCGACGGTGACGATAAATTCTTGCTGGCTGCCCGGGGCGCCGGCACCGGCATTGCCAACGCCGGTCAGGCCGACATTGTCGGTGGCGCTGCGCGAACAGGCAGCGATGACCACGACGAACAGCAGCATGGCTGCGGCGCGCATGGCAGTGTTGATGGGGGCGGGGATTACCAAGGCAGGCTCCTAACGGAAAGGCTTCAATCTTAAGCACGAGATTTACCGCACTTAATCTTAAGGCCCGGTGTGCCGGAGTAGTTAATCTTTGCCTAATAGGGCGTGGATGTGGCGGGAAACCAGGCTTTTTTGTGACGTTGCCGCCTTGCCACATCCGACGGGAACCATCACGTTAAGGTTAAGTGGGAGGGCGATTGGGTGATCAGTTATCACGGGCATTCGGGTCTGAGTGTGGGGGAAACCAATCAGCGCCTGCGCGACGTCCGAGGGCGAACATCTCCCGAAGCATGGTCCGTGCTCCGCCTCGCCGACGCGCAAGCGCTTCGCGGGCGATTCGACCTGGAGATCGCCAGGGACTTCGGCATCGAAGCGCTTTGTAGCTTCCGTATGTCACTGATAGACAAGGAACGTGCGCATCTCCATGCGCCCCAATTGCTCGAGCGTCTGCACCAAGCATTCTCGCCTGCTGAGCTGGTCATTACCTGGGAGCTCGACAGCATTATCGAACGGACGGCCTAACCTTCAGTCAGCTTGAACTCGATGCGACGGTTGCGGCGATAGGCGTCGTCATTTTCGGCGGGATCGAGCGGGGTGAACTCGCCGAAGCCGGCGGCGACCAGACGGTTGGGCGAGACCCCTTGCGACACCAGATATTGCGCCACCGAAATGGCGCGGGCGGCCGAGAGCTCCCAGTTGGATGGGAAACGGGCATTGGAAATGGGGCGGCTATCGGTATGGCCATCGATGCGCAGCACCCAATTGATGTCGGTGGGGATCTCGGTTTCGAGCTGCAGGATGGCATCGGCCAGGGAATCGAGCTGGGGCAGGGCGGCGGTATTGACGTCGGCCTGACCGGGATCGAACAGCACTTCGGATTGGAAGACGAAACGGTCGCCCACCACGGTGACATCGGCGCGGCCTTCGAGAATCTGCCGCAGCCGGCCGAAGAAGTCGGAGCGATAGCGTGTGAGGTCCTGCACGCGCTGGGCCAGCGCCACGTTGAGGCGGCGCCCCAGATCGGCGATCTGGGTGCGCGACTCGGCGTCCCGGCTCTCGGAGGCCTCAAGCGCCGCTTCCAGCGCCCCGATCTGCGTGCGCAGGGCGGCCAGCTGCTGATTGAGCAGGGCCACCTGGGCATTGGCCTCGTCGGATAGCTGCTCGGCTTCCAGCAGGTCGGATTGGAGCCCGGCAATGGCGGCATCCCGATCACCCAGTCCGGAGCCGATGCCGGCAAGCTGGTTGGCGAGGTCCTGGTTTTCCGATTGGGCGCCCGCAAGCGTTGCCGTCAGATTGGCCAGTTGCGCAGTAAGGTCGTCCGAATTGGCACGTTCGAGTTGCAGCAGATCGGTCAATTCGGCGATCTGGCTGTTGAGACGGGCCAGCGCCGTGTCGCGTCCCTGGATTTCCTGCCCCAGGAAGAACTGGGTCAGCATGAACAGGGAGAGCATGAAAATGATGACGAGCAGGAGGCTCGACAGCGCATCGACAAAGCCGGGCCAGTAATTGGCTTCCTGTCTGCGACGGGCGCGCGCTCCAGCCATGGATCAGTCCCGGCGCTCGTTATCGGCTTCGTTGAGCATGGCCTCGATCAGGTCGCGCAGCTTCTTGTTGGTTTCGCCCTGCTCGTTGATATAGCGCCTCAGGTCATCCTGCTCGGTGCGAATATGCTTGACCAGTCCGTCAATGCCGCGCGCAAGTTCGGCCATGGCGCGAATGGCGTTCTGCGAGGAGTTCTGGTTCTGCATGCTGTCGCCGAGCTTTTCGAACATGGCGGCCATTTCGGGGCCGCCGGCATTGGCCTGCATGGCGCTGACCGGATGGTCGAGCTCGGTCATCGAGGTCATCCAGTCTTCGAGGTCGGTGTAGAAGGCGTTCTGCGCCTGGCTGGTCTGAAGGTCGAGAAAACCAAGGATCAGCGAACCGGCAAGACCGAACAGCGAGGACGAGAAGGCCGTGCCCATGCCGCCCAGCGGGGCCGCGAGGCCTTCCTTGAGGTTGGAGAACAGCGAGGCCGTGTCGGCGGAGGTGACATCGAGTGCATTGATGACGCCGGCCACAGAGCTGACGGTTTCGAGCAGGCCGTAAAAGGTGCCCATCAGGCCCAGAAAGACCAGCAGGCCGGTCAGGTAGCGCGATGTATCCTTGGCCTCGTCGAGGCGGTTGCCCACCGAATCGAGGATGGAGCGCATGGACGAGGGGGTGATGACCGCCTCACCGATGCGCTCGCGCAGGATGCCGGCCACGGGGGCCAGCAGCACCGGCGGGCGGGTGGAGGTGACCGTGCCATCCTGGAGGGAATTGACCCATTTGACTTCCGGGAACAGCCTGAAAATCTGGCGGAAGCTGAGGAAGATGCCGACGAACAGGGCAAAGAAGATCATCGAATTGATGAACGGGTTGGCCCAGAAAAAGCTGATGATGTTGGTGATCAGGATGGCGGCGACCAGCCCCACCAGCACCAGAAAGATCACGATCTTGACCAGGTAAACGGTCGGGCTGGCGAGGTGATAGGGATCGTAAGTCTGCGTCATCTTGCCGAACCTTGCCCCTCACGCGCGCAAATCAACCGCCCCGGAGTCTAGAGGCGGGATAAAGGCGTGACAATGGAAAAGGTTAACGATTTGCTTTGGCGGCAATGAGGCAGAGCGCTGCTATTGAATTGTGCGCAGGGTCTTGAGCAGCGCGCCCTGGAGTACTTCATTGCCGGCAACGATCTGGCCATTGGCCACCGAACCGGGCTGGCCAGCGAAATCGGAAACCAGGCCCCCGGCTTCCTTGACCATGAGGAGGCCCGGCGCCACGTCCCAGGGGGCGAGCCCGGCTTCCCAGAGCGCGTCATAGCGACCGGCGGCCAGCCAGGCCATGTCGACCGCAATAGAGCCGGAGCGGCGAATGCCGGCAACGGCGGGGTTGATGCTGGCCAATTGGCGCAGTTGCAGGGCGTCGTTGCTGGTGCCCTGGGTCTTGATACCGGTGGCGATGACGGCATCGGAAAGGTGCCGGCGGCTGGCAACGCGCAGGCGCTTGGTATCGGCCAGCCAGGCGCCACCGCCCTTTTCGGCCGTATAGAGTTCGTCCATGACCGGATTGTAGATGACCGAAGCGACGATCTCGTCGCCGCGCTGCAGGGCAATGGCCACGGCAAAGAGCGGGATCCCGTGCAGGAAATTGGTGGTGCCATCGAGCGGGTCGACGATCCAGGTGTGCTGGCCATCGGTGCCGGCAACTGCTCCACCCTCTTCCATCAGGAATGCATAGGTGGGGCGAGCCTTGCGCAATTCGTCAAAGACAATCTGCTCGGCGCGAAGGTCGGCCTTGGACACGAAATCTGCCGGACCCTTGCGCGAGACCTGCAGGTTCTCGACCTCGTTGAAATCCCGCGACAGGGACTTGCCGGCCTTGAATGCGGCGCTGACCATGACGTTGAGAAGGGCGGAACGCGCCATAGGGAGGTGCTCGCTAGCTCATGCGGGCCAGCCGGCGCGGGCAGATCGGGCTGCCGGCCGGCCAAGGGACCGCCTGGTCCCGCCGCTGGATTGAAGTGTGGCGGGCTTATTGCCCCAGAACCGCCGCAGGTTCAAGGGTCTTGCGCCGGCGTCTCTGCTCCCGCCCCGTCATCGCTGTCGTCTGCGGTGCCGGGATCGGCCTCCCCTTGCTCCTGCAAGTCCGCGCCGGAGTTGGGCTCGCTTACCTGGCTAGGGGCATTGGCGGCGTCGGTCGGGATCGGCAGCACTGGGCCGCTTGGAGCAGGTGCAGAGGCCGCTGTGTTGGTGCCGGGGGGCGGCGAAGGCCAGAAGCGTGCCCTCTCCTCGGCTCGAGCCAAGGCCTCGGGCTGGATAGATACCAGCAGGCGATCGAGATCGGGGTCGTTGAGGCCCTGGCGGCGGGAGAGGGCGCGCCACATGGCAGATTCTTCAAGATTCAGCCTCACCCCTTCGCCAACCGCCAGCAGTTTGGCATAGCGGTTCTGGGCCACCACATTGCCGGCTTCGGCCGCAATGCCGTACCAGCGTGCCGCTTCGGCGATGTCCTGTTCGACGCCCTGCCCCAGATAGAGCAGGGTGGCATAGTCGACCTGAGCGTCGGCCAGCCCTTCTTCGGCGGCCAGGCGCATATAGCGGGCGCCTTCAGTTGCATCAGGGACGACGCCGGCGCCTTCGAGCAGCATGGCGCCGTAGTCGTAGAGGGCCTCCGGCATCTGGGCGTCGGCGGCCTCCTTCATCAGCGCGGCGGCGGTGGTCAGGCTGGGCTCGGCATAGATGCCTTCGACATGGAGCAGCGCCAGATTGTATTTTGCCGGGATATAGCCGGCCTCGGCAGAGGCCTTGAACAGTTCGGCGGCGCGCTGGCGGTTGGGCGGGACGCCAATGCCGCTCTGATACAGCATGCCCAGCTCGAAAGTCGCCAGGCGGTCACCATTGTTGGAAGCCAGCTGATACCAGCCGGCCGCGCGTTCGGCATTCTGAACCACGCCAAGTCCCCGCGCATAGATTTCCGCAATCAGCGTTTGGGCGGCTGCATCCCCCTGCTCGGCACGGGGCAGAGCTAGTTCAAGGGCAGTGAGGTAATAGCCGCGCTGGAAGGCGCCAAAGGCATAGTCGACCGGATGGCGCGGGCCAAAAATGGAATTGCTGATCTGGTCGGCTGGATTGGCCTGGGCCTGCGCCGGAACCGTCAAGGCGATCAGGAATAGCGGCACAAATGCGTGGAAGGGCCTCATGCGTGCGCCTTGCCCGCCTTGTCAAACGCATCAAGCGCCGCAGCCGGATCTGCGGCATCCCAGATGCAGGTCGAGAGGGCGATGAATTCGGCGCTGGTGGTGGCCAGCAAGCCTGGTGCGGCGGCGGGGTCGGAGTAAACGGCAGGAACCTCAAAGGTCTCGGCCCACCACTGCGCCAATTCGGCCGCCTGTGGGTCGGACGTGCCACCCAGGGGCCCAAACATGAGATAGTCCACATCCAGTTCGCCGAAGCTCATCGCGTCATGGCGGGAGCGGATATTGCCAACGCCGACAATGCCCTCCGGCTTGAGGGCGGCGATGGCGGCTCGGATAGCCTTGATACCTCCGGTGGTGACATGCACACCGTCGGCGCCCTGTTGCTGGGCCAGTTCGACGTTATCCTCGACCAGCACGGCAGCGCCGGCCGCCTGGCCGATCTGGACCAGCCGCTCCACAAGGTCAGCATAGGCGGCGTCGTCAAGCGTGCCGCGCCGCACCAGCAGGGCGGCGATGTCGGGGCCGGACAGGATGCTCATGAGCTGGCGCGGAAACTGACCTGTGGCCGGGTTGTCCGGTGTGATGAGATAGAGCTGCGGAGCCATGGCATTCCCGGTGAACAAGCCGACGCTCCCTAGGGAGCCATTTTGGCAACAAAGGGACAAGCCTCAATAGGGGATAGACCCCAGTGTAGGCAATGGCAGCGCATCGGGGATAAAAATGCGCGCGCCCCGGGAGGAAGCGCGCGCCAGCCGCGACGTTGGGATCGCGGGGAGAAGGGTACTGTTCCGGCTCAGGCAGCCCGATCCAGGTCGTTGGACCATTCTCCGATGGCTGCCAGTGAGTTCATGTGCGCCCGGTGCGCAAAGGCCTGGCGGGCGGCGGTGAAATTCTCGCGGCGCCCAGCCCAGGTGCGCAGAGCAACATTCTGCAAGGCGCGGCCATAGGAGAAGGTCATCGGCCAGGGCTTGCCTGCAATTCGGTTCATGGCGGAAAGGTGGGCAGTGGCTTCCTCGTCGGTCTGGCCACCGGAAAGGAAGGCAATGCCCGGCACGGCGGCGGGCACATGTTCCTTGAGCACCTCGACGGTGCGGTGGGCGACCTGTTCCACCGAAGGACGGTCGCGCGAATTGATGCCGGGCAGGATCATGTTGGGCTTCAGAAGCATGCCCGCGAGGTCGACGCCGGCGAGACGCAGTTCCTTGAAGACGTTTTCCAGCACATCGCCAGTGACCTGGGCGCAGCGCTCGAGCGAATGATTGCCCGGCTCGCCATCGCCAACCACTTCGGGCTCGACGATGGGCACGATGCCCGCCTCCTGGCAGAGCATGGCATAGCGGGCGAGGACATGCGCATTGGCGCGTATATTATTGCGGGTAGGAGCGATATCATTGATGGTGATGACGGCGCGCCATTTGGCAAAGCCTGCCCCCAGTTCGGCATAGTGTTGCAGACGTTGGCGCAGCCCATCCAGGCCTTCAGTGATCTTCTCGCCGCCCTCGCCGGGCATGGGGAAGGCGCCGCGGTCGACCTTTATGCCGGGAACGACATCGGTATCGGCCAGGACAGCGCGGAACGGGGTGCCGTCGGCGGTTTCCTGCTTGAGCGTTTCCTCGGTGAGGATGACGCCGGAAATGTAGCTCTTCATCGCTTCGGTGGCGCCGAACAACATTTCGCGATAGTCGCGGCGCAGGTCGAGGGTGTTGGGCAGGTTGATCTTGGCAAAGCGCTTGCCAATGGTGCCCTCGGATTCGTCGGCAGCGAGAATGCCCATGCCGGGGGTCATCAGCTTCTGGGCGATCGCGTTGAGCGACTTGGTCATGGGGTCTAAACCTCGGGTGTGGATTGGCGCCGAGATTAGACTTTCGTCATCCGGTTTTCGATTAGACCTCCGGTTATGCGACGAAAGGCGTATCTTGTATGGAAGATGGGGCCGGAACCCTCTGGCGGGGTTGGAATTGTACTTTATCCATCGTAAGTTGACGATCATCCCCGGGCGTCACGGCGCCAATTTCACGCATTGATCAGGATATAAAGATGAGCACGCAACCCCACGTGACCTTCAATGACGGCCGTTCGATACCGCAGCTGGGCCTTGGCGTCTGGCAAACCCCCGACGATGTCGCCGTGGAGGCCGTGAGTACGGCTCTTAAAGCCGGTTACCGTCACATCGACACCGCTGCCGTCTATCAAAACGAAGAAGGCGTCGGCAGGGGTATGGTAGCCTCCGGTGTTGACCGTGGGGATATCTTTCTCACCACCAAGGTGTGGAACGAGGATCAGGGCTTTGACGAAACCCTCCGGGCCATGGATGCCAGCCTTAAACGCCTGGGCACCAGCTATGTCGACCTCTATCTGATCCACTGGCCTTCGGCCTATCGGGGCAAATATGTCGAAACCTGGAAGGCATTGGTCCGGCTGCGCGAAGAGGGCAAGGCGCTGTCCATTGGCGTCTCGAATTTCGAGGGCGATTATATCGACGAGCTGATCGCTGAAACCGGCGTCACCCCGGCCATCAACCAGATCCAGCTGCATCCGCGCTTCCAGCAGAGGGCAATGCGGGACAAGCATGCCAAGCTCGGCATCGTCACCGAGAGCTGGAGCCCGCTGGGGCAGGGCAAGATGCTGGCCGATCCAGTCATCGGCGACATTGCTGCACGCCATGGCAAGAGCCCGGCACAGGTGATCATCCGCTGGCATCTCGACATGGGCCTGGTTGTCATCCCCAAATCGGTGACGCCGAGCCGGATTGTGGAGAATTTCGACGTGTTCGACTTCTCATTGAGCGATGAAGACAAGGCGGCGATTGCCGGACTGGATGCAGCGGACGGGCGGATCGGGTCGGATCCTGTTACGGCGCGCTTCTGACATCGCCGATCAAGCTTCGACGGGTGGTCAGGTTTTGGCGGACAGTCATCACTAGAAGTGGTGTTGTGCGCTTGGTGCAATTGGGCAAACTCGCCTTCCAAAGGGGAGGGAATTGCCATGCGGTTGACGATGTTGCCCGTTGCGGCACTGCTGATTGTAGCCGGAGCCACGGCGCCGGCGCTCGGAGATGTGCGCTGTGTCCAGGAAGAATTGCTGCGACTTGGTTACGATCCGGGGCCGGCCGATGGCCTGATGGGTGGGCGGACGCGGTCTGCAGCGACCGACTTCGCTGGGTCCGCCGGCGCCACCCTGCCCGAATTGACCGGCGAGAGCGTCCCCGCATGGTGTCAGGCGCTGAAGGCCGAGCCGACACCTCCGATTGACGTATCCACCCCTGCCAGGGACGCTCTCTCGGGCGCACAGCTGGAGGCATTGTGGGGCGCCTATCGCACGACCAATGAGTGCATGCAGCATTCTGCAATCGGCTCCCCGTCGCCGGTCACGTTGCGGGAGCGGACCGCAGAGGATTTCGCGGCAGCGGAGTGGGCGTCGCCATTCACCCAGGAACGCGGCGCGGAGCAATGCCGGATCGAAGCCGGGGGATTGGTGCCTCCTGCTCCCATTCCCGTGGTGACGCTCGATGAACGCTATGGAGAACGCGTCGGAGAGGTCGATGTGGCGGCGGAGTGGTTCGGCCGCATGGCAACATATGTCCGGTTGACGGATGACCCGGTCGCGCGCGCGGTGCTCAAGCGCGGCGTATTGGACTGGGCGCGGGCAGGGAGTCTTACCGAAGGCGTAAGAATCAGCCGCGATGATCGGCCAATCGACTTCCAGATGATGCAGGCGATCCTGACCGTGCTCAATGCCACGGCGGAGATCGCAGTTGATTTCGAGCCGGCGGAACGCGGAATTGTCGGACTTTGGCTGCAAAACATCGTCGGACAGGTTGCCGACAGCACCTGGCGGTTCCGGCAGGACAACAAGCCGTTCCTGCGCAGCCACGTCGCCCTGATCTGGGCGCTCATGACCGATGATGAGCTGGCTGTCCGGCAGGTCGTCGAGAACTTCAAGCAGGCAATCACGGAAATGCGGCCTGACGGCAGTTGGCCCATAGACAGCCAGCGTGGCGGCTCCGGGCTGCTGTACGGATCGCGATCCACCAATGCGCTGGTGTTGACGGCCCTGGCCCTGCAATCGGCGCGGGGAGTTGATCTCTTCAGTTTCGAGGTGGATGGACGTTCCATTCACACGGCGGTGGACTTCATCGTCCAGGCCATCCGGGAGCCATCGGCCACCAACCAAATCTACGCCTTGTCCTGTGCGGATGGCGGAGACCGCTTCGGCTCGGTTTCCGAACCTGACCTCTATGGCCTGGAAGAGGCGTCCTATCTGGTCGCCTATGCCGAGCGTTTCCCCGAACGCGAGGCATCGCAGCATATCCGCGAGGCGTTTCCGGCCACCAAGATGTTTGACTTCGATTTCGCCGGTGGGCGGGCAAGTTGCCAGTTTGCCCTGCAAGGCGGTGAGATCGACCTGGCGGCGCTGG
Organism: uncultured Devosia sp.; assembly: GCA_965651655.1. Taxonomy (GTDB): domain Bacteria; phylum Pseudomonadota; class Alphaproteobacteria; order Rhizobiales; family Devosiaceae; genus Devosia. The sequence goes on from CBFGTF010000056.1 coordinate 14,167, forward strand.
TCATGCCCGATCTTGAGGCCGTGTGGCCTGTTGCCGAGCATGTGGTGCGCTCGCACGAGGAAATCTCGGGCACCTCGGGCCGGGACAGACAGCTCGATGTCCTCTGGTTCTCCGACGTCCTGGGGGTGCGTGAAGGCGATGATCCCCTGCGGTATAATATTCTGGGGGACTATGCCGCTGCGGTTAACCGGTTCATGTCCCTGAGGTTCTCGACCAAGACGCCGGTCGATGACGAGACGGCAGAAGCGCTGTTGCGGTGCGGTGCCAAGACCGACTTCTACGACGATGCGCATCATCCGGTCATGAACTTTGCGATCGACAAGGCCGCGTTTACGGCGCGGAACGCCGAGTGCGTCCTGGATGCCCTGCCAGAGCGACAGGCCGAGGAAATGCGGTTCCTGGTGGACCATTTCCAGGATATCGCCCTGGGCTGGGCCAGCACCGGAGACCTCGCGCAGATCCAGCACGAAGGGCTGCGCGATCTGATCCTGGCCGTCGCCAAGGGCGAGATTACTTTCTCCCGGTAGCGGGCAAGAGCCGAGGCCGGGTTCGCCCGGCCCTGGCTTACTTCTTGAGCGCCTCGACGCCCGGCAGGGGCTTGCCTTCCATCCATTCGAGGAAGGCGCCGCCGGCGGTTGAGACATAGGTCAGCTTGTCCTTGACACCGGCATGGGCCAGGGCGCTGACGGTATCGCCGCCGCCGGCCACCGAGACCAGGTGACCGTCATGGGTGCGCTTGGCGACGTGCCTGGCGATGGCGACGGTTCCGGCATCGAAGGGCTCCATCTCGAAGGCGCCGACCGGACCATTCCAGACGACCGTATGGGCATCGTCGATGGCGCCGGTGATGCGCTCGATGGATGAGGGGCCGATATCGAGGATCATGCCGTCGGGGTCGATGGCATCGACGCCATAGAGGCGGGTCGGGGAATTGGCCTTGAAGTGCCAGGAGACCACGGCATCGATGGGCAGGATGATGGCGCAGCCGCTATCGACGGCCTTTTCCATGATGCGGATTGCAGTCTCTGCCAGATCCTTTTCGCAAAGGGACTTGCCGACGCTGACGCCCTGGGCGTGCAGGAAGGTATTGGCCATGCCTCCGCCGATAACGAGGCCGTCGACCTTGGTGACCAGATTTTCCAGCAGATCGATCTTGGAGGAGACCTTGGCGCCGCCGACAATGGCCACGACGGGCTTTTTCGGCTTGCCGAGCCCAGCCTCCAGCGCTTCGAGTTCGGCCTGCATGGCCAGCCCGGCAGCTGCGGGAAGGAGCCGAGCGAGGGCTTCGGTCGAGGCATGGGCGCGGTGGGCGGCGGAGAAGGCGTCGTTGACATAGACGTCGCCGAGGCTGGCCATGCGCCTGGCCAGTTCGACGTCGTTTTCTTCCTCGCCGGGGTGGAAGCGGGTGTTTTCCATGACCAGAACCGAGCCGGCGGGCGCTTCGTCAATGGCGGATTTGGCGGCGCTGACATCGGTCCAGTCGGTGGCGACGAAGCCCACCGGGTGCCCGGTCTGATCGGCGACAGCGGCGCAGACCTGTTCGAGCGAGAATTCGGGGTTCACCTTGCCCTTGGGGCGGCCGAAATGGCTGAGGAGAATGGCCTTGCCGTCCTTCTTGACGATCTCGCGGATGGTGGGCACGAGGCGCTCGATGCGGGTGGCATCGCTCACCTTGCCATCGGTGACCGGCACGTTGAGATCGGCTCGCAACAGCACGCGCTTGCCCGTCAGATCGAGTTCATCCAGGGTCTTGAAAGTCGCGCTCATGGTGCCGCCTCCGGGGTCGTTTGTATCCGCGCCGTGGGTAGCAGAGTGGCACGATTGGCGGAAGCGGGGACAGCAATTTTCTGTCGGACGGATGATTGGAGATTGCGCTGGACGCGACGGTGCGCCGGACGGCGTGGACGCCTCCGGTTTTCGCAAGTGGACGT
>CBFGTF010000057.1:0-16001 GCA_965651655.1 uncultured Devosia sp.
AACATGCGCGAGCAGTTGATCAAGGAAGTCGAGATCATCCCGCTCGAAGTGATCGTGCGCAATGTCGCCGCCGGCTCGCTGGCCAAGCGCCTTGGGCTCGAGCCAGGCACGCGCCTCCCCCGCTCGATCATCGAGTTCTGCTACAAGGACGATGCGCTGGGCGACCCGATGGTTTCCGAAGAGCACATCACCGCCTTTGGCTGGGCCACTCCGGCCGAACTCGATGACATCATGAGCCTGGCCGTCCGCATCAACGACTTCCTGACCGGCCTGTTCATGGGCGTCGGCATCCAACTGGTCGACTTCAAGATCGAATGCGGGCGCCTTTATGAGGGCGACCTCATGCGCATCGTGCTGGCCGACGAGATCAGCCCGGACAATTGCCGCCTGTGGGACATCAAGACCCGCAACAAGATGGACAAGGACCGTTTCCGCGAAGGCCTTGGCGGCCTGGTCGAGAACTATCGTGAGGTCGCCCAGCGCCTCGGCATCCTGGTTGAGAACGACAATGCGCTGACCACCGGTCCGCGCCTGGTCCAGTAGGTTTAGGAAATAGCCATGAAAGCGCGCGTCACAGTCACGCTCAAGAACGGCGTCCTCGACCCCCAGGGCCAGGCCATTGAAGGCTCGCTCGCAAGCCTCGGCTTTGCGGGGGTGTCCGGCGTCCGGCAGGGCAAGGTCTTCGATTTCGAAGTGGCGGGAACCGACCCCGAGGTGGTGCGTTCCCAGATCAATGCGATGTGCGACAAGCTCCTCGCCAACACCGTGATCGAAAACTACTCGGTCGAAATCTCAAATTAACGCCTCCGGGCTAGAACACTATTCGCGCCTGTTCCCGGCGCAGGACCGTATCATTATGCGCAAGACCCAGATCGCCCTCTCCGTCATGTTCTTTGCCTCGCTGGGCCTGCTGTTCGCGGCCTATGCTTCCGTGCCGGTCTGATCGGCGTTAGCCAAATCCTAACCCGTTAAGCAGTTTCCCTAGGCCTGTCGCCAAGCTTTGGTGCGGTCGGTAAGGGCTTGCGCTTATGGTGGCCCGCATCAACTTGCGGGAGGCGCGGCCGATGGAACAGGGCAGGACCAGACTCGACTGGGTGGACATGGCCAAGGGCCTGTCCATATTCCTTGTCGTCACCATGTATTGCGCCGCAAGCGTGGGCGAGGACACCGGCCAGACCGGTTTCCTGCATTGGACCATCGCCTTTGCCATGCCCTTCCGCATGCCGGAATTTTTCCTGCTCTCGGGCCTGTTTCTCAGCCAGGTGATCGACCGGCCATGGAAGGCTTTTGCCGACCGGCGCGTCGTGCACTACGCCTATTTCTATGCGCTCTGGGCCATCATCCACATTGTGTTCAAGGAAGCGCTGATCGCCCGCGATCCCGCCGGGGCTGCAACCTCGCTCGCCTGGGCCGTCATCGAGCCCTATGGCGTCTTGTGGTTCATCTACATGCTCGCCGTGTTCGGCCTCGTGAGCAAGTTGCTCCACGACGCCAGGGCCCCGCATTGGGCCGTATTGGCAATTGCCGCCGTGCTGCAGATGGCCAGCATCCACACCGGCAGTTATGTCGTGGACCAGTTCGCCGAGTACTTCGTCTATTTCTACGCCGGGGCCATTTTCGCGCCGCAGCTCTTCCGGCTGGCTGACTGGACATCAAACCATGTGTTGACCGCACTCGGCGTGCTGGCCGTGTGGGCAATTGCGAACGCCATCATGGTGTTTTCGCCCGGCTTCCGCATGGACCCGGTGCATATCCAGATGGGCTGGGGCGCCCTGCCCGGCTTGCACCTGCTGCTCGCACTGGCCGGCTCGGCTGCGATCTGCATGGTGGCGGCCCTGCTGGCCCGACTCCCCGTCATGGATTGGCTGCGCTGGCTGGGTTCGAAATCACTGGTGATCTATGTCGCCTTCGTGCTGCCAATGGGGATTGCCCGGACCATCCTGCTGCGGCTGGGGATCGACGAGCCCAACCTGGTGAGCCTGCTAACCATGGTTGTCGCCATCACCGCACCCCTTGTTCTGTGGTGGCTTGTCCAGAAGACCGGCTTCGGAAAATTCCTGTTCGAGCGCCCGGCCTGGGCCCACCTGCCCGGAACTGCCAGGGGACGGACAGGCGCGCCCGCGCCGGCCGAATAAAGAAAGGGCCGGTCCTGCGACCGGCCCGTTTTCTTTCCGTGAAATGCCGAACTCAGTCCGGCGCGCGGAAGATGTTCGGCACTATGGGCCGAATGCGCCGCGGTGGCATCGGAACGGACTTGCCCTTCATATCCGACGCAAGATGGGGCTTGCCATCAGCGCCGCGTACCGTCATCGGCTTGCCGCTGGGCGGGGTCTGCGCCTGCATCCAATATCCTCCTATGTGGACCACTCGATCCCAACGGTCATATATGTGGCAAAGTTCCCAAAATTGCGCCGCATTCCATGGGCATTTCAGCCCGACCGGCGCACAGGCCCTTGCCTTTTCGAGCAAGAGACACCACAAGGGCCTCGCGCATCCCTGACAGATATAAGGATTGACCGATGAAGGCCGCCGTCATCGTGTTTCCGGGCCTCAATCGTGACCGCGACATGATCGCGGCGCTGACCAAGATCGGGGGCGAAAAGCCCGCCGTCGTCTGGCACCAGGATGCCGATATCCCGGACGCCGATCTCATCGTCATCCCCGGCGGCTTCTCCTATGGCGACTATCTGCGCTGCGGCGCCATTGCCGCCCGCTCACCCATCATGGACAAGGTCCGCGAACGCGCCGCCAGGGGCGTCAAGGTGCTCGGCGTCTGCAATGGCTTCCAGATCCTGATCGAAGCCGGCCTCCTGCCCGGCGCCCTGATGCGCAACACCTCGCTCAAATTCGTCTGCCGCGAGGTCAAGCTCGAGGTGGTCAATGCCGATACCGATTTCACCCGCGGCTATACCAGGGGCCAGATCATCCGCTGCCCGGTGGCCCACCACGACGGCAATTATTTCGCTGACGCCGAGACACTCAAGCGCATCGAAGGCGAAGGCCGCGTTGCCTTCCGCTATGCCGAGGGTACCAATCCCAATGGCTCGATCCACGACATCGCCGGCATCTTCAATGAAGGCAAGAACGTGCTCGGCCTGATGCCGCACCCGGAAAACCTGATCGAATCCGCCCATGGCGGGGACGATGGGCGCGCCCTGTTCGCTGCCGCGCTCAAGCAGGTGGCGTGAGGGCGCGGAGATGCTGGACCGCGCATTGACTTGGGCCGGATTGCTGCTCGGCGTCATCGCGGTGGGCCTGCAATTCTCGATCTCCATACCGGCCTATCTGGCCAATGGCATGACCCTGGTCGAAGCACTGGTGCAGTTCTTCAGCTTCTTCACCATCCTCACCAATATCGCCATCACCCTGATCTACCTCTCGGCACTGGTTGGCTGGACCTGGCTGGGCTGGTTCCGCGCGCCCCTGACCCGCGCCATGATGGCCGGCGTGATGGCGCTGGTGATGATCTTCTATCATGTGCTGCTGCGCCCCATCTGGCAGCCCGAGGGCCTGTTCCTGGTCTGTGACTACCTGCTGCACTATGCGGCGCCGATCCTTTACCTCATCTGGTGGGGCGTAACGCAGAAGCACGGCAATGTGGACTATCCCGCCCTGCCCGCCATGCTGGTGCCGCCGCTGATCTATCTGGCCTATGTCATGGTGCGCGGCGCGCTGACCAATACCTATCCCTACCCCACGCTCAACGCCTTTGAACTGGGTTATGGGCAGGTCGCCATCAATGTCGCTCTGGTCGCCCTCGGGCTGACCATTCTCTATCTCATCATCATCGGCATCGACCGGACGCTGGCGCGCCGGCTGGCCGCTTCCTGAGTTCTCCTCCCCGGAATCCTATCTCTGATGACCCTTCGCAACGACATCGCCATCACTCCCGAACTGGTCGCCAGCCATGGCCTCAAGCCGGACGAGTACCAGAAGATCCTCGACCTGATCGGGCGGGAGCCGACCTATACCGAGCTGGGCATCTTCTCGGCCATGTGGAACGAGCATTGCTCCTACAAGAGCTCCAAGAAATGGCTGCGCACCCTGCCCACAACCGGGCCGCGCGTGATCCAGGGTCCGGGCGAGAATGCCGGCGTCGTCGATATCGGCGACGGCCAGGCCGTTGTCTTCAAGATGGAATCCCACAACCACCCCAGCTATATCGAGCCCTATCAGGGCGCCGCGACCGGCGTGGGCGGCATCCTGCGCGATGTCTTCACCATGGGCGCCCGCCCTGTGGCTGCGATGAACGCGCTGCGCTTCGGTGCGCCCGAGCATGAAAAGACGCGGCACCTGGTCAATGGCGTCGTCGCCGGCGTCGGCGGCTATGGAAATTCCTTCGGCGTGCCCACCGTCGGCGGCGAGGTCGAGTTCGATGCCCGCTACAATGGCAATAACCTGGTCAATGCCTTCGCAGCGGGCCTGGCCGACACCGACAAGATCTTCTATTCCAAGGCCGAAGGCGTCGGCCTGCCCGTCGTTTATCTCGGCGCCAAGACCGGCCGCGATGGCGTGGGCGGGGCTACCATGGCCTCGGCCGAATTCGGCGACGATATCGAGGAAAAGCGCCCCACCGTGCAGGTTGGCGACCCCTTCACCGAAAAGCGCCTGCTCGAAGCCTGCCTCGAATTGATGGCCACCGGCGCCGTCATCGCCATCCAGGACATGGGCGCAGCGGGGCTGACCTGTTCGGCGGTGGAAATGGGCGCCAAGGGCGATCTCGGCATCGAGCTCGATCTCGACAAGGTGCCGGTGCGCGAGGAGCGCATGACCGCCTATGAAATGATGCTTTCGGAAAGCCAGGAGCGCATGCTCATGGTGCTGCATCCTGAAAAGGAAGCAGAAGCCCGCAAGGTGTTCGAAAAGTGGGAGCTCGACTTTGCCACCGTCGGCAAGACGACCGACGATCTGCGTTTCCGCGTCCTCTGGCAGGGCGATGAAGTCGCCAATTTGCCGATCAAGGACCTGGGCGACGAGGCCCCCGAATATGACCGCCCCTGGACCGAACCCAAGGCGCCCGCCGCGCTCGCCAGTTCCGACGTGCCGCAGATGGACGTGGCCGAGGCGCTGCTTGCGCTGGTCGGCGGACACCAGTGTTCGTCGCGCCGCTGGGTGTATGAGCAGTATGACACCCTGATCCAGGGCAATTCCATGCAGCGCCCCGGCGGCGATGCCGGCGTGATCCGCGTCGACGGGCACGACACCAAGGGGCTGGCCTTCTCATCGGACGTCAACCCGCGCTATTGCGAGGCCAATCCCTTTGAGGGCGGCAAGCAGGCCGTGGCCGAATGCTGGCGCAACCTGACCGCGACCGGTGCCGAGCCACTGGCCGCTACCGACAATCTCAATTTCGGCAATCCCGAACGCCCCGAAATCATGGGCCAGTTCGTCAAGGCCGTCCAAGGCATTGGCGAAGCCTGCCGCGTGCTGGAATTCCCCATCGTCTCGGGCAATGTCAGCCTCTACAACGAAACCAATGGACGCGGCATCCTGCCGACCCCGACCATTGGCGGCGTTGGCCTGCTGCCTGACTGGACGCAGAGCGTGGGCATTGGTTTTGCGGCCGAGAACCAGGCGATCCTGCTGATCGGCGGGCCGGCGGAGCGCGGCACCCATCTCGGCCAGTCGGTCTATCTGCGCGACCTGTTCGACCGCCGCGATGGCGACGCCCCGCATGTGGACCTGGCGGCCGAAAAGAAGACCGGCGACTTCGTGCGCAAGCTGATCCGCGCGGGCGTGGTCACGGCCTGCCATGACCTCAGCGATGGCGGCTTGGGCGTGGCGCTGGCCGAAATGGCCATGGCCGGCGGCATAGGCGCCTCTGTCACCGATGTGGAGGGCAATGATCCGATCCTCACCTTCTTCGGCGAAGACCAGGGGCGCTATCTGGTGACCGTCAATCTCGACCCCCAGGGCCCCGAGATCGCGACCCTCTGGAAAGAGGCCGAAGCACTGGGCATTTTCGCCCCATGGATCGGCACCACCGGCGGCACGGCGCTCGCCCTGGGCGCCGCCCGGCCAGTGCCGGTGGCCACCTTGACCAGCGCCCATGAAAGCTGGTTCCCCAGCTATATGAACGGCTAGGCTGGCAATTCGCCAGCACTGCCATATGATCGCCGTTCTTTGGGGCGCTTTGCTGCCTCAACGAACGGCGTTCTCACAGGAGTTGTAGATGAAGCACGCAGTGGTCGCGGCATTCGCCGTCCTGGGCCTTGTCTTGTCTCCCACGCTGGCCGCAGCACAGAACGTCAATGTCGTCCGCTCCATCCTGCCGACCCTGCCCTATACGCTGATCTATCCCGAACCGATGACGGCCAGCGGCGGCGGCGAGGATCCGCTGACCATCAATCATCCCGAGGCCCCGCTTCAATGCGATCTCAGCGTGGTGCCCGTGGAAGATACCACCTGGACCGCGCAGGCGGCCCTGGATGCGCTGGACGACGGGGAAGTCGCAGCGTCATGGTCCGAGATCATGCCCGGCTTTGCCCTGACCAGCAAAGGCCTGACGGCCTATCAGGATGCGACGGCGCTGATCTATGACGGCACCAGCCCCGAATCGGCCATGGGTGTGCCGCTGACCGTGGTGCATACCGAAACGGTCTCCAATGGTCGCGGCTATGTGCTCGATTGCCTGTTTGCCACTGACCACGCCGCGCAGGCCCGCCCGGTGGTCGATTTCATCATTGCCAATTTCGCCACCGCTTCGGATGCCGACTGCTGCATCGGCGCCACGATTGCGCCCGAACCAGAGACCGTCCCCGCTCAATAGGGCCGGTTGAAGACGGCTCTTGCGCGTGCCATATCAGGCGCATTGGCCGGGTTCTGCCCGGCCACCAGTTGAGACAGCGGGAGAATGCACATGGCCATGGACGCAAGCGAGATCGAGCGCCGTATCAAGGCTGCACTGCCCGATGCCGATATTGAAATCCGCGACCTGGCCGGTGACGGCGATCACTGGGCCGCAACGGTGAAATCCGAGGCCTTCCGCGGCAAGACCCGGGTGCAGCAGCACAAGCTGGTCTATGACAGCCTGCAGGGCGACATGGGCGGTGCCCTGCACGCTCTGGCCCTCCAGACCGTCGTCCCGGACTGAGGCAATGTCGGGGTTGCGCGACTCGCTCGACCTGATCCGCATGGTGCGGCCCGAGGCCGGCACCACGGCGCTCGAACATGAAATCCTGGCTGAGCGCGCCAGTTCGCTGAGCGCCGCCGAGCGGCGGGTCACAAAGGCCATCGAAGCGCTGGAAGGCGGCGAGGATCGCCAGACTTGGCTGGCCGAGGCCCGGGAGGCGGTCTGGGCCTATTTCGTGCAGCGCGAACTGATCGGTTTTCGCCGGCACGCCGAAGTCATCCGCGACCTCCGCATCCCCGCCGACGTGCTGAACGGGCTGGGGGCCATGCCGGCCAAGGGCAAATGATCCCGGACGGATGCCGATTCTGCCTCGACAACAGCCTGCTGTCCGATGTGCCTGTGTTCGAAACGACCCATTTCTACGGGCTGATGAGCAATGACCCACGCCTGCCAGGGGCAAGCATGGTCATTCCCCGGCGCCATAGCACCTCCCCCTTTGACATGACGGCCGATGAATGGGCCGACCTGCCTGTGGCTTTGGATCACGCCCGCGACGCCCTCGCCCCGCTGGCGCCGGATGGCTTCACCATCGGCTGGAATGTTGGCCCGGTGGCCGGCCAAACCGTGCCGCATACGCATATGCACGTCATCGCCCGGTTCCGGGGCGAGCCCATGGAAGGCAAGGGCATCCGCCATCCACTGAAATCCGCACCTGAGGAAACTGTCCCATGACGCGCGCCGTGGTCTTTGATGTCGATGGCGTGCTGGTGCACGGCTTCCATGCCCGTCCGGACCTGCGGGACGTATTCGACGGACATATGCGTGAATTCGGGGTCGACCCGGACCGGTTCCAGACCGAATTCATCTTCGACATCTTTCTCAAGAAGGTGCTCATCGGTCAAACCTCGATGATCGAGGCGCTGGACAAGCGGCTGCCGGGATTGGGCTACAAGGGCTCGCCCATGGCCTTTGCCGATTTCTGGCTGGGCCATGAGGGACATGCCAATATTGAACTGCTTGATACGCTGCGCCGCCTCAAGGCTCATGCAGATGTACGCCTGTTCCTGGCCACCAATCAGGACCATATGCGCGCCCAATGGCTATGGCAGACGATTGGACTCAGCGAAGTGTTCGAGGATATTTTCTATTCGGCCCGCATTGGCATGACCAAGGCCCACAAGGGCTTCTTCGCCTTTGCCGACGACCGTATCGGCCGGTTCGACGAGCCGCCCCTCTTCTTCGACGACACCCCCAAGGTCATTGAGGTCGCACGATCTGCGGGCTGGGAGGCGGTGCTGTTCGCCGACAATGGCGATGTGCTGGATCACCCCTGGGTGAAGGCGCGGCTGTAGCCGTTTCGCCGCACTCGACAGCGCGCCGGAGCTATCCTATTTAAGGGCGAATTCAGCCGGCCCTTGAACCCGGACTTTTGAAAGGCTCCTCCCATGACCGACATCAATGCCTTCATCGACGACAAGGTGAAGAACAACGACGTGTTCCTCTTCATGAAGGGCTCGCCCGATTTTCCCCAGTGCGGCTTTTCCGGACAGGTCGTCCAGATCCTGAACTATCTCGGCGTCAACTATTCGAGCGCCAATGTGCTCGAAAGCGATGAACTGCGTGACGGCATCAAGGCCTATACCAACTGGCCGACCATCCCCCAGCTCTATGTGAAGGGCGAGTTCATTGGCGGCGCCGATATCGTGCGCGAGATGTTCCAGTCCGGCGAGTTGCAGACGCATTTCCAGCAGGCTGGCGTCGCGGTCAAGCAGAGCGCCTGAGCGCCTCGGACCCGAGCGAGTTTGGGGCCGCGCAGTGCGCGGCCCTTTTGCTTACTTGCGCGCCTGTCGCTCGAGCGCCTGAATGAAGCGCCGTTCGCTCCGCAATCGTGCAAGCGCCCAGTGCCCGGCGAGCCAGTCCGCCCTGCCCTCCCAACCGCTGGCGACCAGGCGTTCGACAGCGGCAATGGCGCGCTCGTCGTCCCCCGCCTCGGCCCAGGCACACGCGGCGTGGAAATCCAGCCAATCCATGTCGAGCCGCCCCGCCTCGAACGCCGCGGCCAGTGCCCGGCATGTTTCCGGCGGCAGATCGCCCGCATTCTCGGCCGGGAGGCTGGCGCTAAAGGCCGCATAGGTTGCCATCTCCACGAAGCCGGCCCGCTGCGCCACGGCAATCGAGCCCAGATTGGACGCGTGGCAATGCCACCCGACCCGCGCGACATCGGATGCAACGGCGAGGTTGAGGCTGCACCGCAGCGCGGCGCCGGCGAAACCACGACGCCGCAGTTCCGGCCGTGTCCAGACACCGAATTCCACATAGTCACCGACACGCAGGTCGGGACGGCAATGAGCCACCACAACGCCATCGGCGAGGATGGCGCAACTGAGCGCACCATCGTGCCCGGGCGAAAGCGAAAAACCCTCCGGCAGCGGCAAGTCCGCACCTGCCTTGGGCGCCAGCGACAGGAAGAGACGCGGGTGACGCTGCATATATGGATGCGGCAGCGCCAGGTCCGGCGCAGCTAGCCACGCAGCTGCCGGATAGAGATAGGCCCAGTCGGGAATGGCCGCCCTGAGGCCATGATAGTCTCGCCCCGGCCTGGGCTGCCCGCCCAGGTAATAGCCCTCGGGCCCGGCAAGCAGCGCACAGGTCGGCTCGACAGGGTCGTCGACCCACACTTGCCCGTCGTCCGCGGCGGAAAGAACGGCAGCGATACTGCCATGAAGCTGTGAAAGCTGGCCGAACAGGGGTTCGGCGATAAGAAAGTCAGGCTGTTGAAGTTCCTGCAAAGGTGGAAATCCGCAATAGCGCCCACCACGCGGCAGGCAATGAAGAAAAATACGGCCGCGTGGCGACCGCGACGACATGGGCGAAATGCCCCTGCTGTGCTGGATGGCGCATGCTGTTTCCTCTTCATGATCGGATATGCAGTGACAGCAGCTTAGCCACGATCAGCGGGGTTTGCATCACCAAATCTGATCGGACCTATCAGCTAATATCGCTTTGCGTGATGAGGGGCCCGGGCATAGACTGGCGGCAAGTCCTCCCCGAGACTCGTCCCATGACCGTCACTGCCGCTCGTCCCGCTGTTCCCCTGCCGCTCGTCATCATCGCCGGCTGCATCATCGCCGCCATCGGCTTCGGCACGCGCGGCTCGTTCGGCCTGTTCACCCTGCCGGTCACCGAGGACCTGGGCCTCACGCGCGAGCAATGGGGCATGGCCATGGCCGTGCAGAACCTGGTCTGGGGCATCGCGCAACCCTTCGCCGGCGGCATGGCCGATCGTTACGGGTCGGCGCGCGTCCTGGCGGTGGGCGGCATCATCTATGCCATCGGCGTGCTGGGCATGGCCTTTTCTCCCGACACGCTGACCATGACGTTGACGGCGGGTGTCGTCACCGGCGTCGGCATCGCCATCGCCTCGTTCGGCGTGGTCATGGCAGCTTTCGGGCGGGTCGTGCCGGCCGAAAAGCGCAGTTTCGTTTTCGGCATTGCCACCGCTGCCTCATCTGCCGGTCAGTTCATCTTTGCCCCGCTTGGGCAGGGCTTCATCTCGGCCTTCGGCTGGCAGATGGCCCTGGTCTATATCGCCGTGCTGCTGCTGCTGATCATTCCGCTTTCGGCAGCCCTGCGGGGACGCGCCGAGTCGGTGCCCGGCGAGGCGGACCTGCCCTTCATGCAGGCGCTGTCGCGCGCCTGGGGCTATGGGTCCTACCGGCTGCTGGTGATCGGCTTTTTCGTCTGCGGCTTCCACCTGGCCTTCATCAATGTCCACATGCCCGCCTATCTCGTGCAGTGCGGATTGTCGCCGGAAGTGGGCAGTTGGACCATTGCCGTCATCGGCCTGTTCAATATTGTCGGTTCCCTGTTGTCGGGCTGGCTGGGCTCGCGCCTGCCCAAGCAATTGCTGCTGGCCCTGATCTATTTCCTGCGGGCCATCGCCATCGCTGCCTTCCTGCTGTTCCCGGTGAGCGAACTGACCGCCTATGCCTTTGCGGCCACCATGGGTCTGCTCTGGCTCTCAACCGTGCCGCTGACGGCGGGGCTTGTCGCCATGTTCTTCGGACCGCGCTATATGGGCATGCTCTATGGCATCGCCTTCCTCAGCCACCAGATCGGCTCCTTTGTGGGCGTGTGGCTGGGGGGCTATGTCTATGACCTTACCGGCGCCTATGACCTGGTCTGGTATATGGGCATCCTGCTCGGCCTCGCCTCGGCGGCCATCCACATTCCCATCAATGAGCGCACGGACAGCAACTTTGCCCTTCGGCCGGCCTAGAGCCATCCATCGGCTTTCACCGATTGATGGGTTGCCAAACTTGAACGGGAGGTTCATGGTCCGGCCATTCCTTTCGGCCGGCATTCTCCGGCTCTGACGAGTTTCAATCATGTCCGATCACTTTACGCGGGTTCTCTCGCGTCCTGAATTCATTGCCCTGATGGCTGCGCTCATGGCACTCAATGCCCTGGCCATCGACGTCATGCTGCCCGCCCTGCCCTATATGGGCGAGGCGCTGGGCGTCAGCCACGAGAACGAACGCCAGTTCGTCATCACCTCCTATATGATCGGCATGGGCGTGGCCCAGCTGGCCTTCGGCCCGCTGACCGACCGGTTCGGGCGCCGCGCGCCGCTGCTGGTGGGCATCGGCGTCTATATCGTTGCGGTGATCTTTGCCGCCTTTGCACCCAGCTTCGGCATGCTGCTGGTGCTCCGGTTCATTCAGGGCATGGGCGCTGCCAGCGTGCGCGTCATCACCACCGCCGTGGTGCGCGACCGGTATTCGGGCCGCGAAATGGCCGAAGTGATGTCGCTGGTCTTCATGGTGTTCATGGCCATTCCGGTCATTGCCCCGAGCATTGGACAGGTGTTGCTGCTCACGGGTCCGTGGCAGACCATCTTCATCTTCATGGGCGCCCTGGCCCTGGCCTTCTGGCTCTGGACCTTCATCCGGCTGCCCGAGACGCTGCCGCTCGACAAGCGCCGGCCGCTGAGCCTGCGCGGGGTGACCGACGGCTTCCGCATCGTCTTCACCAACCGGGTCGCCATCTCCTATGGCCTGGCCGGCACGTTCCTCTTTGGCGCCCTCTTCGGCTTCATCAGTTCGTCCCAGCAGATCTATGTCGATATCTATGGGCTGGGCGTCTATTTCCCCGTTGCCTTCGCGGCCATGGCGGGGCTGATGGCGGTGTCGTCCTTCACCAATTCCAAGGTGGTGCGCCGCCTGGGCATGCGGCGCCTGTCACATGGCGCCATGCTGACCTTCACCATCGGCTCGGGGGTCTGGCTGGCCTTTGCCATGTCCGGCTTCCTGCCGCTCTGGCTGTTCTTCGGCCTGCTCTGCATCATCATGTTCTCCTTCGGCTGGTCCGCCTCGAACATGAATTCGCTCTCCATGGAGCCGCTGGGTGCCGTGGCCGGTACTGCCGCCTCGGTCTTTGGGTTCATCCAGACCGTGGGTGGCGCGCTGATCGGCGGCTATATCGGCCAGCTCTTTGACGGCACCACCATTCCGGCCGCCACGGGCTATTTCACCATGGGCGTCGTCTCGCTGATCTTCATCCTGATCGCCGAGAACGGACGGCTGTTCGGCGTCGGCGAAAAATACGCCGACCCCAAGGCCGCTCCGGTGATGGACGCCCACTGAACCCTATGCCTGATCCGGTCCCGGCAATTCGAGCTGGGACCGGTCCGAATAGACATGGTCGACCAGGCCCCAGGCGCGCGCCTCGTCCGGAGCCATGTAGCGATCCCGCTCCAGCGCCGTCTCGACCTCCTCATAGCTCCGTCCGCAATGCTTTGCGTAGATTTCATTGGTCAGCCGCTTGAGCCTCATGCTCTCCTCGGCATGGATCATGATGTCGGTCACCTGCCCCTGATAGCCGCCCGAGGGCTGGTGCAGCATGATCGAGGTGCTTGGCAGCGACGCGCGATGCCCGGCCTCCCCTGCCGCGAGCAATAGCGTCGCCGCTGACGCCGCCATCCCCATGCACAGCGTGCCCACCGGCGCCCGGATGAACTGCATCGTGTCGTAGATGGCCAGGGCCGCCGTCACTACGCCGCCCGGCGAATTGATGTAGAAATAGATCGGCTTCTTCGGGTTCTCGGCTTCCAGGAACAGCAATTGCGCATTGATCAGCGAGGCCATGCTGTCCTCGATCTGGCCGTTGACGAAAATGATCCGCTCGCGCAGCAGCCGCGAATAGATGTCGAAGGCGCGTTCGCCGCGGCTGGAATTTTCCACGACCATGGGGACGAGTTGCATCATGTCGCGCATGGGCGACCTCCTTGGGTTTTGCGATTTGGGCGAAAGGGTGAGCGGTCAGGCAGCCAGCATCAGCAGCGGCCCGGCCCTCTCATTGTTGTTGGCGGCCACCGGCACCGCGAGCGGCGCGTGGGTCAGGCGGAACCAGGTGCAGCCATTGGCCTCGGGGGTCAATTCGAAGGTGACCAGGCTTTCCTGCGGATCGGCAGCCACGCCCTGCCCCGGCTCGCGCCAGCGAAAGGTCAGGCTCCTGTTCTCGTCCGAGGCGATGACATCAATTTCGGCATCGGCCGGCCTTTTCAGCCAGCGCTCGCGATATTCGGGGATGGCCAGCGCCCGCCAGACCTTTTCCGGCGGCGCTTCGAGCATGGTCTCGAAGACCACAATGTCCGCATCCTCGCTCATTGGTCCATCTCCCTCAGCAGGTCCTTGAGATTGTCGATCTGACTGGGCCAGAAGGCACGATAGCGCGCCAGCCAGCCATGGAGCGGCGCGAAGCCCTCCGGGTCCACGCGGTAATGCGCATAGCGCCCCGCACGCCGTTCACTGATAAGGCCCGCCCCCCGTAGCACCGCAAGATGCTGGCTCATCGCCGGCTGGGTAATGGCAAAGCCTTCCCTCAGGTCGGTGGCGGTCATTTCCTCGGCCGCCAGGCGTTCGAGAATGGCTCGTCGGGTCGGATCGGAGAGGACTTTGAAGATATCGGCTTCGCTCATGAACAACACATAAGCACAGACTTATGAGTCGTGGCAAGAGCCTTAGCGCGGCTTGGTCGCCACCCCGTCCAACCACAGCATATTGCTCTCGTCGCGATGAACGCCGGTGGTGCCGACATGTTTCAGGTCGATTTCGGGGCCATGTTTGATGACATGCACCAACGCCATGCCATGACCGCGGCCCAGGTCAAAATCGGCCTTGAGCCATTCCAGTATCGCGCCGGCCTTGACCTTGGGATCGTCGAATCCCCGGGCTTTGGCAAGGTCGACAATCTGGCGCGGTGTCTTGCCGGTCTTCACCTCGACTGCGTCGAGATAGGCCTGAAAGGACATGGTGGTGCTCTCCTGTGTTCACTGGCACCATGACGAAGCTGCGCGCCGGTTTTCGACGGCCTAGACGGTAAAGACCTCGCGGCGCAGCACATCCCAGCTATCCTGGTCCGGTGCCACCAGCAGACCGCCGCCGAGATCGGTCGGCCGATAGGGCGTCCCGTCGAACTTGGCAACATGGGCGCCGCATTCGCGCATCATCAGCGCCCCGCCGACATGGTCCCAGGGCATCAGCTTGTTGTACATGAGGAAATGCACATTGCCGCCTGCCGCAAAGCGATATTCGTGCCCGGCGCAGCGGTAATTGGCGGTCATCTTGACCTTGCTCAGATTGCCCATGACGGTCCGGCGCTGTTCGGGTGGCAGGAAGGCCGTGGAGGCAAGGCCACCCATTTCAGCCAAGGGCACCGCCTCGGCAAAGGTCATGCGGTTGCGCCGTCCATCGGGGAAAACCTGCCAGGCGCCGCAGCCCTTTTCGGCCATCAGGAAGTCGTCGCCCATCGGATCATAGATCACGCCGGCCACCGGCTCGCCATTCTGAACCACCGCAGCCATGACAGCGAACAATGGCAGCCCACCGGCAAAATTGGCTGTGCCATCAACGGGATCGACGTAAATCGCGATTCGATCCTCGAGGTTGCTCGTCAGCAATCCCGGATTGGCCGCCACGGCCTCCTCGCCAATGACCAGCGTATTGGGGGAGTGATCGAGGATGGCGGCCGTGATGACCCGCTCGGCATTGGTATCGGCCTCGGTGACGAGGTCGAAAGCCCCCGACTTGGTCTTGATCGTCCCCTCGTCGAGCCGCCGGAAGCGGGGCAATATCTCCTCCTGCGCGGCCTGTTTCAGGATGGCGGCAAGACGGTCGATATTCATGGATCAATGGTCCTTTGGCTTGATGGAAAGTCCCGCAAAATCGAACAGGCGCGGATCGAGCATGTGGCTGGGATTGATATTGCCCAGCGCGCGGATCATCACATCCTTGCGCCCGGGCATGGCGCGTTCCATGTCGGTCAGCATGGCCTTGGTGACATTGCGCTGCAACCCGTCCTGCGATCCGCACAGGTCACAGGGGATGATCGGGAAGGCCATGGCGTCGGAAAAGCGCTGCAGGTCCTCTTCCGCGCAATAGATCAGCGGGCGGAGCACTTCGAGATCGCCCTCGTCATTGACCAGCTTTGGCGGCATGGCCGCCAGCTTGCCGCCATGGAACAGGTTCATGAAGAAGGTTTCGAGGCTGTCGTCGCGATGGTGGCCGAGAACCAGCGCCGTGCAGCCCTCCTCCCGCGCGATACGATAGAGATTGCCGCGCCGCAGTCGCGAGCAGAGCGAGCAATATGTCGCGCCCTGGGGCAGCTTGTCGGTGACGATGGAATAGGTGTCCTGGTATTCGATGCGATGCTCGATACCGAGGCCGGTCAGGAATTCGGGCAGGATATGCTTGGGAAAGTTCGGCTGGCCCTGGTCGAGATTGCAGGCCAGCAGTTCGACCGGCAACAGGCCGCGCCACTTGAGGTCGAGCAGCAGCGCCAGCAGGCCATAACTGTCCTTGCCCCCGGAAAGGGCGATCAGCCATTTCTCGCCCGGCCGCACCATGGCGAACTTGTCCAGCGCCTCGCG
>CBFGTF010000058.1:0-15979 GCA_965651655.1 uncultured Devosia sp.
TGCTTGGTCTCGTGCCGGGACCCGACGGATTCGCGCCCCGACCGGCGGTGGCCGAATAGACTCTAGCTCCAGGACCATTCGGATTCGGCGCGGCAGCTCCCTTCTCCCCTGAGGGGAGAAGGTGGCCCGAAGGGCCGGATGAGGGGTTCAGGATCGAAGTCTTGCCGAAGGGCCTTCACCCCTCACCCCAACCCTCTCCCCTGAAGGGGCGAGGGGGCGATGGCGCCGATGGCCCGGGCGCAAAGACCCAAAGGCGCAAAGACTAGTCCGACTTGCCGCTGACGGCGGCGCTTTCGAAGGTCGCCATATTGTCGTGCAGGTGCAGCGCGGTCTTGGCCATGACAGCCGCCAGTGCCGCGCCGCTGCCTTCACCCAGCCGCATGCCCAGATCGAGCAGGCCGGTCTGGCCCATCTTGTCCAGCGCCTTGGCATGGGCGCTTTCCGCCGAAACATGGGCGAAGAGGCAATGATTGATTGCCGCCGGATTGACGGCATGGGCGATGGCCGCCGCGGCGGTAGCCACATAGCCATCGACGATCACCGGCACTTTCTGGTGGCGAGCGGCCACCAGAGCGCCGAGCATGGCGCAAATCTCGCGTCCGCCCAGGCGGGCGAGAATGGACAGCGGGTGATCGAGCTGGCCGGCATGCAGGGCCAGGGCGCGATCGACGGCGTCGGCCTTGCGCCTGAGGCCAGCATCATCGACGCCGGTCCCACGCCCGACCCAGTCGGCCCCAGTGCCCCCATAGAGCGCAGCATTGATTGCGGCCGCGATGGTGGTATTGCCGATGCCCATTTCGCCCAGGCAGATCAGGTCCGGCTTGCCGGCCACCGCTTCCATGCCATAGGCGATGGTGGCGGCGCACATCTGGTCGTCGAGCGCGGGCTCGATGGTGATGTCGCCGGTGGGCAGTTCGAGCGCCAGTTCGAAGACGCGCAGGTTGATTTCATGCAGGGCGCAGATCTGTGAAATGGCCGCGCCGCCATTGGTGAAATTTGCGACCATCTGCGCGGTCACCTCACGCGGGAAGCTCGACACGCCCTGATCGGTCACACCGTGATTGCCAGCGAAGATAGTGACCATGGGATTGTCGAGGCGCGGTTTGGCACGGTGCTGCCAGCGCGCCAACCATTCCACCAGCTCTTCCAGACGCCCCAGGGAGCCCGGGGGCTTGGTCAATTGCGCGTCGCGCTCGCGTACGGCGGCCACAGCCTGTTCGTCGCCATCGGGCACGGCCACGAGCAAGTCGATGATGTCGGAAAAGGCAGGGTTGAGTGGCATGGCAGGTCCGGCGCGATGTGTTAGGAAGGGGTGGTCTTGTTGCCCATAACGGAGCGAAAAGCAATTGACGGACGGGTCGCCGGGGACCAGCCCAAACGATGGAATTGATGCGGAAAACCGAGACGCCTACAGGCCCGGGCCGGGACGTGGCGGGCTCGGGCTGAAGGACGACCTGGTGATGGCGCTGCGGTTCTTCTCGCGCCTTCCCACCGGGGATGCCCCACATGAAAGGCCCGATCTGGGCCGCATCGCCATGGCCCTGCCGCTGGCTTCAGTGGTCATGGGACTGGGACCGATTCTGTTGCTGGCCGGGGTATGGCTCGGCCTGCCGGGCTATTTCGCCGCCGCGCTGGCCGTCGGCGCCATGGTGCTGGTGGGGGGCGGCATGATGGAGGATTCGCTGGCCGATGCCGCCGATGGCCTCTTCGGCGGATCGACGCGCGAGCGACGCCTCGACATTCTCAAGGACAGCCGCCATGGCACTTATGGGGTCGCGGCACTGTGTCTGTTCCTGGTGCTGCGGGTGACAGCCATTGGCAGCGTGGCTGCCATCAATCCGCTCGCGGCGGCGGCGCTGTGGCTGGCGGCCAATGTGGCGGGACGATCGGGCGCCCTATGGGTCGCCGTGGCGCTGCCCCCTGCCCGGGCCGATGGTGCCTCGGCCAGTGCGGGCATATTGCCGGTCTCGCGCTTTGCCATCGGGGCCGCACTGGCGGCGCTGCTGGTCTTCGTCATCGGCGCACCGGCATCGAGCCTTTTGGGGGTGATCATTGCCCTGTTGGCGGTTGCGCTCGTCGTTCTGGGCTGGACGGCCCTTTGCCAACGCCTTGTGGGGGGGCAGACCGGCGACCTGATCGGCGCAGCGGCGGGGCTGGGCGAGATTGCGGCACTCGGCGTGCTGCTGATCTTTGCCTGATGCCTTGAAATCGCCGCGCCTTCTCCCTTAATCGAAAGGGTGGCGGCGGAAAGGGCAGGAACAGCATGATCTTCATCGGCATTGCCCTTCTGGTCGCGGCTGGCCTGGTGCTGCTGATCAGCGCGGATGCCGGCAGCCTAGTTGGCCTGGGCCAGATGCAGACGGCCCAGCTGATACCACTGGTGGTGCTGCTTATCATTTTTGCGGGCGGCCTGTTCACGCGCCGTCATCGCGCTTCCGAACTGGTGGGCGGCCTCTTCCTCTGGGTGGGACTGTTTGCCATCGCCATGGTGACCTATGCCTATCGGGATGAATTGCTGGGCGTTGTGGGGCGGGTCGCCGGCGAGTTCCAGCCCGGCATGGCGCTGGTCGACAGCGCCACGGGCACCTCGACATTCCGGCGCGGCATGAGCGGTCATTTCGAGGTCAGTGCCACTATCAATGGCCACACCACGCCGATGATCTTCGATACGGGCGCCAGCGCGGTGGTGCTGACAGTCCAGGATGCCAGGGCGGCAGGCGTGAACGTGGAGGGGCTGCGCTATACCGTGCCGGTCTCCACGGCCAATGGGCAGGGCATGGCGGCACGTACACGGCTCGACAGCATTCAGGTGGGCGGCATCGTGCGACGGAACCTGACTGCCTTCGTAACCGAAGACGGCGCGCTCGAGACCAGCCTTCTGGGCATGACCTTTCTCGAAACGCTCAGCCAATACAGCGTGACGCAGAATTCGCTGGAACTGGTGGATTAGCCAGCAGCGGCCAGCGCACGATCCTCGACCACGGCCAAGGCGCGCATGAACACGTCCGGCCCGGCATTGGGGCGGCAGGCATCGACGCTCATGATCTGCCGGAACTGGCGGGCGCCGGGGCGGCCATTGGCGAGGCCGAGCATGTGGCGGGCGATGTTGTTGAGCCGCACACCCTGGCTACGCTGCGCGTCTGCATAGTCGGCCATGGCCTGCATGATCGAGGCGAGATCGGGCACTTCGTGATCATCGCCGAAGAAGCGGGCATCGACGCCGGCCAGCAGCATGGGATTGTGATAGGCGGCGCGTCCCAGCATGACCCCGTCCATATGAGCGAGGTGTTCCGTGGCCTGGTCGAGCGTCTCGATGCCGCCATTGATCATGGTCGGCAGCGCAAGGCGCGCACCCAGGCGATACACCCGTGGGTAGTCGAGCGGCGGGATGGTTCGGTTTTCCTTGGGGCTCAGGCCCTGCAGCCAGGCCTTGCGCGCATGGATATACAGCGCATCGACGCCAGCCGCGACCATTGCGTCGGCAAAGCGATCGAGGCTTTCCTCGACATCCTGATCGTCGATGCCGATGCGGCATTTGACCGTGACCGCTCGATCGGTTGCCTCGCGCATGGCGCGGACACAGTCGGCCACCAGGTCCGGCTCGGCCATGAGGCAGGCGCCGAAACGGCCCGACTGCACCCGGTCGGATGGGCAGCCAACGTTAAGGTTGATCTCGTCATAGCCGAAATCGGTGGCGATACGGGCGGCCTTGGCCAGTTCGGCCGGATCGGACCCACCCAATTGCAGGGCGAGCGGATGTTCCACCGCATCGTACCGCAAGTGCCGCTCGGCATCGCCATGGACGATGGCGCCGGAATTGACCATCTCGGTGAACAGCAGGCTGTGGCGCGTGAGGAGGCGATGGAGGTACCGGCAATGGCGGTCCGTCCAGTCCATCATAGGCGCGACGGAGAAGCGGCGGGACCGTTCCAAGGAGGTCGCAATCTTTGGGGTCGCCTGCTGCAAAAGGTCAGGTGCTCCGTTGTTCGCATCAAAGCCAGCGGCGGGTAGTCGCGGCGTAGTCGAGATAGGATTGCCCGAAGGCGTGCTCAAGGCGGCGTTCCTCTACCGGAATGACGAGACGGTCAAGTGAAAGCCACAGCAAGGGCAGCAGAACCACGCCCCATTCGAGGCTGAAGCCGACCATTGCGCCGGCCACCAGCAGGAGGATGCCGCAATAGAACGGATTGCGGGACCACCGGAAAATCCCCGTGGTGACAAGGGCTTCGGGGGCGTCGTTGGGCCGGGTCGAGGTTCCACCCCGGTTCAGAGCGCGGGCGGCGGCGATCTCCAGCGCCAGTCCGGCCAGCGCCAGAACCAGCGCTATGGGGGTCAGCGGCCCCAGGAGTGCGGGCGCGGGCAGGATCGAAACTGGCGCCAGCCACTCCAGGAGTACCGTGATGAACAGCGACAGCAGGACAAAGCCATCGGGCGGGATGGGCATGGTTTGGTGACTAGGCGCCTTGGTCATGGGTCCGGGATAGGACGGTCCGTGCCAATTGGCAACCAGACTGATCTGGATCAAAGCGGGTGATGATGCGTTGGTCTAGCGTGGGAACATCATCAGGGGTCAAAGGAGTCTGCAATGTATGCCAATATCATCTGCGCCATTGACGGGTCAGAGCTCAGCACCAAGGCGTTGCGCCATGCGCTGGGGCTGGCGGCCAAGACCGGCGGCAAGGTTACTGCGGTGACCGTCACCGAACCTTCGGTCATCGTGGCGCCAGGCGCCGAAATCATGATGGTCGATACCAGTTCCATCATCGAGGACCTCGAAAAGGCCAAGGCCGAGACGGCAAAGGGCATTCTCGCCGATGCCGAGGGTGTCGCCAAGGCGGCGGGCGTGACAGTAAAAGGCATGCATGTGGCCAACAGCACCGCCGCCGACGGGGTCCTGCATGCCGCCAAGGAGATCAAGGCCGACCTGGTGGTCATGGGATCGCATGGCCGGCGTGGCCTGGGGCGGCTGCTGCTGGGCAGCCAGGCGTCCGAAGTGCTGGCGCATGCCGACATTCCGGTGCTGGTCGTCAAGTAGAACTAACATGTCAGTGGTGGCGCGGTGGGACGAAATGGGCTAAAGCCCCGGCATTGATCCCACCGGGCCGGCCATGAGCAAGACCATACCTCGCCACGTCGCTGTCATCGATATCGGCAAGACCAATGCCAAGGTCGTCCTCATCGACAGCCAGACCCGCGCCCAACTGGCCGCCGAGGGCATGCCGAACAGCGTTTTGCGCGACGGCCCATTTGCGCATGCCGATGTGGAGCGGCTCTGGGCCTTCATCGCCGGGCGGTTGCGGGCCTTCCACGCTACGCATCGGATCGATGGCATTTCCATCACGACCCATGGTGCAACCGGCGCACTGCTGGCGGGAGACGAACTGGCGCTGCCGGTGCTCGATTATGAAGCCGAAGGGCCCGAAGAGACAGCCGGTGACTACGCCGCTGTGCGCCCGGACTTTGCCGAAACGCTCTCCCCCCGCCTGCCCAATGGCCTCAATTGGGGCGCTCAAATCTATTGGCAGGCGCAACGCTTTCCCAAAGAATTTTCGCGGGTTACGGCCATCGTGCCCTATCCGCAGTACTGGGCCTGGCGGTTGACCGGGGTGCTGGCGAGCGAGGTTACCTCGCTGGGATGCCATACCGATCTCTGGGCGCCGGACCGCAGTGACTTTTCGAGCCTGGTCGATGCCATGGGCTGGCGCCGGCTGTTCCCGGCGGTGCGGCCGGCAGCCTCGGTCATCGGCACGATCTTGCCGCGGATCGCCGCCGAGACGGGGCTGCCTGCGACTATTCCGGTGACCTGCGGCATTCATGATTCCAACGCCTCACTGCTGCCGCATCTGGGCCGGGAGGCAGCACCCTTCACCATTGTCTCAACGGGGACCTGGTCGATCCTGATGACCGTGGGCGGCGATACCAGGGCACTCGACCCGGCGCGGGACAGCCTGGCCAATGTCGATGCCCATGGCCGTCCGGTGCCGACGGCGCGCTTCATGGGCGGGCGTGAATTCGACGCGCTGGTGCCCGTGATTGCAGAGCCGGGCGCCGAGGACATTGCGCATGTGATTGCCCATGACGTGCAGGCGCTGCCCAGCTTTGCGCCAGGGGTGGGACCATTCGGCGGCCAGGACGGGCGCTGGACGGTTGACGCGGACAGTCTGACGCCAGGCCAGCGGACCGCTGCGGCATCCCTTTATCTGGCGCTGGTGGCGCGGACCTGCCTCGATCTGTGCGGGCTGGGGCGCAGCATCACGCTTGAAGGGCCATTGGCGCGAAACCACCTGTTCGGTGCGGCCCTGGCGCGATTGACAGGTGTGCCGGTGGTCGCCTCGGGCGATGCCACCGGAACCAGCCTGGGCGCGAGCCTGTTGTTCGGTGGCAGCCTGCCTGAAACAGGCAGCAGCCATGCGATTGCGCCCCTGCAAGCAGAGGGGTTCGATGCCTATGTGTCTGCATGGCGCACCAGGGTGAGTGGGTGACCCGCAACCGGGCAGACGGCCTGGCGCCAGCAAGGAGACCGCCATGGCAGAACGCAGACAAAGGGTCGTCATCGTCGGCGGCGGATTTGGCGGACTGGCCGCCGCCAAGGCTCTCAAGCGGGCAGATATCGACCTTACCCTTATCGACCGGCGCAACCATCACCTGTTCCAGCCCCTGCTCTACCAGGTCGCGACGGCGGCGCTGAGCCCGTCGGAAGTCGCCTGGCCCATCCGCCATCTGCTGCGGCACCAGCACAATGCCAGGGTGCTGATGGCAACGGTTGTCGGCGTCGACACCGACAAGCGCGACGTGCAGCTCGAAGATGGCAGTCGCGTGCCCTATGACACGCTGGTGCTGGCCACCGGGGCCCAGCATGCCTATTTCGGCCATGACGAATGGGAGGCCTATGCGCCGGGCCTGAAGACGGTCGAGGACGCCACCGCCATTCGCCGCAAGCTGCTTCTGGCGCTGGAGGCGGCGGAGCGCGAGACCGACCCCAGGCGCCGCCAGGCCCTGCTGACCTTTGCCATTATCGGCGCGGGCCCCACGGGGGTGGAAATGGCGGGAGCCATCATCGAACTGGGACGGGCAAGCCTCAAGGGCCAGTTTCACACGCTGTCTCCGGGTGACCTGCGGGTGGTGCTGATCGAGGGCGCCGACAGGGTATTGCTCAATTTCCGCAAGGAATTGTCGGACTATACGCTCAAGGCGCTTCAGGACATGGGCGTCGAGGTGGAACTGGGGCAGATGGTCAGCGGCATCGATGCCGAGGGCGTGAGCTTTGGCGAGAAGCGGGTCGAGACACGCACGGTGATCTGGGCAGCCGGGGTGGCGGCGTCACCGGTGGCACAATGGCTGGGTATTGACGGCGACAAGGCGGGGCGGGTGGCGGTTTCGCCTGACCTGTCGGTCCCCGGGCATCCCGAGATCTTCGTGATCGGTGACGTTGCCAGCATTGCCCGGCCCGATGGCAAGCCCGTCCCCGGCGTGGCTCCGGCGGCCAAGCAGGCGGGCCAGCATGTGGCCCGCGTGATCCGGCACCGGCTGGCGAGCGAGACAAGTGCCTTGCCCTTCCGCTACAAGCATGCCGGGGACCTTGCCACCATAGGCAAGAGCGCGGCCGTCATCGACTTTGGCCAGATCACGCTCAAGGGGTGGTTTGCCTGGTGGGTCTGGGGCGTGGCCCATATCTATTTCCTGGTGGAAACGCGCACCCGCATCTTCATCACCATGAGCTGGCTTTGGATTTATCTGACGGGTCAGCGCAGCGCCCGGCTGATCACCCATGGCGATGCAGCCAAGGCACGGCCGCTCGAGGAAGTGGACGAGGACTGAAATTGGCGTCGAGCGCGTGGCTTCACCCCACCCTCAGTCCTTCTCACCTCAAATCTCTCCGCTGGAGAGATTTGCCCTTCGGTGCGGCTCGAAGCCCATCAAGGGGAGGGAGGCGCAGGACTGGGACGTCAGTGTTCGTCGTCTCCCTCCCCCTTGTGGGGAGGGACCAAGGGTGGGGGTTCTTGCGCATCAACGACGCCCAGCGGAACACGTGCTGCTAGCGCTCGGTCACGACCACCGTTTCGGGCTTGGCAAGCCTGCGTTCGCGCAGCCAGATGTATAGGCCTGAACCGATGACGATGGGCGCGCCGACATAAAGCCAGACATCGGGCGGTTGCCGGAAGATCAGCCAACTGGCGGCGGCCAGGAAGAAAATCTGAAAATAGGAGAACGGCGCCAGTACCGTTGCCGGGGCAAGGCCGGAAGCAACGGTGATCAACTGGTGTCCGAGAAAGCCGAAGATGCCGACGGCAAAGAAGGCGAACCAACCGTCGGGCGTGGATGGCAGGCCCCAGAAGAACGGCACTATGGGCAAGAGGGCGAGGGTGGCGAAGATGCCCACATAAAACTGGCTGGTGGCAGCGCTGTCATAGCCTGAAACCTTGCGGGTCAGCAGCATGTAAAAGGCGGTGCTGAGCGCGGCCGCAAGGCAAAGCAAGGTGGCTGGGTGGAAGGCGTCCGTTCCGGGCCGCACGATGACAAGCACGCCCAGAAAACCGACGCCAATGGCCGTCCAGCGGCGCCAGCCGACCTGTTCGCCCAAGAGCGGCACGGAGAGGGCGCAGATCATCAGGGGTACGGTAAAGGCAATCGAGCCGGTGACCGTCAGCGGCAGATATTGCACGGCCAGGAAATTGCAGGTCGTGGCACCAAGCAGGGCCAGCGCACGATAGAATTGCAGCTTTGGATTGGCCGAGCGCAGCATGGCGCGCCCGTGGCGCGGCAGATGAATCGTGGCGACCAGTGCAAGGTGGATCGCATAGCGCAGGAAAACAATCTGCACGAAGGAGATGCCGACCAGTCCCAGCCATTTGGCGGATGAGTCGATGCCGGTGAACATGAGATAGGCCGCCAGCGCCAGGCCGATGCCCAGAAGGCGGTGCTCGGCAGGCCGAGCATAGGGTGCAGACATCAATCAGATCCAGCAGCCGCGAGGGATGTGCGACCGGGTGCAAAGCTGGACAAGAGGGACGGTCAAGTCAATGTCCGGGCGGGAAATTCTTGTATGGAAGTCTGCCAATTCTGGTAGGGGCGGCAGCATCCCCTCACCCGTCTCGGCCTTTAGCCGATCCTCCCTCTCCCATCGGGGAGAGGGATGCGCGAAGCGCCGGATGAGGGCGCGCCCCGGACCTAGAAGGTTTCCGCCAGATGCCGGACCTTGAGCGATGCGGCCAGATCGGCGGACGCGACCACCGCCCCATGGCGGGGATGGAATGTCAGTTCCACCGGCCTGCCCGGCAGCAGGGTCAGCGCATTGTCGGAGAAATATCCCGGCACATCGACCGTTGCCGTGGCGAAGAAGGCCGGGTTGTCGGTTTCGAGCGTCAGCACGGCCTGGCCGTCGCGTTCGGACCAGCTTGTGGTGACGCTGGCAGGGACAAGGTCATAGGCCTTGTAGGGCTTGGGGAAATAGTCGTTTTCGCCCAGCACCCTGCCCTGTGCATCCTTCCAGACGAAGAACAGGAACTCGTCACCCGCCAGGTCGGCCATCGTCACGCTCGTTACCGTGATGGCGGCGTCGGGGCCGACGGCGCTATTGCCCGAGAACACCACGCGGCTTTCGCCCGTGACCTTTACGGCGCGTGCCTCCAGGGCAATCGAGACCGGTTTGCCGGTGTCGTTGATGGCCTTGAGAGCGATCTCGGAATTGTCGGCATTGGGCACGGCGACGACATTGACGAGGTTATAGAAGCGCCGCGCCATGTAGTGCATCAGCTTCCACTGCCCGCCATAGTCCAGGCTCGACCAGCTGGCCACCGGCCAGATATCGTTGATCTGCCAATAGAGCGTGCCCATGCAGCGCGGCTTGGTCGAGCGCCAGTATTCGATGGCGGTCTTGATGGCGAGGCCCTGCTGGATCTGGCTGAGGAAAACCATCTGCTCGAAATCGCGCGGGAAGCGGAAATAGCGGTTCATCGTTTCGATGATGCGCGCATTGCCGCCATTGTTGCGCTGGTGGTTTTCCATAACCGGCGAGGAGGGATTGCGGTCCTTTGGTTCGGCAAAGGTCTCGATGACATTCATCGAGGTGAAGGACTGGAAACCGAATTCGGAAGCGAAGCGCGGATTGATGCTGCGATAGGCATCAAAGCTCTTTGCCGAGTGCCAGACGTCCCAATAGTGCAGGTCGCCGCGCGTGTCCGAATGCCAGCCATCGGAGAAGTCGAGATAGCCCAGCGAGGGCGAAGACGGCCAGAAGCGGCGGGCGGGGTCTTCATCCTCGACGATCCGGTGCAGCAGCGAATTGAGGCGATCGTAATTGGCGATGTAGCGACCAAGATCGTTCCTGGTCTCGGGATACCAGCCGAGCGACCCGATGACCTCGTTGTCGCCGCACCAGAGGGCAATGCAGGCATGGTGGCTGAGGCGCCGAACCTGCTGGGTGATCTCGGTTTCGACCGAGGCAAGGAATGTCCGGTCCGACGGATAGCTCATGCAGGAGAACATGAAGTCGTGCCAGATGAGGATGCCCAGCTCGTCGCAGAGGTCGTAGAACCAGTCCGGTTCGTATTGGCCGCCGCCCCAGATGCGCAACATGTTCATATTGGCGGCCCTGGCGCTTTCGAGCAGGTCGCGGACCATGGCGGGGGTGGCGCGGCTTGGGATGGCGTCAGCCGGAATCCAGTTGGCACCCATCATGGTGATGTCGCGGCCATTGATGCGGCACTTGAAGGAATGATCGATCTCGTCCTTCTCAATCACCCACTGCAAATCACGCAGGCCGATCTGGCGGGTGGTGATTTCGCCTTCGAGATTGGTGGTGAGTTCGTAGAGCGGCTGGGCGCCCTGCCCGGCCGGCCACCAGATTTTCGGGTCACGGATGGTGATGTTGTGGGTGAAGAGGTTCTCGCCCTTTTGCACCACGACCTTGTCGGTGATCACCTGTCCATCGATGGTGTGTTCAAGTTCCACTTCACCATGAGCGAAGGCAAAAAGCCGAGTCCGCAGAGTCAGTTCGACCGAATTGCTGCCATGGGCCTGATCGACCTGCACGCTCTCCTGGCGGGCCAGGCGCGACTTGCGCAGGCTCATCGTGCCATAGACGCCGATGGGCATGAGGCAGATGCCCCAGTCCCAGCCGGCGTGACAGGCCGCCTTGCGGATGAAGTTCATGTGGATGCCCTTCAACCCGTTGGTCTGGTAATTGTAGGTGAAGGGGATCGGGAAGGGATGGGCTTCGGCACGGGCCCTGGCCACGTCCGGGGCGATGTCGAACTCGATGCGCAGGCTGTTTTCACCCGCATGCACCTTGCCGGTCACGTCGATGTCGTTGCGCACGAAGCTGTTGTCGGTGCGGGCCACTTCCTCACCATTGAGGAAGATGGTGGCAATGCAGTCGACCTCGCTGAGGGTCAGGGTCAGGTAGCCGTCAATATCGGTGGCGGAGGCGTCGAATTTCCGCTCAAGGGTCCAGGCCGTCTCGTTGACCCACATCACCACCTTCTCGTTCTCACCGAAATAGGGGTCGGGGATCAGGTCTGCGGCCAGCAGCGCATGATGGACGTCGCCCGGAAGGGTCATCGTCGCGGCGATATCGCGCGCCGGAGCCGAAAGGGAGAATTCGCCGCCCAGATCGAGGGCAGAATTGTGGGCATTTATGGCCATGAACATACCTCCGAAGATCGGCATGGGCCGATGCAGGCAGGCCAATACCAGCCCCTGCAATCGATTTCAATGCAACGTTACAACGATGAGGCGGCGCCTGGGAGCCGAGAATGCGGCGTTTTTTTCGCCAGGAGGGGCGAAGTTAGTGTTCTGCAATGAATACAAAGAGTTTAGGAAGACATCTTTTCCAATAAATTAGTATTTGCGCGGATAGGTTTACTGGACGAGGGGCCAGTACCATGTCCGTTCTGCGGCGCATCGTTGAAACATTTTCGGGGCCGCCCGACGTACCCGAACTTGCGCTCGCGCAGTGGCGCGCACTCAGCCGCCAGGTTCCGCTCATGTATGCGATGCTGGTGGCCAATACGATTATCGTGGCCTGGACCCATTATGACGTGGCGCCGGTCGAACTGACGCTCTACACGCCAGCCCTGCTGACCGCCCTCAGCGTCATTCGGACCGTCATGTGGTGGCGCTCGCGCCGCCGGACCGTGACAGCGACGAAGGCCAAGTCCAATCTGCGCGCGATGATCTGGATCGGGGCCGCACTGGCACTCGGCTTCACCGCCTGGAGCTTTGCGCTGTTCCCCTATGGCGACGCCTATCTGCAATCGCAGGTCGCGTTCTACATGGGCATCACCACCATCGGCTGCATGTTCTGCCTGATGCATGTGCGCGCCGCGGCGCTGGCCGTGGGCATATGCGTGCTGGGCCCGTTCACGGCGTTCTTCGCCACCTCAGGCCAGGAAACGCTGATCGCCATCTCCATCAACATGGTCCTTGCCGTAGCGGTGCTGCTCATCATTCTCCTGGGCAATAATCGTGCCTTCGCGGACCTGGTGGCCTCGCGCAATGCCATGGCGCAGCGGCAATCGGAGACCCAGCGGCTGTTTGACGAAAACCACCGCCTGGCCAATATGGATGGCATGACCGGCCTGCCGAACCGGCGCAGCTTCGACCGCCGCCTGAGCCAGGCGCTGCAGGAGGCGGAGGCCTCGGGGCGCGGTATCGCGGTGGCGCGGCTGGACCTTGATCGCTTCAAGTCCATCAATGAAATCTTCGGGCAACTGGCCGGTGACCGGGTGCTGATCGAGGCGGCCCGCCGCATCGACGCCCTGCGCCGGCCGGATACGTTCGTGGCGCGCCTCGAAAGCAATACATTCGGGCTGATCCTGCAAGGGCCAGTCGACGAGGCGACCATGGCCCATGCCGGCGAAGTGCTGTGCGGGGCCATGCGCCTCTCGTTCGACCAGCCCGAAGGGGTCATCCGCCTGTCGGCCTCGGCGGGCTTTGCCGCTTCCCGGCCCAACGACACGGCCGACAGCCTGTTCGACAGGGCGGACTATGCGACCTCGGTGGCCAAGCGCGAGGCGCGCGGCAAGGCCGTGGTATTTTCCGAGCGGCATGCCAGCGAGATCAGCCAGGTCCGCCGCATGGAGCACCTGCTGCATACGGCCGATCTCGACAATGAAATCTACGTGCTGCTGCAGCCCCAGTTCGATGTCTCGCTGGGCGAGACTACGGGGTTCGAGGTGCTGGCGCGCTGGTGCAGCCCGGTTCTGGGCGAAGTGTCGCCGGGCGATTTCATACCCATGGCGGAACGCACCGGGCAGATCAACAAGATCACCCAGATCGTGCTGCGCAAGGCACTGGCCGCCAGCGCCGAACTGCCCCGCGCCATTCGCCTGTCGGTCAATTTGTCAGCGAATGACATTGGCTCGACCACGGCCATCGAGCAGATCGTTGCCATTTTCGGACAGAACCGCGGCCCCAGCCGGATCGATTTCGAGATCACCGAGACGGCGGTGATGCGCGACCTCAAGCAGGCCAACCAGTCGCTGCTGGTGCTGCTGGGCCTGGGCGCGCGCATTGCCCTGGATGACTTCGGCACGGGCCATTCGAGCCTCACCCATGTGCAGAAACTGCCCCTGCACCGGATCAAGATCGACCGCAGCTTCGTGGCGGAAGTCACCAATGACCCGGCCAGCCGCGCCATCGTCAAGACAATGATCGACCTGTGCCGGAACCTGGGCATTTCCTGCGTCTTCGAGGGTATCGAGACCGAAGAGCAGTTGCAGGCGCTGGTGGCGCTGGGCGGCACAGTGATGCAGGGCTACCTTTTCGGCCGGCCCATGGGCCTTGATCAATTGCCCGAATACTTCAAGCGCGAGCGTTCCTTGCGCCACATTGAGGGACGTGCCGCAGGCTAGGGGCAGAACCGCAGTCCCGCCCCTTTGCTTTGTTCAGCCTGTCACTGTCGCATCAAGATCGAGGAACCCTCCCGACTGCCGCTCCCAGAGCATGGCATAGTGCCCGCCCGAGGCCAGGAGCTGGGCATGGGTACCCTCCTCCACGATCCGCCCCTGCTCCAGCACCACCAGCCGATCCATGGCCGCGATGGTGGAGAGACGGTGGGCAATAGCGATCACCGTCTTGCCCGCCATCAGGTGCGTCAGCTGCTCCTGGATGGCCGCCTCGACCTCGGAATCCAGCGCCGATGTCGCCTCGTCCAGCACCAGGATCGGAGCATTCTTGAGCAGCACCCGGGCAATGGCAACGCGCTGGCGCTGCCCGCCCGAGAGCTTGACGCCGCGCTCGCCCACATGAGCGTCATAGCCGGTACGTCCCTGCGGATCGGCCAGGCCCATGATGACATCATGAACATTGGCCTGTTCGGCGGCCCGGATCATGGCCTCATCGGTCGCGTCATGGCGGCCATATTTGAGGTTCTCGCGCACCGAGCGATGCAGCAGGGACGTGTCCTGGCTGACCAGGCCAATGGCGCCCCTGAGACTTTCCTGCGTCACTGAGCGGACATCCTGCCCGTCGATGCGGATCGCCCCCTCCTGCACGTCGAACATGCGCAGGGCCAGGTTCACCAGCGTCGACTTGCCCGAACCCGAGCGCCCCACCAGGCCGATCTTCTCGCCCGGCGCGACGTTGAGGCTGAACTCGTCGATCACCGAGCCCTGCTTGCCGCGCCAGTAGTTGAAGCTGACCCGATCATAGACCAGTTCGCCGGCCTTGACCTCGAGTGGCCTGGCCTCCGGTGCGTCGAGCATGGTCAGAGGCTGGGCGATGGTGTCCATCGAGTCCCGCGTTGTACCGACCTGCCGGAAGATGGTTGAGCCGATCTCGAGGATCCAACCGCTCATGTTCATGATCTGGAGAGCGAACGGGATGGCCGTGGCGACGGCGGCGGCAGTGAGCGTGCCGTTGTTCCAGCCGGTCAGGGCCAGCCAGGTCACCGAGACCACGAGACCCGCGTTCAGCATGAACAGGACCGACCACATATAGGTGAAGACCCGCATGAGTTTCCTGAACTCGATGGCGTGATCCATCACACTGTCGGCGACATAGCGATCCTCGTGCTCGCCGGTGGCGAAGGTCTTGAGGGTCTGGATATTGGTGTAGCTATCCACGATCCGGCCGGTCATCACCGACTTGGCTTCCGAGAGTGTCTCGGAATAGCGGGCAATGAGCGGCATGGCGATGCTGAAGAGGATTGCGTAAAGCAACAGCCACACCCCGATCGGCACCAGCAGCACCGGATCGAGACCGGCCAGCACGATGATGGCCACTGCAACGAAGACCAGGGCATACCAGGCGGCATCGATGGTCAGGTTCACCCCGATCTCGATGGCCTCGCCGGCCTGGATGACCTTGTTGGCAATGCGGCCGGCAAAGTCGTTCTGGAAGAAGGTCCAGCTCTGCCGGATGACATGCCAATGGCTTTGCCAGCGGACGAGATCGACCAGGTTCGGGACGATGCCGTGATTGCGGATGAGGGTGTCCAGAAGGAAAGTCAGCGGACGCACCAGCACCACGACAAACACCATCCAGAGCAGCGTCTGGCTGTGCAGGTCGAAGATTTCACCGGGATTGGTGGTGGCCAGCATGCCCACGACCAGCCCGACAAAGACCGGCATCAGCGCGTCGGCGATCGACCCGATGGACACCAGGATGACGCGCAGGATGAAGGCAGTGCGAAACTGGGCGACGAAATAGCCAACGAAGGCATTCAGGCCCTTGGGTGGCTGGCGATTCTCTGCCAGGGCCACGGGGGAATAGAGATTGTCGAAATAGGCGACGACGCGGTTGAACATTGTTCTGCTCTTTATTGAGCCGCGCCTGACGGGAGATGTTTCTCTGCGGTCAGGTTCGGTATCGGTCCGATTTGGTGTATCTGGCAGCCGTTACGGCAGCGGGATGTGGGATCAGTCGGATCGTATTGGTGTCACCCATCTTGGGTCTCCTTTGGTTTGGCAGTCGGTTTTTTACCCCTTCTCCCCTTGAGGGAGAAGGTGCCCGAAGGGCGGATGAGGGGTCTGCGATC
>CBFGTF010000059.1:0-15893 GCA_965651655.1 uncultured Devosia sp.
CTCGCCTGGTACGATCGCCATGCGCGTGACCTGCCCTGGCGCGTGTCGCCGGCTGATCGGCGCAATGGCGTGCGCCCCGATCCCTATCGCGTCTGGCTGAGCGAGGTGATGCTGCAACAGACCACCGTCGCGGCGGTAAAGGCCTATTTCATCCGCTTCACCACCCTCTGGCCCAGCGTGCACGACCTCGCCGCCGCTCCGCTTGATGCGGTGCTGCGCGAATGGGCGGGGCTGGGCTATTATGCGCGGGCCCGGAACCTGCATGCCTGTGCCCAGGCCGTGATGCGTGACCATGCCGGTGTCTTTCCCGACACCTCCATCGGCCTGCAATCGCTGCCCGGCATCGGCGCCTATACCAGCGCCGCCATTGCCGCCATCTGCTTTGACGAGCCCATCGCGGTGCTCGATGGCAATCTGGATCGGGTTCTGGCCCGCTATTACGCGCTCGACATTCCTGTGCGCGAGGCCAAGGAGCCGTTGCGCGCGGCGCTGCAATTGGCGGTGCCCGGGCGGGCCGGTGATTTTGCCCAGGCCATGATGGATCTGGGCGCCACCATCTGCGCCCCGCGCGCCGCCATGTGCCTGGTCTGCCCCCTCCAGGATGGCTGCGAAGCTCGGGCCGAAGGCGAGCCAACCCGTTATCCGGTCAAGCCGGTCAAACCCGAGCGCCCGGTGCGCAGGGGTCACGCCTATGTCATGCTGGACAGGGATGGAGACGTCTATCTCCAGAGCCGTCCCGGCAAGGGGCTGTTGGCGGGCATGACCGAAGTGCCCACCTCGGATTGGGCAACCGAGCCTTCAGCGCCGGACTATCCCATCGCCGCCGACTGGCGCCATCGCGGCCAGGTCGTGCATGTCTTTACCCATTTCCGGCTTGAGCTGGACGTCTGGTCGGCCGTGGTCCCGCCCGATGGGCTGGATGGCGGCTGGTGGGCCGAACCCGGCGCCCTCAAGGGCGAGGCGCTGCCGACCCTGTTCCGGAAAGTGCTGGCTGCGGCGGGACTGGACTGATCAGCATCGCCATCATCACGATGTCCTCATAGTGTCCATCCCGCAGCAGGGCTTCGCGTCTGAGGCCTTCCCGGAAAAATCCGGCTTTCTCGTAGAGCGCGATGGCGGGCCTGTTGGAGGCATAGACATCCAGTTCGACCCGGCGAAATCCGCTACGCGCCGCATCGATTGTGGCAGCCAGCAGATTGCCACCGATTCCCCGGCCGCGGTGGCTGGCAAGCAGCCCCATGCCCAGCGAGCCGCAATGATCCGATCCGGCCTCGTCATTGCGGCAGATGTCGCACCAGCCCACCACGACCCCACCGTCGAGCGCCACCCATTGCGGATTTCCGTTGGCAAGGTTGCTCGCGATGAAGCTGTGCGAGCGCTCCAGTGGCGGCGCGCTGGTCAGCCGCAGGTAGCGGCGTTCCCTGGCGACGCTGTCCAGCACGGCATGGAAGGCCTCGGCATCGGCCAGGGTGATCGGTCGAATGGAAATGCTCATGGCTGACCTATGCCATGCGGCGGCCCGCGGGAGAAGCCGTGCCGGGCCAAACAAAAAGGCCGCCGGGCGAACCGGCGGCCAGTGATTAGAGCCTGAGGGATGATTGGAGGTCAGGATCAGGCAGAAAGCAAATCAAGTTTTTGACGGATATCGGCCCGAAGCACATCGATCGGTTCGATACGTCCTGATTGTTCGTGGTGCCAGAAAGTCCACCCGTTGCATGACTCGGCCCCCTGAACCAATGCGCCGACCCTGTGGATCGACCCCTGGTGTGGACCCGAGACGAGCGAGCCGTCTGCACGAACCATGGCGGAATAACGTCGCGAGTGGTCAAACAGTTGCGTCCCCACGTCGAGCACCCCCTGTTCGACCAGCGAACCGAAGGGAATCCGCGTTTCCTTGCGCTTTGGCGTCACCGATTGCAGGGCCTCGAAAACGCCCGGCCGGATCGAGGCGATGCGCTCGCGTGCCCCGGCGACGTAATTGGCTTCCCGCTCGATGCCGATGAAGTGGCGGCCCAGCTTGCGGGCCACCGCGCCGGTCGTGCCGGTGCCGAAGAACGGGTCGAGCACGATGTCGCCCGGCTTGGTGGTGGCATTGAGGATGCGGAACAGCAGGGCTTCCGGCTTCTGCGTGGGATGGAGCTTGCCGTCGTCCTCGTCCTTCAGGCGCTCCGAGCCGGTGCAGATCGGAAACAGCCAGTCGCTGCGCATCTGCGTGTCGTCATTGGCCAGCTTCATGGCCTCGTAATTGAAGGTGACGCGGCTCTTCTGGCTCCTGGCGGCCCAGATCAGCGTTTCATGCGCATTGGTAAAGCGCGTGCCGCGGAAATTCGGCATCGGATTGGCCTTGCGCCACACGATGTCGTTGAGCATCCAGAAATCGAGGTCCTGCAGCGCCGTGCCGACCCGGAAGATATTGTGATAGGAGCCAATGACCCACAGCGCGCCATCGGGCTTGAGCAGCCGCCGCGCGGCCTTGAGCCAGGCGCGGGTAAAGGCGTCGTAATGGGCAAAACTGTCGAACTTGTCCCAGTCATCATCCACCGCATCGACCTTGGACTGGTCGGGACGGGTGAGGCCCTGTTCAAGCTGCAGATTATACGGGGGATCTGCGAAAATGAGATCGATGGAGCCGGCCGGCAAACTATTCATGTGGTCGATGCAATCGCCCACAAGGATAGTATCGATCGGAAGGCGTGTGCCCTCCCTTTCCGCATCGGCCATACGGGCCGTACGCGCGGTACGCAACATGCACTTAACCCTAACGCAGTACTAACGATCCCGTTATATCGGCCAGGGGTTAATGGAGCGTTCGTAAGGGGTTAGCGAGGGGTTAACCCGCCATTTTGATGGTGGTTTTCTGCACCAGGAGCGCGGCCACCGGAGCAAATTCGCTGCGATGATGGCGGCATGGGCCATGCAGGTTCAGCGCCGCCAGATGGGCTGCAGTGCCATAGCCCTTGTGACCGGAAAAGCCGAAATGCGGCGCGTCGCAATCCATGATTTCGCACATCCGGTCCCGCACCACCTTGGCCACGATCGAGGCCGCGGCGATGGAGACGCTGCGCCCGTCCCCGCCGATCAGCGCAAGGCCGGGGCAGGGCAGGCCCTGGGGCACGTCGCGTCCATCCACCAGCACGCGGTCGGCAGGATTGGGCAGGGCGCGCACGGCCCTTGCCATGGCGGCCAGCGTTGCCCCACGGATATTGAGCAGCACGATGTCGTCAGGCGGCGCCGAGACCACGGCCACTTCGGCCGACGCCATGATCTCGTCGAACAATGCGTCGCGCCGCTCGGCTGTCAGTTTCTTGCTGTCATTGAGCCCTTGAGGGATTCTCTTGGGGTCGAGCCGCACGGCGGCGACCACCACAGGTCCGGCCAGCGGGCCGCGTCCAGCCTCGTCGACCCCCACGACGCAGCGTGCGCCCCGGGCCAGCAGCATTTCCTCATGGCTGAAGTCGGGGAAACCGGCCTCCGGCGCAAATAGCGCGCTCTCCGCTTCCGCCTCTTTGGTTCTGCGCGCCATGGTCAGCTCTTCCTGCCCAGCGCGACATTCAGGGCCGCGCGATCCGCCACGAACAGGTGATGCCCGATGCGATTGGTTTCGCCGGCAAAATCGCGCAGAGCCTTGCTGGCCGCCAGCGCCTGCGACAGGTCGCCCAGGATCGCCAGGCGCATCTGGTAGTTCTGCAGCTTCTGGAAGAAGTGCCCGGCCATGCGCGTGCTCAGGTCGAAAAACTCCGGCACAAACCGGCCTGCAGGCACCACGATCATGTCGGTCTCGGTGCCATAGGTCTCCCCCAGCAGGTCAAGCGCGTCCTGCTCGCTGCTGAGGGGAGCCCCCTCGGCAGCCACGAAAAACACATTGATTCCGTTGATGGTCTCCACGGCCATGACGATATGTTCCCGGTTGCCACTTGCTGATACAAGAGTCTGGCCGGGGGGCAAAGGCGAGAGAGACGTTAATGCGAAATGCAGCAGGCCTTTTGGCATTTCTGATGCTGGCCGGCCCCGTGGCGGCCGAGCCCTTCCATCATCCCTACGGCGAATGGCGCGAATACAACCGCGACTGGCTCGCCGCCTGTCCCGACAATATCGACGAGGATTCTGCCGATTTTTACGGCTATTCCTGCTTTGCCAGCACCGGCAGTCAGGCGCTCAATGGCGCCGGCCTGCCCGCCTATAAGCTGACGCTCATCCACAATCGGCTGGACGGTACGCTCGACCTGGCCATAACGGTGTCGCCCGACCAGGGAGAATACGACCCGGCGCGGCCGATCTTCCTCCATTTCGGCGGCGAGGACCCGGTTGAGCTGACCATGGGCACGGACATTGAAACCCGGCACAACACCGTCAACCAGTTCTTCATCTCCGATCCCGAACGGCTTGCCGCTCTAGTCGAGACGATGAAGGACCGCAACGCCGTGACCCTTTCGGTGCCGCTGATCGGGCAGGAGCAGCCTGTCCAAACCTGGCTCTCCCTGCGTGGCGTGCTGGCCTCGCTCGACTTCATGGACACCTATGCCCGCAGGGTCGCCCAGTACTGAGCGCCGGCACCCGCTTGACTTGAAATCTGCCCCGGCCAGTAATGCTGACGCATCGCGGAGGCCGCCATGAGCTTTGCCAAGTCGTTCCTGCCCTGCCTGGTCGCGTTCACATTGGCCCTTGCGCCATCCGGCATGGCGCAGGACCCGCCGGCCGATACCGTGCGCTACAAGTTCGATCCGCCCCTCGGCATTGCCATTGTCCAGTCGGTGGATACTCGCAACGCCACCATCGCACTGGGCGGTGAACGGGTGGAGCGCTGGACCCATGATGTGGTGATGACGCTCGACGAAACAGTGGGGGACGGCCAGTTCAGCGGCACGTTTCAACTGCGCAATGTGGTCAACGTCGAGAATGCCCAGGACAATGTGTTCTACCTGATCGCCAGGGCGATCGAGGGCGAGACCTATGACCTGGTCATGTATGATTTCGGCCTTGCCGCCGAGGTAGACTGGGCCGCCATCACCGCCCGCATCGGCCAGACACTGCCTGATCTGACCGGGCCGGAAAACGTCGCGGCCGTCGAGGCGGCACTGCCGGTCTTTGCCGATCCGACCAAGGCTGTGCTGCGAGCCGTGGACACGGTGGGGCTCTCCTATGTCATTCCCTTCCGCGCCGATGGCGAGCTCAACACCATCGAGACCATCGGTGGACTCACCTATTTTGCGGTGGAGCCTTCCAGCGTCGAAGTGGCCGGAGGCCTTGATGCCGGGATCGGCGAATATATCATCGACTGGCTGGTGACAGCCGATGTGGCGGTCGCAACTGCGGCACTGGCCGATCAATTGCGCGGCCTGGCCGATACGGTCGACGCCGCCCTCGGCACCGACAGTTCAGCCACGATCGAGGCCGCCATTGCCGATGGCATCCAGATGGCCGAGGACGGCTATACCATTTACGATTACGAACTGGGACTGCTGCGCGAGTCCACCGTCACGGCGATCATCCATACCGAGCCCGTCACCTATGCGACGCGGATCACCGTCGAACGCCTCGAGCCCTGAGCCTGGGTCCAGCGCTCTACTTCAACGAGCAGGTCGGCGGGTAGGACTGCGCCAGGTCTGAAGCGCCCTGGCTGGTTTGTCGGTCAAGTCCGAAAATCTGGCTGCCAAACGACTAGAACAAACTCATCTGCGGACTATCCACCTTGGGCGCCTCGAACAGGTCGGCGCGCAGCGGCGGCAGCTTGGCCTCAAGTCCATAGCGTTCGCGCGCTTTCTCGAAGCGCTGGCGCAGCAGCGTCGCATAGGGTCCTTCACCGGTCATGCGGGTGCCGAAGCGCGGATCATTGTCGCGTCCGCCCCGCGTGTCGCGCACCAGCGAGAGCACATGGCGCACCCGGTCGGGGAAGTGCCGCAAGAGCCATTCGCGGAACACGTCGCGGACTTCGCCGGGCAGGCGCAGGAGGATCATCGAGGCGCTGATCGCCCCCTGCGCCTTGCCGGCATCGAGAATGCGCTCCAGTTCCATGTCATTGATCGCGGGGATCATCGGCGAGGCAAAGATGGCCGTCGGGATGCCCGCTTCGCTCAACAGCCTTATGGCCTCCAGCCGCTTGGCCGGCGAAGAGGCGCGCGGCTCCATCTTGCGGCTCAGCTTGTGGTCCATCGAGGTCACCGAGATCGCCACCTTCACCAGGTCCAGCTTTGCCAGTTCGGTGAGGATGTCGAGATCGCGCACGATCAGCGCCGACTTGGTGGTGATCATCACCGGGTGCCTGGTTTCCAGCATCACCTCGAGAATGCCGCGCGTCAGCTTGTGGGTTCGCTCGGACGGCTGGTAGGGGTCGGTATTGGTGCCCATGGCGATGGGCTTGGCGCGATAATTCTTCGCGGCCAGCTCTGCCCTCAGGGCCTCCACGGCATTGGCCTTCACATAGATGTCGCGCTCGAAATCGACCCCCGCCGAATGTCCCAGATAGGCGTGGCTGGGGCGCGCGAAGCAATAGGAGCAACCGTGCTCGCAGCCGCGATAGGCGTTGATCGACCGCTCGAAACCGATATCGGGGCTGTCATTGCTGGTGATGATGGATTTGGCGCGCTCGATATGTTCGACCGTCTCGAACACGGGCAGGGGTTCCACGCTGCCCCAGCCGTCATCGAAGCTGTCGCGCTGGTGGGCTTCGAAGCGTCCGGATCGATTGGTCTGGGCGCCACGTCCGCGAATGCGGTCGGGCTGCACCAGTTCGCGCCGCGCCAGATCGGCGTCACGGCTGCGGCTCAAGCGTTCAAGGGCTTCAAAAGAGGGGGCCTGATAAAGGGCCATGGTCCTGTCTCCTGGCTGCGCGGGGGAGGGAATCGGCTTTCCTCCAACGCATCGCGATGCTATCAGGTAGATGAGAACAGAACAAGAACACAACAACGAAAGCGATCGCTGCCGCAACAGATATTGGCATGGCGCCCATGCATTACAAGACTTTACGCGCGCTCCTGTCGGGCGTAGACAACCGCCCCCGCAAGGCTCATTCAGCCCCGCGCAAATTATTGCGTCCGACGTATCTGCTCCCAGGGCCGCGCCGGAACGCCAGACCAGTCATCTGCTGCTGACAGTGCCTGTCGCAGAAATTTCGGAAACACCGTGTCGAAAGCTGGCGGTCCTCACCGTCGCATGGGCAACACGCATTTTCTTTTGAGGGACATGAACATGACAATGCAAGCCACCATGGATGCTGCGCCCGACGCCGCGCCGCACCATCCCGATAACGCCGCACGCAACAGGCTGGTCATCGCCATCCTCCTGGTCTCCACCTTCGTGGTGTTCCTCAATGAAACCATCATGAGCGTGGCCATCCCGCATCTGATGGGCGATCTGGGCGTCGCTGCCAGCGTCGCGCAATGGCTGACCACGGCCTTCCTTCTGACCATGGCCGTGGTGATCCCGATCACCGGCTTCCTGCTGCAGCGCCTCAATACAAGGCCGATCTTCCTGCTGGCCATTTCCATCTTCACCCTGGGCACGCTGATCTGCGCCCTGGCGCCCGGCATCGAGCTGCTCATCGCCGGTCGCGTGGTGCAGGCCGTCGGCACGGCCATCATGATGCCGCTGCTGATGACCACGGTCATGACGCTGGTGCCGCCCGAGGCCCGCGGCAAGACCATGGGCAATATCTCCATCGTCATGTCGGTGGCCCCGGCCATCGGCCCCACCATTGGCGGCTTCATCCTGGCCAATTTCGACTGGCGCTTCATGTTCTATTTCACCCTGCCCATCGCCATCGCGGCGCTGGTCCTGGGGGCGCTGCGCATCCGCAATGTCTCGACCCCGCGCTATGCGCCGCTCGACTATCTCTCCGTGGTGCTCTCGGCGCTGGCCTTTGGCGGCCTGGTCTATGGTCTGTCCAGCTTTGGCGAGAGCTTTGCCCATGCCGGCGAACCGTCCGTGATCCCGCTCTGGGTGCCGATCGCCGTGGGCGTCGTGGCCATGGCCACCTTCATCTGGCGTCAGTTCGGCTTGCAGCGCGAGGACAAGGCCCTGCTCGATCTGCGCGTCTTCCAGTCGCGCAACTATACCGTCTCGGTCTCCATGATGCTGATCGCCATGATGGCCCTGTTCGGCACCGTTATCCTGCTGCCCATCTATACCCAGAACGTGGTGGGGCTCGACACGCTGCAGACCGGTCTGCTGCTGTTGCCCGGCGGGCTCATCATGGGCCTGCTTGGCCCGGTGGTCGGTCGGCTCTATGACCGCGTCGGTCCCACAGTGCTGGCCGTGCCGGGCGCCATCCTGGTTTCGGCAGTGCTCTGGGCCCTGACCACGGTCGGCCAGGACACATCGCCCTGGGCGCTGTTGGCGGGTCACGTCGTGCTCAGTGTCGGCCTGGCGCTGATCTTCACGCCGGTCTTCACCTCGTCCATGGGTTCGGTGCGCATGGAGCTCTACTCCCATGCCTCCGCCGTCCTCGGCTCGGTGCAGCAATTGGCCGGCGCGGCAGGCATTGCGCTCTTCATCGCGCTCATGACCATCCGCACCGCGGCCCTTGCGGCAGAGGGACTGGATCCGGTCGAGGCCCTGGCCGGCGGTATTCGCCTCGCCTTCCTCGTCGGCGCCATCATCTCGCTCTTCGCCATCCTTGCGGCCTTCTTCATCCGCAAGCCCGAAGGCGGCATGCCGGGTCACGGCGGCGGGCACTGAGTGGTCGACAAGCAGGAATGAAAAAGGCGCCGGAGCAATCCGG
This sequence comes from uncultured Devosia sp., assembly GCA_965651655.1. Classification (GTDB taxonomy): domain Bacteria; phylum Pseudomonadota; class Alphaproteobacteria; order Rhizobiales; family Devosiaceae; genus Devosia. The sequence goes on from CBFGTF010000059.1 coordinate 8,717, forward strand.
CGCCTTCTTGTTTCTACCGCTCGTCGAGCCGGGGCATCAGCTCGACGAAATTGCAGGGCTTGTGCCGGTAATCGAGCTGGTGGGTGAGGATACCCTCCCAGGCGTCGCGGCAGGCGCCGCGCGAGCCGGGCAGGCAGAACACGAACGTGGTGCCGATCAATCCCGCCGTGGCGCGCGATTGCAGGGAGCTGGTCCCCACGGTCGTTGCCGAATACTGGTGGAACAGGACCGAAAAGCCTTCCATCCGCTTGTCGAACAGCGGCTCCACCGCCTCGGGCGTCACGTCCCGGCCGGAAAATCCCGTGCCCCCCGTCGTCAGGATCACATCCACGCCCGGATTGGCGACATAGGCCTGGACGGCCGCGCGGATGAGCTGAATGTCATCGCGCACCACCTGCCGCTCGAAACAACTATGGCCATCAGCCTCCAGCAGGGATTTGAGCAGTGCGCCGCCGGTGTCGGTTTCCAGCGTTCGCGTGTCGGATACGGCGATGACGGCAATGGAAAGCGGCCTGAATGCCCGGTCCTCAAATCTTGCCGTCTTGAACATCGCCGCCACCGTCCATTGTCTCGATCAATTCGTCCGGCACCTCGGCTTCGCGCTGCACCGGAATCTCGTCGGCATCACTATCAGCCCGCGGGTCGAGAACAAAGCTTTCCGGCGTCACCTGCTTGTCGCCCACCGGCTGGAATGGTGCCTTGGACGCATCGGGGCTCCTGCGCACGCGCATCCGCAGATAGGCCGTGCCGGCCAGGGCGCCGTGGAACGTGGCCGTCACCACGAACAGCCCGACCGGGCTCCATGCCCCCATGATCACGGAGGCGACGGCCGGGCCGATGGCCAGCCCCACACCCAGGATCAGCAGCATGCCGCCCGCGATCTTGGCAAAATCGCCATCCCGCGCAAAGTCATTGGCATGGGCGACAGCCACCGCATAGATCGGGTTGGCGGCAAAGCCATAGGCGGCAAACAGCACATACATGCCCCAGCCGGCGCTTGGATTGATCAGGACTGTCAGCGCGCCGACAAGGGCGGCAAAGCCGGACAGCCCGATCAGCACCAGCCGCCGGTCGATGCGGTCCGAAAGGCGCCCGAACGGCACCTGCGCCACCGCACCCAATATGGCGGCGATGGCGAACAGCAGGGCGATCCCGCTGGCATCGAGCCCCTGCTCATAGCCATAGACCGGCGCCAGCGTGCCGAAGGCGCCATTGGCCATGCCCACCGAAAAGGCGGCAATCGCGGCCACGGGCGAGGTGCGGTAGAGCAGGCCGATATCGACCCGCGCCGATTGCAGCGGCTTGGGCTGCGGGCTGGAGGTGAGAGCCGTGGGCAGCACCGCGCAGATGAAGCTGATGGCGCCGATGACAAAGGGCAGGTAGCCCGCCGTGCCGGTGACCGACATGGCGATCTGTCCCAGCGTCGAGGCGGCCATGTTGATGGTCACATAGATCGAAAAGATCGTGCCGCGGCTGCGGTTGTCGGCGACCTCGTTGAGCCAGCTTTCCACGATCATCGCTGCGCCGGCAAAGCAGAAGCCGGACAGCGCGCGCAGCACGATCCAGCTGACATCGTTGATCCACAACAGGTTGAGCAGGATCGTGATGGTGCCGATCGCCGCCATCACCGAAAAGGCGCGGATATGGCCCACCTTGCGCACCACCAGCGGCACGGTCAGTGATCCGGCCACGAAGCCGATCGACCATCCCGTGCCGATCAGGCCGAGCGCCAGCAGCGAGAATTCTTCCTCCGCACCGCGCACCGAGAGCAGCAGGCCCTGCAGGCCGCCCCCGAACATGAGCAGGGCTGACCCCAGGAACAGGGCATAGATCTTGATGACGGAAGCCATGGCGGGTCGGGCCTTCGCTGCTGGTCGGAACGTTGCAAATCACTCGAACGTGACCATAGCGCGTGCGGTTGCGCTGGAAAGCCCGAAATGGGGATCAGGCCAGGCCCAGTTCCACGATCTTGGTCTTGAGCGCCAGCAAATCCCTCCACGCCTGCTGCTTGGCAGCCGGGTTGCGCAGCAGATAGGCCGGATGCAGCGTCGGCAGCGCCGGGACCTGATGGCTGCCGATGGCAACATCCTGCCACCTGCCGCGCATCTTGATGATGCCATTGCTGGTCTTGAACACCGTCTGCATGGCCGGGCCACCCAGGGTCAGCACCAGTTTGGGCGCCACCAGTTCCACCTGCCGGTTGAGGAAGGGCAGGCACAATTCCATTTCCTCGGGCGTCGGCGTCCGATTGCCCGGCGGCCGCCAGGGCACGGTATTGACGATATAGACCTGTGTACGATCCAGCCCGATCGCGCCCAGCATGCGGTCGAGCAATTGCCCCGAGCGGCCGACAAAAGGCTTGCCCTGCCGGTCTTCTTCGGCCCCGGGCGCTTCGCCGATCAGCATGATCTTCGCCTCCGGATTGCCATCGGCAAAGACCAGCTGGGTGGCCCGGAATTTCAGCCCGCAGCCATCGTAATTGCCCAGAATATCGCGCAACTGCTCCAGCGACTGGGCGGAAGCGGCCAATTGGCGCGCCGCACTTGGATCACCGCCAATGGGGCCGGCCGGCTGCGGTGGCGCTGATGCTGGCGTCGCTGGTGCGGCGGCAGGCACGCGCTGTGGCATCGCCGTGGGGGCAGGGGGCCTCTGGGCAAACCGGTCGACCGGTTCATCGACCACGGCCAGGTCCACCCCGGCGGCCCGATACCAGTCGAGCACCGAGACCAGTTCGGCATTGTTGAGCGGTCGATCTTGAGACATCGGCCCCGTTATGTCACACCCCGTCCAAGGCGACCAGTCGCCCGCAAGGCCCCAGAGGATCTATCCACCATGGCAGAAGCCGGCAATCGTGAAACGCTCGCCACCGATGTGCTGATCGTCGGCGCCGGACCCTCGGGCCTGGCCGCTGCCATCCGCCTCAAGCAGCGCCATCCCGATCTTGCCGTGACCGTCGTGGAAAAGGCGGCCGAAATTGGCGGACATATCCTTTCCGGCGCGGTCATGGACCCCGTTGGCCTTGATGCCCTCATCCCCGATTGGCGCCTCAAGGGCGCCCCGGTTGGCCCGGATGTGACACGCGACACCTATCACTTTCTCACCCCGAGTGCGGATTTCGCCTTCCCGCCCCCGCTGGTGCCGCCCCAGATGCGCACCAAAGGCGGCATTATCGTCAGCCTGGGCGATCTGGTGCGCTGGCTGGGCGAACAGGCAACAGAACTCGGCGTCGATATCTTCCCCATGACGGCCGCAATCGATGTGCTGCGCGATGGGGATGGCCCCGTGCGCGGCATCATCACCGGCGATCTCGGCCTCGATGCAGCCGGCAATGCAAAGCCCGGCCACGCCCAGGGCATTGCGCTCGAAGCCAGATATACCCTGATCGCCGAAGGCGCCCGCGGCTCGCTGGCAAAGCAGGTCATTGGCGATTTCGACCTCGGCCGGAACGCCAGTCCGCAAAAATTCGGCCTGGGCATCAAGGAAGTCTGGGAAATCCCGGCCGACCGGCACCAGCCCGGCAGGGTCGATCACTATCTCGGCTTCCCGCTCGACAATGCCACCGGCGGCGGGGGCTTCGCCTACCATGCCCAGGACCGCAAGCTCTATCTCGGCCTTGTCGTGCATCTCGACTATGCCGACCCCACGCTCTCGCCCTTCGACGAATTCCAGCGCTTCAAGACCCACAAATCCATCGCGCCGCTGCTCGAAGGCGCCACCCGCCTCAGCTATGGCGCCCGGGCGCTCACCGCCGGCGGCCTCCAGGCCATTCCCGATCTTGCCTTTGCCGGCGGTGGCCTGATCGGCTGCGCGGCGGGCTTCATGAATGCTCCACGCCTGAAAGCCATCCACAACGCCATTCTCTCGGGCATCGGCGCCGCCGATGCGGTGGGCGAGGCTATTGCCGCCGGCCGCCAGCACGACGTGATCGAGGATTTCGGCCACCACGTCCTTGCCACCGGCATCGAAAGGGAATTGCGGGGCGTCCGTAATTTGAAGCCCCTCTGGAGCCGCTTCGGCACGCTGGCTGGCGCCTTTCTCGGTGGCTTCGACATGTGGTGCCAGGCAGTGCTGCGGTTTTCGCCCTTTGGCACCCAGGTCTGGACTGCGCCTGACAATAGCAAGCTCCGCCCCCTGGCCGAGGTGACGCCGCGCCAATATGCCCGCCCCGATGGCAAGGCGACCTTTGATCGCTCCTCTTCGGTATTCCTCGCCAATCTGGCCCATGATGAAGATCAGCCCGTGCATCTGAAACTTGCCGATCCCACCGTGCCGATCCGCGAAAACCTGCCGCGCTTTGGCGAACCGGCCCCGCTCTATTGCCCGGCCGGGGTCTATGAGCTGGCCGAGGAAGGCGGGGCACCCGTCTTCCGTATCCACGCCGCCAACTGCGTTCATTGCAAGACCTGTGACATCAAGGACCCGGCTGGCAATATCACCTGGGTCCCGCCCGAAGGTGGCAGCGGCCCCAATTACAGCGGAATGTGACCCCGCGCATAACGGCCCGGCCTTGCGGCGCAGTCGCAAAACGGACAATCTTTGCGCCCAAGCGCTGCCGGTATCGGCAAAGGGAGAGACTGAACACGTGATCCTGCAATCCAATCGACGGGCGTGGCGCCTGACCATGGCCGCCCTGCTTGCCCTGATGGCCACGCCCCTTGCCGCCCAGACTGACGCCAGCCTTGCCGTGCGGCAGGTGGCGCAGGACATGCTCGAACTGTTCCGGCCTAGTGTCAGCGGTGCCTATATGGCCGGCCAGCAGGCGCTCAAGGATTTGCGCACCGACGAGGCTGCACGCTATTTTTCCGACGCCGCACAGGCCGACTGGGACAATCCGATCCTGGTCGAACGCGCCTTCGTGGCCCTGGCCACCGATGGACAGATCGGCAAGGCGGCATCGACTGCCCGCCGCATGCTCGAGCTCGACGCCCAGAATGAGCTGGCCGAACTGGTGATCGCCACCGAAGCGCTCAAGGAGCGTCGCTATGGCGCGGCCGCCCGGCAGCTGGCCTCGATTTCGCAGGACAGTTTCAGCGGCATCACCGCCGGCATCTTGCGGGCCTGGGCCCTGGTCGGCGCCAATCGCGGCGACGAAGCGCAGGCTCTGATGCAGGACCTGGGCGCCAATGGCCTGGACGAGTTTCTGGTCTTCCACCGGGCACTGATGGCCGAAGCCGCCGGCGATTCCGAACTGGCGCTCGAATTGGGCGCCCGCGCCTTCGAAGCCGAACCCTATGTGGCGCGCATGGCCGAAGTCTATGCCCGCATGCTGGCAAATGACGGCCAGTTCGACGCGGCGCGCGACGTGCTGGACGCCTTCGAGGCCGAAGGGCTGACCCACCCGATCATCACCATCGTGCGCGAGTCGGTGGATGCCGGTCGCCGTCCCGGCGTCTTTGCGGCCAATGTTCAGATCGGCGCGGCCGAGATGTTCCACGGGATCGGGGTGGCGCTCTCGCGTGATGGCAGCGCCGACCTGGCCCTGGTCTTCCTGCGCCTGGGTGTCTATCTCGATCCGGGCGCTGACCTGATCTCGATGGCGCTGGGCCAGTTGCTGGACCAGTCCGGCCAGCACGAGGCCGCCAATGCCATCTACGATGCCATCCCCGCCATCTCCCCGCTCAAGCCCATGGCCGTGGTCCGCGTGGCCCAGAACCTGGACGCCACCGGCGACCGCGATGAGGCCATAAGGCGCCTCCGCAATATCGTCGCGACCCGCCCCGGCGACCTCGATGCTGTCTCGGTGCTGGGCGATCTGCTGCGTTATGACGAGGATTATCTCGGTGCCGCAGAGGCCTATGGCAAGGCGCTGGAGATATCGGGCGGCGAGTCACCGGCCGACTGGCGCTTCTATTACGTGCGCGGCATTGCCTATGAGCGGGCCAAGGAATGGCCCAAGGCCGAGGCCGATTTCCTCAAGGCGCTCGAACTCAATCCCGAACAGCCCCAGGTACTCAATTATCTGGGCTATAGCTGGATCGACCAGGACATGCATCTGGAACGGGCGCTCGGCATGATCGAGACCGCCGTCGAGGCCCAGCCGCAGGACGGCTACATCATCGATTCGCTCGGCTGGGCCTTCTACAAGCTCGACCGCATGGAAGAGGCCGTTGAAACCCTGGAGCGGGCCGTCATGTTGCTGCCCAATGATCCCGAGATCAACGATCACCTGGGCGATGCCTATTGGAAGGCCGGGCGCAAGCTCGAAGCGCGTTTCCAATGGAACATCGCCCGCTCCGTGGACGCGGTTGGAAACGTCGCCGAACGCGTGGCGCCCAAGCTGGCCGAAGGGCTGACGCCGGCAAACGAGACCGAATAAGCCGCCAATGGCCCGCACGCTTGCCGAGACCGCGCCGGCCAAGATCAACCTGGCGCTGCATGTGACGCGCCGGCGCGAGGATGGCTATCACGATCTGGAAAGCCTGATCGTCTTCGCTGACATTTTCGATGATCTCGAGGCCAGCCTGGCCGACGCGGATAGCCTCACCATTTCCGGGCCGTTCGGCGCAGGATTGGGCGCCGGGCCGACCAATCTGGTGCTGCGGGCGGTCGCCGCCTTCCGGGCGCGTTGGCCGGACCTGTCACCCCCCGGCCTCAGCCTGCACCTGGTCAAGAACCTGCCTGTCGCCGCCGGCATTGGCGGCGGTTCGGCCGACGCCGCGGCGGCCCTGCGTATCATGGCCGCACTGGCACCAGAACCGGTCCCGGTGCCCGAACTGACCGATCTCGCCGCCGGCCTCGGGGCCGATGTGCCCGCCTGCCTGCTGTCGCGCCCATTGGTGGCGCGCGGCGTCGGCGAGATCCTGGCGCCGCTGCCCGAATTTCCCGCGCTCTACATCACCCTGGTCAATCCCATGGTGCCGGTGGCGACCGCCGATGTGTTTCGTCGCCTGCGCGCCCATGACAATTATCCCCTGCCGGCCCTGCCGAACCCGCTGACCCGCCCCGCTCAATTGGGCCTCTGGCTCAACGAAACCCGCAACGATCTCGAACCGCCGGCGGTCAAGCTGGTGCCCGAAATCGGCGCGCTGGTCGATGAACTGGCGCTGACCTCGGGATGCATCCTGGCGCGCATGTCGGGCTCCGGCGCCACGGTCTTCGGCCTCTTCGGTTCGGAAGGCCAGGCCCATGAAGCGGCCAGCGAAATGCGCCGGACCCATCCCGACTACTGGGTCGGCAC
>CBFGTF010000060.1:0-15849 GCA_965651655.1 uncultured Devosia sp.
TGTTCAGCGCGGCGATACCGGGCCAGGGCGGGGTCGGGCACGTCAATGAGCAATGGCAGAGCTACTGGGCCGGACTGTTCGCGGCCCATGGCTATAGGGCCCATGACGTGGTGCGTCCGAAAATCTGGACCGACGAAGCGGTGCCGGCCTGGTATCGGCAGAACACCATTCTCTATCTCAGCCCAGAACTTGGCGAGGCGCTGAGCCTTTCGCCCACTGAGCCGCCCTTGCTCGACAAGGTGCATCCGGCCTTCTGGGCGCGGGCCAATCGCGAGCTGAAATATGCCAATGCGCTGCCCGAGAGCGAAGTGCTGCGCCAGCAGGCGCAGCAACAGCAGCAGTAAGATGCCGTGAGCTGAAGAGAGCACGCTTCAGGAAGGCCAATAGAGCCATACTCGATTGGCAGGTCGCGCTATTGCCGACAGGCCTTCACCCCTCACCCCAACCCTCTCCCCTAAGGGGCAAGGGGGCGCAGGAGCCGATACATGTTTACGAAGGCTGCCGCGCCGCCCAGAGCAGGCCGCGCTTGAGGATGGTCCGCACCTGCGGGATCTCAAGCTCGTCGGCGGTGTGGCCGAGCGAGGAATAGAACACTCGCCCCTTGTCATGGGTCGTGGTGAAGACCACCGGCATCACCACATCCTTGCGCCAGGGATGGAATTCGCCCGAAAAGGTCGTCGTCGCCAGCACCTCAACCGCCGGGTCGTAGTTGAGATAGTACTGCTCGGACGTGTGCTCGAAACTGTCGATGCCGGCCATGATGGGGTGATCGGCGCGGGTCACGTCGACCCGGTAGGTGATGATATTGCCCGGATGCTGCACCCAATAGACCCCGGCGGCATAGCGGAAGGGGACGCTCGACCGGAAGGTCGTCGCCAAGCCCATATGATAGCCAGCCAGCCCGGTCCCGGAGCGGATGGCGGCGATGAGATTTTTCATCTTTTCCGGGTCCAGCGTGCCATCGGTGATGACCGGCACAATGAGGTCGTTGCTGCCCACATCCTCGGCCCCCAGGGCGTCGTAGTCGGGGGTGACGGTGACGGCGAAGCCCTCTTCCTCGAGCAATTGCCGCACCACATGGGCGCCGCGCTCGGGGGTGTGCAGTTCCATGCCGCCCCAGACGACGAGGGCTTTTTTGTTGGTCATACTCTATTCCTCATTCACGTATCCCCCACCCTGGCTGCGCTACGGACGCCAAGCGTCCAGCTTCGCTACCCTTCCCGCAAGGGGGAGGGATGCCCAGATCGAGGCGCCGGTGTTCATCGCCTCCCTCCCCTTGATAGGGAGGGAATGAGGGTGGGGTGACCGGCGCTCGTTGAAATCAAAGCCCCAGTCCCACCGCCTCAGTCCGATGCACCCCCCTGGGCACGAAGATGAATGCATCGTCTTCGCCGAGCAATTTGGCCGCCAGATGTACTACCGAGAGCCACATTTCGGTACCCTGCAGACCGGGCGCCTGCCCATCAGCGAAGGCAAAGCCTTCTCCATCCACCCAACGCTCACCCGCCCGTGCGATGACGCGGCGCGCGATCTCCTCCGCCTCGGCGCGGCGGTGATCGGTCTGCATGAGGCAAAGCAGCAGAGGATGAATTGTGTCGAGCAGATTGCAAGCCGTGTAGGTCGGCCCCGAGAAGCCACCGTAATTGCGATGGTTGAGCAAGACGCTGTCGATTGCCGCTTCAGGCTGCGGCACCGCCACGCCGAACTGGGCATAGGTGCCGCGGGTCAGACGGTAGAAGCCGTTGACCGGTTGCAAGAGGCCTTCGTCGGCCGTTGGTGAACCCCAGAGGCCTGAAGCCCGATCCTGCCTGAGCGCCAGCCAGCCAAACAGCGTTTCGCGCGCGCGTCCCGTGGTGAAATTGCGGGCATTGAAGTAGAGCGCCGTGCCGATGGCATCCACACCGGCCCCTGCCCCCCAGGCCCGCTCCCGCCAGGTGAGGCTTTCCAGCCATTGGCAAAGCTCGGGGGCCGACAGTTCCACTGCCGGAATGGGGTGCAACGGACGGCTGCCCAGCACTTCGAGCGCATAGCCAACAGCCAGGACATTGTAGAGCGCCAGGCCGTCATCGCGCATGGCCATGCCGGGTTTCGGCTTCTGGTAGGGGTCGGGAAACAGTCCCGTTTCCTTGTCCTGAACCGCCTGCAACCGGGCAATGGCGGCAGGCACGTCGAGCCCCTCAGGCAGGCTGCCAAAGCCGGTGGCGATCTCGATGGCATCGCAGAGATGACGGATGCTCATGCGGGCATTGCCGTGGTTCTCGCGCGAGAGATAGTCGCCGTCGACCATGTTGCGCTGGAGAATATCCTGAAACTGCGACGCGGCCCGCGCGCCCAAAGCCGCCAATTGCGCCCGTGTATCGTCGCGTCGCGAACGCCCGCGATAGCGCAGCACCCTGGCCGGCACGCCGCCGACAATGGCCATGGGCGGCACATCCTTGCTGACCACGGCGCCGGCGGCGATCACCGCGCCGCGTCCGATGGTGACGCCATCGACCACGACTGCGTTGGCGCCGATCCAGACATCGTCCCCGATGGTGATGCCGCGTGTCTCGTGCTTCTGCCGGTAGATGGGCAGGTCGGGATCGTCAAAGCCATGATTGAAGCCGACCAGTGAAACATGGCTGGCAATGCGGACTCCGTCGCCGCAGGTGACCTTGCCGGAAATCATCGCATAGGGATTGACCGTGCAATGAGCGCCAAAGATCGCCTCACCGCGCACCAGGGCGTGACCCGCGATCCAGCTGTGTTCCCCCAGGTCGAGCCTCGTGGTGAAAATGGCGGCGTCGGCAGCGACATAGGCACTGGGGTGGAAGCTGGCGCCAGCGCGGTGGGTCAACTCGGCCTGCCGGGCGCGATGCTCGGGGCTGTCGATGTCTTCCTGCGTCCGGTCCCAGGTGAGGTGTTGCAGGCGGGCGCGGTGCCAGGCATCGTCTTCGTGGTTCTTGTCGAGCATCTCACCCCTCACCCGTCTCGGCCTTCGGCCGATCCACCCTCTCCCTCAAGGGGAGAGGGGAGCACAGAGCTCGTCACCACGCCACAAATCCCTTCTCCCCTTGAGGGAGAAGGTGCCCGAAGGGCGGATGAGGGGTCACTTGGCCCCCGCATCACGCCAACCTCTCCAACAGGTCCGGTTCGATCTCGTAGAGCATCGGCTCGCCGCGCACGAAGCGCTCGACTTCCGCGACCGCCATCAGGCCGAGCCGGGCCCGCTCGGTGCCGATGGCGCCGGCGACGTGCGGGGTAAGAAAGACATTGGGCAGGTTGAACAGGGGCGAATTTGCCTGGGGTATTTCGGGGTCGGTGACGTCGATAATGCCCTGGATGCGGCCAGTCTGCAGTTCGGCAATCAGGGCCGCCTCATCCACCAGCGCGCCGCGCGCGGTGTTGATGAAGGCCGCGCCGTCCTGCATGAGTTTCAATTGCCGGGCTCCGATCATGCCGCGCGTATTGGGCAGGGAGGGGGCATGGATGGAGACCACGTCGGAGCGGGCCATCAAGGTGTCGAGGTCGATCAGGCTGACTTGGCGGGCAATTGGATCGTCGGGCTGCACGAAGGGATCGTAGAGCAGCACCTCGAATTCGAAGCCAGCCAGCATGGCAGCCACCTTGCGGCCAATGCGAGAGGCTCCGACCAGGCCCACGGTGCGGCGGAAATTGCCGATGGGCCGGTCCATCAGGTCGTAGCTGGAGCGGCGCGTAGGGTCGGCGCGATAGAGATCGCGCAGCTCGAAAATGCGCTTGTTGGCAAACAGGATTGCTGCGAGCGTAAACTCGGCCACCGGCACGGCATTGGCCTCGGCCGCATGAGTGACGCGAATGCCGCTGGCATAGGCCGTCGGATCGACGGTGAACTTCACGGTGCCGGCGGCATGGGCCACCAATTGCAGCCGGGGCGCGGCCCGCAGCACGTCCTGGGTCAGCATGGGGCAGCCCCAGCCGGTGACGAGGATTTCCGTATCGGCCAGCACGGCCCGGGCCTCGGGGGTGGAGAAGCTGGTCAGTGGCTGGGGTGAGATGAGGTCGCAACAGGACGCGAGCCGATCCATGGCGCCGTCGTCGAACACATGCCGCGTCTTGTGCGGATCAAAGGCAAAGGTGAGCTTGGGCCGCATCAGAACCGCTCCGGAACCAGTATGGCGCTGACATCGATGCCTTCGCGGGCGAACAGCGCTTCAAGCGCTGAAAGGTCCGGCGCATGTGGCGGAGTATCAAGGGCCGCTTCCGCATCGGGGCCCGCAGGCAGGGCCATGGCGGCTGTCATCAGCACGCTGGTCCCGGCAGGAATATCCCCGCGCAATTGCGGAACGATGGTCTTGGATGCGATGAGATTGGTATTGGGCAGTGCGCGGAAGGCGCGGCCCTCCCGCTGGCCATCGAGATCGAGAATGGCGCTGAGATCGGTCTTCGAGCGTGCCAACGCCCTGCCCGTCTCGTCGATATACTCGTCTGCATTGAGATCGGCGCGGGCGATGGCAAAGCCGCCTTCGGTGCCGTGCAGCGGTCGCGGGGTCGTGATCCGGTGCACGCGGATATGCCAGTGATGGGCCGGGACCAGCCAGGTTTCCACCGTCACGTCGTTCCAGGGCTTCCAGCGCGCGAACAGGCAATTCTCGGCAATCTGCGCGGTCTCATTGGTTTCGCGCACCCGGTAGTGGCGGCCATCATCGCTGAGCGCCAATGCGCCATCGAAGGCGCCCGAATGATAGGCGCGCTCATCGACCTCCACGGAAAAGGCATAGCGGCTGGAATAGACGAACTTGGCGTATTTTTCGGTGCCGTGCCGCATTTGCCAGTTCTGCTGGCCGCTCGAGAGCGCCACCACATTGCCGGGCGAGTGCTGCATGACCATGCCAGGGTGTTTGAGCGGCACCGGCTTGTGGTCAAACCCGGCGTCTTCTTCCGCAGCGGTCCAGAAGGGATGATCGGACGGCAGGGCCAGAGGCAGGAAGGCCTTCAGCGCCCAATAGGGCGAGCCTGCCGAGTTATAGCTCTCGGACATGAAGAGGTTGGGATAGGCATAACCGATGGAGAGCACGCCATTGCCATGGGCGATAGGCTTGTCGGCCCACCAGCGCAGATGGCGCATGAAATGGCCCTTGATCTTGCCCCAGGGCAAGGCCTCGACATCGGCAAAGGCCAGCGCACCCCAAAATCCGCCGCAGGCAAAGCGATAGGTAAGCGAGCGCCCGAAGGCGAGCGTGCCACCATCCTCATCGAACCAATGCTGGATATCCTGGGCAAAGAGTTTTGCGCGCTCCTTGTAGGCGGCCACGCGCTTCTCGTCACTGCGGGCGAGTTTCGCATATATCAGGCCATAGAAGTGCATGGCGAAGGGAATGTAGTGGTCGATGCGGCGGATATTGCCGTCGCGGTACCAGCCATCGCCGAGATAAAAGCCGTCGAGCTCTTCGAGGTATTTTTCGGTCAGGGAGCGGTCGAATTCGACCCCGCATTCCTCAAGCCCCAGATCGACGAGGATGCGGAAGAATTTCCAGTTGTTATCGGCGAAGTCGAATTTGCGCGCATGCTTGAGATAGGCTGCAAGATTGTCCTTGGCCTTTTGCGGCAGCGGCTCCCAGACCAGGTGCGGCACCATGCGCATGGTAAAGCCGATGGCCGCCAGTTCGACCATGCGCTGGTCGGTGGAATTGACCGTGCCCCAATATTCGGGGTGATCGGGATCGGTGCCATTGGCGAGGCCCTGGCGATAGAGTTCCCAATGGACAAAATCGGCGCCACCGGCCGCTAGCGGCGTCAGGCCCCAGAGCGGGCGGGCGAAGCCTTCGAGGTCTGCCGCCGCGCGGTCGAAATGGGCCCCTGCCCCATCGAGCCGCACGCGGGCGCCGCCCTTGGAGAAATAGGGCAGGAGCGGATCAAAGAGGTCGCGGACACCTTTTTCGACATCGGCGCGGGTGTGGAGCGGATTGCCATAGAGCGGATTGGCGGTGGCCGGATCATAAGTCATTTTATGCAAAAGCCTTTTGCGGCGCGTCGTCATAGGCGCCGGTCAGATCGAGTGTTTCGGCAAAGTGGCAGGCGGCAGTCTGCGCCGTGCCGTCGATGGCGCGCAATTGGGGCTTTTCGGCCCGGCAGCGGTCCTCGGCATATTTGCAGCGCGTGTGGAACGGGCAGCCCTGCGGGCGGTTGCCGAGATAGGGGATTTCGCCCTTGAGCTCGGTGCGCCGCCCCTTGCGCCGCGTCGGGTCGGCAATGGGCAGGGCCTTGAGCAGCATTTCGGTATAGGGATGGCGCGGCCGCTCGAACAGCATCTCGGTGGGCGCGACTTCCACCACATGGCCCAGATACATCACCACCACCCGATCGGCGATGTAGTTCACGACACCCAGGTCATGGCTGATGAAGATATAGGTGAGGCCGAACTCGCTCTTGAGATCGTCGAGCAGGTTCAGCACCTGGGCCTGGATGGAGACGTCGAGCGCCGAGACCGCTTCGTCGGCTATCACCAGTTTTGGCTGCAGGACCAGAGCGCGGGCAATGCCGATGCGCTGGCGCTGTCCGCCGGAGAAGGCATGGGGATAGCGACCAGCCGCATCGGGGGAAATGCCCACCTTGGCGAGCGTGTCATAGACCCGCGCCTCCAGTTCCCTGCCTCGCATCAGCCGGTGCACACGCAGCGGCTCGGCGACGATGTCGAAGACCCGCATATTGGGATTGAGCGAACTCATCGGGTCCTGGAAGATCATGCGGATGTCGCGGCGATAGGGCTTGATCTCGCGCTTGTTGAGCGTGGTCAGGTCCACATGACCGCCCTGGTCCTGATGGTAGTAGACATGGCCAGAGGACACCGGTTGCGCCTTGATGATGCAGCGCCCCAGCGTGGTCTTGCCGCAGCCGCTCTCGCCGACAATGGCGAGGGTTTCCCCCTGCTCCACGGTGAGGTTGATGTCGTTGAGCGCCACCAGTTCCCGGCCCTGCTTGAAAAGCCCCCCTCCCAGGTGGAAGACTTTGCTGAGATTTTCGACAGTGAGCAGCTTGGTCATGCGTGGGCCTCCACGTGTTCCTGGGTCAACAGGTGGCATCGGGCGACATGGCCGGCGCTCACCAGGGTGCGCTCCGGCCGAATATCGGGGCATGGCCCGAAGGCATGCGGGCAGCGGCTGGTGAAGGCGCAACCCTGCGGCCGGTCGCGGGGCGAGGGCACAGTGCCCTTGATGGGCGAAAGGCGCTGCCGATCGGCCTTTCGCGCCAGGCGCGGCACCGAATTCATCAGCGCCTGCGTATAGGGATGCTGGGGCGCCTTGAAGACCTCGAAGACGTCCCCCTGCTCGACGACGTCGCCCAGATACATGACCGCGATTTCGTCGGCGATTTCGGCTACCACGCCCAGATCGTGGGTGATGAACAGCATGGCCATGCCATAGTCGTCCTGGAGCTGGCGCAGGAGGTCAAGGATCTGCGCCTGGGTGGTGACGTCGAGCGCGGTGGTCGGCTCGTCGGCGATGAGCAGCTTGGGTGTACAGGCCAGCGCCATTGCGATCATGGCGCGTTGCCTCAATCCCCCCGAGAGCTCGAAGGGATAGGCATTGGCGCGGTCGCGAGCGCCGGGCACGCCGACCTGATCGAGCAGACCAACGGTGCGCTCGCGGGCCTGCCGGGGCGAGAGGCCTTCATGGAGGATAATGATCTCGTCGATCTGGTCGCCAATGGTGTGGACCGGAGAGAGCGAGGACATCGGCTCCTGGAAAATCATGGAGATTTCGGCGCCGCGAATGGAGCGCATGGCGAGGCTGTCGGCGTTGAGTTTTGCGATATCGACGGCGCCATTGCCCGTGTCGAAGAGAATCTGTCCGCTGGGGATTTTCGCATTGCGGTCGAGCAGGCGGAGCACCGCCCGGGCGGTGACGGACTTGCCGCAACCGCTCTCGCCGACCAGCGCCAACGTCTTGCCGGGAGTGAGCGTCAGATCGACCTGCCGCACCGCCTCGATATCGGCCTCGTCGGGCGAGGTGAAGACGATGGACATATTGCTGACTGTAAGGAGGGGCTTGGTCATGCCAGGCACTCCGAGTGTGTTGAAAGAGTCCCCTCATCCGGCCCTTCGGGCGAAGCCGGGTCGGTGAGGGGGAATGCTGCCGTGATCATTGAACTATCGCCCATGGGGATCTGCGGCATCACGAAGGCCGTCTCCGAAGAAGTTGAGGGCGAGGATGACCACCACGACGCAGACACCAGGCGCGAGCAGCCAGGGGGCGGTGGCCAGGGTGCGGATGTTCTGCGCGTCCTGAAGCAAGGTGCCCCAGGACACGATGGGTGCCTGAAGGCCGAGGCCGAGGAAGCTCAGCGCCGTTTCAGCCAGGATCATGCCGGGAATGGCCAGGGTCGCCGCCGCAATGATGTGGCTGGTGAAGCTGGGCACCATGTGGCGGGTGACGATGCGCCAGTCGCTGGCGCCATCAAGCTGCGCCGCGGTCACGAAATCCTCGGTCCTGAGCGAGAGAAACCGCCCCCGCACCACGCGGGCCAGTTCGGTCCAGCCAATCAGCGAGAGAATGAGAGTGATGGCGAAATAGGTCTGGAGAGCGCTCCAATCCTTGGGCATGGCGGCGGCAAGACCGAGCCAGAGCGGAATTGTGGGCATTGAGCGGATGAACTCGACCGTGCGCATTACCGCGCTGTCGAACCAGCCACCATAGAAACCGGCAAAGCCGCCGATGACGATGCCGAAGAAGAGGCTCAGGGTGACCCCGGCAAGACCGATCGAAAGCGAGATGCGGGTGCCATGGATGAGGCGGCTGAGGAGGTCGCGGCCCAGCCGGTCGGCGCCCAGGATGTAGAAGGGGTCGCGCGGGTTCTCCACGCTCATGAACTTGATCGAGAGGGGAATGAACCCGGCCAGGAGATAGGGTTCGCTCTGGGCAAAGAAGCGGACCGGCAGGCGCACCTCTTCGTCGATGACGAAGGTGCGGCGCAGCGCCACCGGGTCGATCTCGGTCTTGTAGCCATTTACATAGGGCCCGAATTCCCAGCCACCCTGGTCATTGGCCGCGAAGAAATGCAGCCCCTGGGGCGGCGCATAGGTGTAGCGGGCGCTGTAGTGGGACGGGTCGACCGGGGCCAGGAACTCGGCCAGCAACGCCACAAGGTAGAAGAAGACGACCAGCCAGAGACTGACCAGCGCCAGCCTGTGTTGGCGGAAGCGGCGCCACATCAGCCCGAACTGGCTTTCGCGAACGGGGCGGGCCGGGATGGCGGCGGCGGAGGCGCGGTTTTCCATGCTGTCGACAGCCATTTACTTGGCCCCGTAGCGAATGCGGGGATCGATGAGGGCGAGAAGAATGTCCGAGATCAGCGTGCCGATGACGGTGAGGACACTGAGCAGCAGGATAATGGCGCCAGCCAGATACATGTCCTGGGTGGTCAGCGAGCGCAGCAACATGGGCCCGGCGGTTGGCAAGTTCATCACGACCGAGACGATGACGGAGCCCGAGACCAGAGCCGGCAGCAGCCAGCCGATTGTGGAGACCAGAGGGTTGAGCGCCAGGCGCACGGGATATTTGAGGATCACCTTCCACTCGGGCAGGCCCTTGGCACGGGCCGTGACCACATAAGGCTTTTTCAGCTCGTCGAGCAGGTTGGCGCGCAGGATGCGGATCAGCTCTGCGGTGCCGCCGGTCGCCAGAACCAGAACGGGTGCCCAGGCGTGACTCAGGAAATCCCAAAGGCGCGGCAGGCTCCAGCGCGCAGTCTCGAATTCGGGGGAGAACAGGCCGCCCATGGTGGTGCCGAACCAGATATAGGCCAGGTACATCAGGATGAGGGCAAAGAAGAAATTGGGAACGGCCAGGCCAATGAAGCCAGCCACCGTGGCCAGATAGTCGCCCAGGGAATATTTGCGCACAGCCGCATAGATGCCGATGGGCAGGGCGATGAACCACATGACGATGACGGCCAGGCCTTCCACCATCACCGAATTGCCCAGGCGTCCCCAGATCAGCTCCCAAACGGGGCGCTTCCACTCGAAGCTCTGTCCGAAATTGCCCTGTACGACACCGGTAATCCACTTCCAGTACTGGACATAGAAAGGCTCGCCCAGGCCGTATTGGATGCGCAAGTTCTCGATGACGCGCGGATCGACCTGGTCACCGGTGGCTGAAAGCGAGGCGATGTAGCTCGTGAGGTAATCGCCGGGCGGTAGCTGGATGATGGCGAATGCCACCATGGAGACGGCAATCAGGGTCAGCACCATGGCGATGGTGCGCCGGATGATGAAGGCAAGCATGGCGGGGGCCCTTGCTGGTTGTCCAAGGTTCCCCCCGCGGCGGAGAAGCGCCGCGAGGGGATCGAGCGGGGGGAGGTCGTCCCGCTATGGCTTTTGAGACATCGCGTTTCCGATCCCCGGATCAGATCCGGGAAGGGAAAAGTGGGAGCCACTTTTCCCCGAAGCGCGCTACTCGAAGTACCAGTTCACCGGATCCATGGAGGCCGGGGTCGGGAAGAGCCAGGCGTTGAACATGGAGTCCGGGACGTTCTTGAGGTTGTTCCGGACGATCGAATAGGAGTTCGGCATCAGGCTCACCCCGATGACCGGGAACTCTTCCTTGGTGATCGCCAGCACCTGGTTGAACAGGTCGGCGCGCTCTTCCGGGCTGCCTGCAGCACGGACCTGATTGTAGAGGTCCATCTGTTGCTTGGCCCAGTCGACCGGCTCTTCGGCGATTTCCGGACGGGTTCCGTTGAACCACTGCGCCCAGCGATAGGCCCAGACCGATTCATCGGAGAAGGGGAAGTAGTAGCGCGGCTCCTGAAGGGCCTCGATACCACCGTCGCCAGCCCAGACCTGGGCATCGAACTCGCCCGCCGGACGCTTTTCGTAGAACAGCGTGCGGTCGATATTGTTGAGCTCGATCTCGACACCGGCAGCGCCAAGCTGGAGCTGCATGATTTCGAGCATGTCGATCCATTCAGGGCGCAGCGCCGAGATCACGTCGACCGTGATCTTGGCCGGATTGCCGTCGCTCATCAGGTAGATGCCGTCGCCATTCTTCTCGGTGAGGCCGGCGGCCTCGAAGTGCTGGGCAGCGAGATCGGGATCGAACTCGGTATATTGCTTGGCCAGTTCCTCATCATAGAACTGGCTTTCCGGACGCGGGGCCACCTGGAAGGGTTCGCCCTGACCGGTAAAGACCACGTCGATGATTTCCTGGCGGTCGATGGCATGGGAAATGCCGATGCGGAAGTCCTTGTCCTGGTAGAGCTCGCGCTTGACCGGATCGAGGTGGTTGAGATTGAGCTGGAGCACCAGGGTGTTGGAGGCCGAGGGAATGACCTCGCCCAGATGATAGCCACCGGCGTCCTGTCCATCAAAGAACAGGGGCTTGTTGGTGGTGGTGGCGATATGGCGTTCCTGGAAATCGATCTCGCCATTGAGCGCGGCGAGGGTCAGTTCCTCGACGCCGCCCTGGCTGACGCGCATGTCCAGATTGTCGATATAGGGCAACTGGTTGCCCTCGGCATCGACTTTCCAGAAGTAGGGATTGCGCTTCCAGGTGACGCGGGCGGCGTTGGCCGTCAGCGGCTGATCGATCACCCAACCATAGATGGAGGGCAGATCGGGATTGGCAAAGCGGATGGTTTCCCAGCCCCAGGCGCAGCGATCCTGGAGGTAGAGCGCCCAGCTCGAGAAGCCGGCTGCCTCGGCCTCGGCGGCCGCGTTTTCATTGTAGGTGGGATGGAACTGGCTGCAGTACTTTTTCTGCAGCGAGGTGATGTGGACCCCATCGACGCCGGCGATGGTCTCCATGAACATGCCGTTCGGCTTTTCGAAGATGAATTTGAAATTGTAGGCGTCGATGACTTCCAGGGTCATCGGATTGTTCTTGTTGTCGATCCAGCTGCCGGCCGCATAGTCCGGATCCTGGTACATTTCGACGGTAAAGGCGATGTCCTCGGTGGTGTACGGCGTGCCGTCGGACCACTTCACGCCTTCGCGCAGCTTGAAGGTATATTCGGTGGCTTCGGCATTGACCTCCCAGCTTTCGGCCAGGTTGGGCAGAACCGTGTTCCACTCGTGATTGTAGCGAACCAGGCCCTCATAGGCCACGGTCTTGACGATCAGGCCGTTGTCGCCGCCGCCATTCATGCCCATGCGCCAGGTGCCGCCATAGGTGCCGATGGCACCGCCCTCGACCACCAGCGGGTTGGCCGGCAGGCGTTCCTCAAGCGGCGGCAGGTCGCCGCTGGCTACGAGCGCTTCGAGCGCAGGCGACTGCCCCGCCCCCAGTGCCGGTGCGGCCGCTGCCAGCATGGCCGCCAGGGCCACTGCACCGGTCAAACCAAATACATGGTCTTTCCTCATCCTAGTCCTCCCTTGTCCGGGGCTGTCCCGCCGCCGGCTTTCAGTTCAGGTCTTCGACGCTCCTCTGCGCCGACCACCACGATGGTTCTGCCCATGGGGGCAGCACTCTCCCCTCAGTCGAGCGGCGAGATGACGAGCGTGAGGCGTCCCTCCCGGACAGGCTGCCGGGGGGTGAACACCACACGAATGAGATCGACGGCGGGCTGGTATTGCTTTTCCACCTGCTCGTGCCGGTCGAGGGCAACATCGAGGGCCGCATTGTCATAGGCGATGCGCAGGCCTGCCTCTTGGGTGCCGACATGCACCGCACCAGCCTCAAGCCGTGCCGCCATGGGCGTCACCAGGACCGACTGGAACAGCCCTTCGCTGTCGATGAACTGATAGGCATCCTCGAGCAGCACGCGGCCCTTGGCGGTCTTGCGATCAAAGGTGAGGCTGCGGCGCAGCGACCGGAGGCGGGCCCCGGCCGGATAGGCGCCGGCCATTTCCAGTTCCAACCTGTCGCCGTTCGGACCATGCATATGGTCCAGGACGGTGGCGGCATGGGCGCGGCCCTCGGCCTGCTCGAAGCCATTGACCAGCGGCACCGAATGGCCACGCGAAGAGGCCATGAGGTTGGCGTAGCGCTCGGGGCCGAAATAGGCTTTGGAATAGCGCCCGCGACCGGGATCGGTCAGCACCACCTTGCCGCCGGAGACCACCATGAACGAGCCGATATCGTTCTGGTTGTGCATCTCGTCATTGTGCCCGCCCTTGGCGGCAAGGCACAGCGCGTCACGATTGGACGGATCCAGGCGGCTGATCATCCAGGCCATCTCGCCGTACCAGTCATGCGGCCCGGGTGCCGCCGGGCCATCCTGGTCTGGCAGCGGCCAGGCATATTGGCGCAGCGGCCAGCAGAACTGATTGAAGGCGGAAACGGCAAAATCATTGCTCATGCCCAGGCCGCGCAGGCCCGGCAGGTCGAGATGGCCTGCAAGATGGCTGAGAAGCCCCGGATGGAAGACAGGGTTGCTGTCGGAGTCCGAAAAGCTCACCCAGACGCCGGCGGCCAGCATGGTGCGGAGTGGGAATTGCGCAATGTCGCGCACGAATTCACCCGCCAGCAAATCTATGGCGCCGCCACTGCGCACATGCAGCAGATGGGCGAGCACCACGTAATTGCCAAAGCCATAGGTCCAGTAGTCGGGCCCCTCGGTGGAGCCGCCCTGGCCGTCAAAGGTCTCCAGATAATCGGCCAGGCTGTGGAGCCCGCGCGTCACGATGCGGGCCAGCCGGGCGGAATCGGTTTCGAGATAGAGCGCGGCGCCGACCACGCCGGCGACGCAGACGGCGGTCCAGTTGTTGACCTGCCTGTCCGGGGTTGTGTGCAGCCACCAGTGATCATCGCGGTCAAGGAAAGCGCCAATGGCCCGGCGCTCGACTTCGGCGCGGAGACGCGCCCGCAGATTGGCCGAAAGGCGATCGCCGATGAGATAGTCCATCTCGGCCAGGTCCAGGGCAGTCATGGCAGCGGCCAGGTCGAGTGTGGGACGATCCGGGCGGTCGAGATCGCGGGCATGGGCGGGCCAGGCCCAATTGGTTTCCTCCAACCGCGCCCAGGCCAGGGCTTCAAGGGCCGGCAGGAAACGGCCCCGGGCCTCCAGCCATTCGGCCAGCGTCAACCGATAGAGCATGTTGCGGCGGTCGCGCTGGGCGTCCTCATAGCCCTCGCGGCGGCCGGTCTCGCGAAATTCGTGGTAAAGCTGCGCGGGCAGAGCGGGAATGGGGGCCCGGACATCGCGGCCGGCTGCGGCCAGAAGATCGGCCAGGGCAGCGTCTCCCAGACGCCCCTTCAGCGCATTCCATTCAGCCGAGCCGGAAAGCGGGAAGGGCGCGAAAGCGGGCGCTGCGGACAGCACCATGCCGACATGCCTGACGTTCCAACGCCGTAAATCCACCTGATCGCTCCTTCGCCATGCGAGCAGACACCTGTCGGGCAGGTTTCGGGTTTTGGCCGCAAGGCTTCGCAAAGCTACGCACGAGTTTGCGCAAATTCAAGCTTTTTGCGCATTTCACGCAAATTACGCAAGTTTGCGGAAATTGCGTCGGCAACGCAGCCGGATAGAGCTGGCCGAGGACGGCGCGGAGAGGCGGTTTTCAACATGGGCGCAAAATAAAGTGATGCGTGGAAGGCTCACAGGATGGCGTGAACCGTCTCCCCGGCCACAAGTGCCACCCCGATTTCGAGCTGCTGCACGGCGCGTTCGCCATCGAGCTGATTGGCCAGGAGGCGGATGACACCGCGACCAATGGCCTCGCGGTCGACCCGCACGGTGGACAGGCGCGGATTGGCCATGCCGGCAATCGGCAGGTCGTCGAACCCGACAATGGAAAAGCCCTCGGGCATGGGAGAATCCTGCCCCAGCAGAGCCTCGACCATGCTGACCGCGACGCTGTCATTCCAGCAAAAGACCGCGGTCACGTCATATTCCCCGGCCAGGAACGAGGCCAGAAGGTCCTTGCTGGAATGCTCGTTGGAAATCACCACCGTGCCGGAAACGCCCGGGTTTGCGGCAATGGCGGCCTCAAAGCCGCGGCGGCGCTGCAGGATGGTGGGGCGGTGTCGATAGGTATAGTGCAGGATCCGGCGATGGCCGGCGTCGATCAGGCGCTGCGTTGCCTGGTAGGCGCCATAGAAATTGGCCGGAGCGACCGAATTGAACCGCATCTGCGGATCGCTGCCATTGGCCAGCACCAGGGCGGTTTCTGTTTCCTGGGCCCAGAGCGCGATCTCTTCATCGGGGTCGATGCCGGCCAGGATGACGCCATTGGCGCCGGTCTTGGAAACCTGGCGGCGGATGAAATCGAGGGTCACCATGTCCTCATTGACCAGCCGGACATCGAGAACGATCCCAGCCTCCTCGGACTGGGCCCGCATGGCCTCGACAATGCCGTGATAGAAACTGGCCAGGCTCCCCATGGCGCTGTTGAGCGGCACCAGGGCCAGAGCCCGCTTGTCGAGCTTGCCCATGGCGGGCGGGTGCTTGCTCTTGTAGCCCAGCACCCGCGCCATGCGCTGCACATCGGCCCGCACAGCATCGCTGATGCCGATTTCATTGGCCAATGCCCGAGACACGGTGGAGACGGAAACGCCCAGCTTCTCAGCGATGTCGGCCTGGCTGGCGCGCTTGCCCGGTGCCATGACTGTCCCCTTGTCACCCCTATTACGCAATATTTGCGTTTCTTGAGCAAATCAAGAGCCGATCCGACTCCAGGAGGGCATTCATGAACGCTTTATGAACTGAGGGACCGCAGATGAATGGCACAGCTTGACGCTTGCCGCGATTTCCAGCATCTAGGGGGCGTTGCGGGTGTAGCTCAATGGTAGAGCAGAAGCTTCCCAAGCTTACGACGAGGGTTCGATTCCCTTCACCCGCTCCAGTTCCCTTTTTTTGAGGCAGAGAATGGCCGGCGGCCGAGGTCATGCCGGCGTCAATCATTGGCGCCGAGCCTGCAATGCCGGACCATATGGAACCTTGCCGCCTCATTCT
>CBFGTF010000061.1:0-15647 GCA_965651655.1 uncultured Devosia sp.
CCAATAGCTGGGCAACCATCTCGTCAACGTCAAGGGCCTGCATGAACAGGGTCGAACGCTCGGTGAATTCCTTCTGGCGGCGTTCGCTTTCTTCCTGCTCGGTCAGAATGTCGATGTCCCAGCCAATCAGCTGGCTGGCGAGGCGCACATTCTGGCCACGGCGACCGATGGCGAGCGACAGCTGCTCGTCGGGCACGACCACTTCGATGCGCTCGGCCTGCTCATCGAGCACCACCTTGGCGACATCGGCCGGCTGCAGGGCCGAGACCACGAGATCGGCAATGCTGTCGGTCCAGGGAATGATGTCGATCTTTTCGCCCTGCAATTCGGCCACCACGGCCTGAACGCGGGAGCCGCGCATACCGACGCAAGCGCCGACGGGGTCGATGGAGCTATCATTGGAGGTGACGGCAATCTTGGCGCGCGAGCCCGGATCGCGGGCGATCGAGCGGATGGTGATGACGCCATCATAGATTTCCGGCACTTCCTGCATGAACAGCTTGGCCATGAACTGGGGATGGGTGCGCGAGAGGAAAATCTGCGGGCCACGCTGCTCGCGGCGCACGTCATAAATATAGGCGCGGACCCGGTCGCCATAGCGGAACAGTTCGCGCGGGATCAGTTCGTCGCGGCGGATGATGGCTTCGCCACGGCCCAGATCGACGATCACATTGCCATATTCGACGCGCTTGACGGTCCCGTTGACGATTTCGCCGACGCGGTTGGTATATTCCTCGAACATGCGGTCGCGCTCGGCATCGCGCACCTTCTGGACGATGACCTGCTTGGCCGACTGGGCGGCGATACGGCCGAATTCCATGGGCGGCAGCGGCTCGGTCAGGAAATCGCCGATCTTGGCGGTCGGGTTCTTGACCTGGGCGAGCTTGAGATTGACCTGGCGGGAGGGCTCCTCGACCGTCTCGACGATTTCGAGCAGGCGCCACATGCGGGTTTCGCCGGACTTGGGATTGATCTCGACCTTGATCTCGGTCTCGGCGCCATAGCGGCCCTTGGCGGCCTTTTCCATGGCGTCCTGCATCGCCTCGATCACCACCATGCGGTCGATGGATTTCTCGCGGGCAACGGCATCGGCAATCTGCAACAGCTCAAGGCGATTCGCGCTAACGGCCATTTCAGTTCTTCTCCTCAGAGACTTCGTCAGTGTCGGCGTACTCGACCGTTTCGGTCTCGTCGTCGTCGATGGGGTGCAGCTCCTGGTCGGCGCGGGCCATGTCCATGAGCTTGTCGGTCATGACCAGCTTGGCTTCGGCAATGCTGGCGAAGCTGAGCTTGTGATTGGGATCGGTGCCGCCGGGCGCATCGGGCAGGATGATGATGACACCATCATCATCGACCGGCCCGATCTCGCCGCGGAAGCGCTTGCGGCCATTGATCATGTCGGAAAGCTCGACCTTGGCCTCATGGCCGATGAAGCGCTCATAATCGCGCTTGCGCACCAGCGGGCGGTCGATGCCGGGCGAAGAGACTTCAAGGTGATATTCCCGGTCGATGGGGTCTTCCACATCGAGCACCGGAGAAAGATCCTTTGAGAGCGCCTCGCAGTCATTGATGTTGAAGCGGCCGTTCTCGTCCTCGGCCATGATCTGCAGGGTGCAGCCATTTTCGGGGGTGATCTTGATCCGCACAAGCGCATAGCCGAGGTCATTGGCCACCGGCTCGACAATGCGGGCGATGCGGGCTTCGAGCCCGCTTTCCTTGATGTAGCGCTTTTCGCTCAGATCGAAAGCCATGAAGGTCGTTCAGGTTTGGCGGCTGCTCGCAAAAGGGCGCGCACCTGGCCGCAGATAAACAAAAAGAGCGGGGGCCTTCCGGCACCCACTCTCGATAAGAGAGCAACGATGTTGGCCCTCCTATAGACCGCCACAGCAGGAAAGGCAAGGGAGACGGGGGCTACTTCTCCCAGGTGACATTGGCCACATCGGCGCCGGCATCATCGAGCAGGGTGCGCAAATCCCTGACCATGGGGTCGGGGCCGCAGAGGTAGAAATTCTGTTCCAGATCGGGGAGGTGACGCTTGAGGAAACCGGCATCGATCCGCTCCTGGAGCAGGGATGATTTGGGATCGTCAGTGACGGTCCAGAGCACTTCGAGACCCTCCATGGCCTCGAATTCGTCGCGCAGGATGATGTCCTTTTCCGTGCGGTTGGAGACGATCAGCCGGTTGCCGGCGATCTTTCCGGTGGCATTGAGGTGGCGCAGAATGGCGATGAAGGGCGTCACGCCCGCGCCACCGGCGATAAAGGTGCCCTTCCCCTTGTATTGAATGGTTCCCCACACATCGCGGAGGATCAGGTGATCCCCGGCGCCGAGCGACCACAATTCGTTGGTGACGCCATGGTGGTCGAAATAGCTCTTGATGGTGAATTCGAGCGCCTCCGCATCGGGCAGGCAGGTAAAGGTGAAGGGCCGCTTCTTGTCGCGCCAGCCATCGCGGTCGATGCTGACTTCGGTGGCCTGGCCGGGCGAGAAGCCGTAGCCCCCGGGCCGCTCCAGCCGATAGTGCCGGACATTGCGGGTGACGGGAATGGTGTCGAGAATTCGGACGCTGGTTTCCATGACGCTCTCCTTTTCAGGGTCAACCACCGGTCCCGCCCGCAGGTTGCATGGAGTGGTGACACGGAGGCGCCCTGGTTTCCCTCACGACACCGGGTTTCCCTAAAAGCCCTTGATTTCCTTGCACAAACCCTCGGGTGGCGCGGCGTCATTTCAAGAGCGAAAAAGTCGATTCTGGCCGCTTGCAGGGTGCGGGACGGGTGATCATTTCCGGTTCGTTCAAACCAGAAAGGATCATCCTCCCATGATCAAGAACACTGTAATCGCTCTGGCCACTGTGGCCGCTCTTGCCGGTATTGCCGCCCCCGCCATGGCCAGCTCGCTGGTGTCGTCCAGCTCGGACAATGGCTTTGACCAGGACTATGTGCTGGCCCAGCTTCAGGACCAGGGCATCAACGCTTCGTCCGTGGAGGAATGGGGTGACTATCTCGTGGCACTGGTCACCGAAGATGGCGGCAAGCAGACCCTGGTCTACCTCACCCCGGTCACGCTCGACGTGGTCAATCTCTGATTGATCCGCCCCCGGCGCCGCCAGACATGGCGGCGCCCGAACCTTTACGCCTGGAAGCCCGTCCGTTCACCGCTGGCGTCGAACAGGCGCCGTGCCGCTTCCACCGCCTGGCGGTTGCGCTGGGCGAAATGCTGGAACTGGTCGGCCAGCACCAGCAATTCCCGCCCCAGTTCGGTCAGTTCGTAGTCTACCCGCGGCGGAATGGTCGCATAGGCCGTGCGGGTGACAAAACCATCGCGCTCCAGTTCCCGCAGGGTCTGGCTCAGCGATTTCTGCGGCACCCCACCCATATTGCGGCGCAGTTCATTGAACCGCATGGTGCCGGCCCGCAATTGCACGATCACCACCAGCGTCCATTTGCTCGGCCGCACCACAAGCAGATCCTGGCTGGTGTGATCGGGCGAAAGGGGCTGCGACATGGGAACGTCTCCGGCGGCGTAAGACCCCGATATGGGTCGCGGGACGCCAAGGTCCAGAGCGGGCGGCCATGAAAACTGGTCAGGGTGACCGTATGGTTACACTCAGGCGCGGGTGAAGCTGAAATAGAAGCTCAGCATGCGGCCTTCGCGCCGTGCCTTTTGTTCATATCGGGTCGGCTGCCAGCCCGGATAGGGCTGGTGCCAGCTGCCCGGCGCCTCGGGCGCGAAGGCGAAGCGCGGCTCGCGCACGATATGGGCCAGGGTCCAGTTGGCATAATCCTCGATATCGGTGGCGAAGTGAAACTGGCCACCGGGCCGGATCACCCGCGCCAATTCATCAAGCGTGGTGGGCGAGACGAAGCGGCGCTTGTGGTGGCGCGTCTTGGGCCATGGATCGGGATAGAGCAGGTAGACCGCATCCACCGAAGCCTCGGGCAGGGTCACCAGCAGTTTGAGCGCATCGTCGGTATAGAGCCGCACATTGATCAGCCCGCGCGCCTCGATGGCCTGGACCATCTTGCCGATGCCGCCGGTAAAGACTTCGCAGCCAATGAAACCGGTATCGGGCTCCTCGCCCGCCTTGCGCGCCAGGTGTTCTCCGCCGCCATAGCCGATCTCGACGACGATCCGCCTGGCATCGGGGAACAAGGCCCGTGGATCAAGCCGATCCGGCAGGGTGATCTCGACCTGGGGCAGCAGCTCGGCCACCTGCGCCTTTTGCCCGCCATGGAGCTTCTTGCCCGAGCGCCGGCCAAAAAAGGCGCGCGGTTCACCGGAGCGGGTTTTTGGGAGCTGGTGGTCAGTCATGCTGGTCCTAGCGGATTTCGACAATGCGCTCATTGGCGTCGATTGCCGATACAATTTCCGGCAAGGCCCGGTCCAGCATTTCCAGCATCTGCTGGTTAGAAAGGTTGGGCAATTTGAGCCAGACGAAAGTATGGTTGAGCGCACCTCTCACTGCCAGGTCGGCAAAATCGGCGTCCTTGCTCACCACGCTGGCATTCATATCGTTGGCAAGCCTGGCGATGTCCCGATCATCAGCCTGCGGATCGAGGTGATCGTAGACGTGGCGCGCCAAGTGACCTCTATCCGTCAAATGCTGCGCCAGCTTTCGCGACAACTGCGCATCGAACAGAAAGTTGCTCACTCCGCCGCCTGCACCCCTGATTGCTCGGCCTGGCGGGCGCCGTAGATCAGAGCAGCCCGAATGTCCTCATGGGTCAGCCAAGGCAAGGACTCGACAATCTCGTCAGCCGTATCGCCGGCCGCCAAGGCTTCAAGGATATGCGAAACGCCGACACGTGTACCGTCAATGCGCGGCTTGCCCCCCAGCACGCCGGGGGTCTGCACGACCCGCTTGAGAAGAACCAGGTCCTCATCAGTCATAGAGGCCTCCGGGGGTTGATTACCCCCGAAGAATACACCTGCAGGATCAGGGGCGCAAACGCCTCAGGCCACTGCGGCCTTGAGCGCCTTGACCAGGTCGGTCTTCTCCCAGGAGAAGCTGCCGTCACGGCCCGCCTTGCGGCCGAAATGGCCATAGGCGGAGGTCTTGGCGTAGATGGGCTTGTTGAGATCAAGATGGGTGCGGATGCCGCGCGGAGTCAGGTCCATCACCTCGGCCAGCGCCTTTTCCAGCACGGCCTCGTCCACCTTGCCGGTGCCGTGCAGGTCGACATAGATCGAGAGCGGCTTGGCCACGCCAATGGCATAGGAGAGCTGGATGGTGGCGCGATCGGCAAGGCCGGCAGCCACGACATTCTTGGCGAGATAGCGCGCCGCATAGGCTGCCGAGCGGTCGACCTTGGTGGGATCCTTGCCCGAGAAGGCACCGCCGCCATGGGGGGCTGCGCCACCATAGGTATCGACGATGATCTTGCGGCCGGTCAGGCCGGCGTCGCCATCGGGGCCGCCAACGACGAACTTGCCGGTCGGATTGACGTGCCAGACGGTGGCGTCGTCAATCCAGCCCTCTGGCAGGGCCTGGCGGATATAGGGCTCGACAATGGTGCGCACATCGGACGATGTCAGCGTCTCGTCCAGATGCTGGGTCGAAAGCACGATCTGGGTGACGCCGACAGGCTTGCCGTTCTCATAGCGCACAGTCACCTGGCTCTTGGCATCGGGGCCGAGCTTGCCGGCCGGACCGTGATTGGCCTTGCGGGCCTCGGTCAGGGTTTCCAGGATCTTGTGCGCGTAATAGATCGGCGCAGGGAGCAATTCGGGGGTTTCGCGCGCGGCATAGCCGAACATGATGCCCTGGTCGCCGGCGCCGACATCCTTGTTGCCGGCCTCGTCCACGCCCTGGGCAATATCGGCCGACTGGCCATGCAGCAGCACGTCGATGCGGGCCGTCTTCCAGTGGAAGCCGGACTGCTCGTAGCCGATGGCGCGGATCGCCTTGCGGGCCGCCGACTTGAACTTGGAGGGATTGACCACCGGGGCGCCCGAGGCGTCGGTGATGATCTTGCCGTCCTTGCCCTTCTTCAGCAGCGTTTCGGGCACGCGCACTTCACCGGCAATGACCACGCGATTGGTGGTTGCCAGGGTTTCGCAGGCAATGCGGACTGCGCCGGCATCCATGCCGGCCTTCTTGGCTTCCCGGAAAACGAGATCGACGATCTCGTCGGAAATCCGGTCGCAGACCTTGTCGGGATGGCCCTCGGAAACGGATTCCGAGGTAAACAGATAGGAAGATCGGGCCACGTTAAACCTCTTTGCAAGTGGCGAGGGCGCACGCGGGAGTGCGCGTAAGGGGACACGTTCCCCATTACTTTCGGTGGTGTTTCTCGCAGGTCCGGACGCGGAAAGCAACATGCATATAAGGAAAGCTTTATATCGACGCCATAGCGACCGGCTCCGCCATGCCTTTCCTTGGCCACCGCTCTGTGCCAGAGAAGAATCAGTTTCAAAACGGGACCAGATCCATGGCCATCCGAGTGCATCGCGGCGACCTGCCCAATCTTTCCAATTACGGCCGCGAAGTTGCGATCGACACTGAGACGATGGGGCTCCACCCCCATCGCGACCGGCTCTGCGTGGTGCAGCTGTCGCCCGGCGACGGCAGCGCCGATGTGGTGCAGATCCCCCAGGACGCCAGGGAGGCGCCGAACCTGGTCAAGCTGCTCTCCGATCCCGGCGTCACCAAGATTTTCCACTATGCGCGTTTCGACGTGGCCGTGCTGCAGAACCGCTTCGGCGTGGTCACCGGCCCGGTCTATTGCACCAAGATCGCGTCCAAGCTGGTGCGCACCTATACCGACCGGCATGGCCTCAAGGACCTGGTGCGCGAGCTTCTCAACGTCGATCTCTCCAAGCAGCAGCAAAGCTCGGACTGGGGCGGGGACAAGCTCAGCGATGCCCAGCTCGATTATGCCGCCTCCGACGTGCTCTACCTGCATGACCTCAAGCGTCATCTCGACCGCATGCTGGCGCGCGAGGGCCGCACCGAGATCGCCCAGTCCTGCTTCGATTTCCTCAAGACGCGCTGTGCGCTCGACCTGATGGGCTGGGAAGAGACCGACATCTTCGCCCATAGCTGAGGCCCGGAGGCCAGCCATGCCCGCGCTGGAAGCGAGGCGACAGAGCTATGAGGGCCTTGCCCGGCGCAACCGCAGGATCGAGGTGCTGCGGCTCCTCGTGCCGCTATGCGGGGCGCTGGTGCTGGGGAGCCTGATGGCACAGGTCTATCTGGCCAGCCTGACGGGACGCTTCGGCATCGACCAGCTCAGCGTGACCCCCGAGGCCGTGAGCATCGAGGCCCCCGAATATGTCGGCACGCTGGCCGATGGCTCCTCCTATCGTGTCTGGGCCGAAACAGCCCGCGCGGCCACGTCGCATACCGACCTCATCGATCTCACCAATGCGCAATTGATCATCAACCGCATCGATGGCGTGCAGGTGACCATGGAAGCAACCTATGCCCAGCTCGACACGGCCAGCCAGCTGACCCTGGTGCCGGGGCGTGCCGAGGTGGCCGATTCGACCGGAACCACCGGCACACTCAACGATTCAGTATTTGACTGGCACAGCCAGATTCTGACGACGCGGGGACAAGTGGAAGTGGACTATGCCGATGGCTCCACGGTTCGGGCCGAGGGCCTCGTCTATGACGCGGCCAGCGTGATCTGGACTTTTGAGCGATCGGTGGTCACCCTGCCCTCGACGCCCGGCGAGGATGTCCCGCAGACCACTATTGGAGACCAAACACAATGAGGCGCGCCCGGCTTATCATGGCATTCGTGCTGTCCCTGGGCCTGGCGCAAGCCACGCAGGCGCAGAGCCCGGTGGAGATCACCTCTGACCTCTTCGTCATGAACGAGGATGTGCGCGAGGCCGTGTTCACCGGCAATGTCGTGGTGGTCCATCCCAATGTCACTGTCTGGGCGCCAAAGGTCGTGGCGACCTATGGGGCGGGCGGCACGTCCGATATCGAGACCTTCGTGGCCTCGGGCGGCAATGTGCGCCTCAAGACCAAGGATCAGGATGCCACCGGCGACCAGGCGGTCTATACGCCGGGCGACCAATTGCTGCGCCTTTCCGGCAATGTGAAGGTCAACAATGCCAGCGGCACGGTCAATGCCACCGAACTGGTGGTCAACCTGGCGACCAATGTGTCCACCTTTACCAGCACCGGCGGCGGGCGCGTAACAGGGGTATTCACCTCGCAATGAGCGCCGAGACCCGCCCGCGCATCGATCAGACCGGCTGGCTGGTCGCCCATGGCCTGGCCCGCAGCTTTGGCAAGCGGGCGGTGGTGCGCGATGTATCGCTGGCAGTACGCCGGGGCGAGGCCGTGGGTCTGCTGGGCCCCAATGGGGCGGGAAAGACCACGGTCTTCACCATGATCATGGGCCTGGTCAAACCCGATGCGGGCAAGATCCTGCTCGACGGACAGGATATAACCAGGCTGCCCCTGTTCCAGCGCGGACGATTGGGCATTGGCTATCTGCCCCAGGAACCTTCGATTTTCCGCGGATTGTCGGTCAGGGACAATATCATGGCGGTGCTTGAAAACACCGTGCGCGACCGCGGCCAGCGCGACAAGCGCCTCGAGGCGCTGCTCGGCGAATTCTCCATTGCCCATCTGGCCCGCTCCAATGCGCTCTCGCTTTCGGGGGGCGAGCGCCGCCGCGTCGAGATCGCGCGGGCCCTGGCCGCCAATCCCGGCTTCATGCTGCTCGACGAGCCTTTTGCGGGCGTCGATCCGATCGCGGTGGCGGAGGTCAAGGGACTGGTCCGGCAGCTGACGCAGCGCGGCATCGGCGTGCTGATCACCGACCACGCGGTGCGCGAAACGCTGGGCCTGGTCGACCGCGCCTATCTCATCCATGGCGGCAAGGTGATGATCCAGGGCAAGCCCGAGACCATTTCCGCCGATCCCGAGGCGCGCCGCGTCTATCTGGGCGAGAGCTTCTCCATCGACAGCTGAGCCGGCAGCGGTGATCTGGCGGCAATTGGCACGAAACTTGCCGAGCGGCCGGAATTGAGTCATGGTCCGCGCGGGAAGTGGCCGCTTGCGGCCGGTATGTTTGCATTTTAGGGCCGCACATTCATGGCGATGACGCCACGGCTGGAATTCCGCCAGTCACAGACCCTGACCCTGACGCCGCAGTTGATGCAGTCGATCCGCCTGCTGCAGCTCAGCCATCTTGAGCTCAACGACTTTGTCGACACCGAACTGCTGCGCAATCCGCTGCTGGAGCGCGAAGAAGGCGGCCCGGACGACGCGGACATGGCCGAGCCGGCCGAGCGCGCCGTCGAGATGAGCGCCTATGAGGACACGGTGGCCCAGGGCGACCGCATCAAGGATGCCGACCAGATTGCCGAGGGCTATGATACGGCCGTCGAGAACGTCTTCCCCGATGCAGGGCCGCCCGAACACGGGCCCATGACCGGGCCGGATCGCAATGGCAGTTTCGAGGGCGGGGAAGCCCCCGACATGGACCAGTATATTGCCAGCCGGCCACGACTTTCCGACCATCTGGAGGCGCAAGCGCATATGCTGCTGCGCACCCCGGCGGACCGGCTGATTGCCCTGCACCTGATCGATGGCCTCAACGAGGCCGGCTATCTGGTGGTGGAGCTGGAGGCGGTCGCGGCGCTGCTGGGCGCCGAGCTGGAAGACGTCGAAGCGGTGCTGGAGGCCCTCCAGACCTGCGATCCGCCCGGCATCTTTGCCCGCAATGTCGCCGAGTGCCTTTCCATCCAGCTGCGCGAGCGCGACCGGCTCGACCCGATCATGCAGAAGCTGATCGCCAATCTGCACCTTCTGGCCGAACACAATATGCCCGCGCTGCTCAAGGCCGTGGGCTGCGATCGCGAGGATCTCAGCGATATGCTGGCCGAGTTGCGCCTGCTCGACCCCAAGCCGGGCCTGGCCTTTGACAGCACCCCGGTGGAGGCGGTGGTGCCCGATGTTTTCGTGCGCAATGGCCCCGATGGCGGCTGGCAGATCGAGCTCAATACCGAGGTGTTGCCGCGGGTGCTGGTCAACCGGGTCTATTATGCCACGGTGACCAAGAAGGCCCGCGATGCGGCCGAAAAGACCTTCCTGTCCGATTGCCTCAACACCGCCAACTGGCTGACCAAGAGCCTGGATCAGCGTGCCCAGACCATTACCAGGGTTGCCGCCGAAATCGTCCGCCAGCAGGACGGTTTCCTGACCCATGGCGTGGCCCATTTGCGGCCGATGACGCTCAAGACGGTGGCCGAGGCCATCGACATGCATGAATCGACCGTCAGCCGCGTCACTTCCAACAAATATATGGCGACGCCGCGCGGCCTCTACGAGATGAAATATTTCTTCACCACGGCCATTTCCTCGTCCGATGGCGGGGTCGACCATTCGGCCGAAGCGGTGCGGCACCGCATCCGCCAGCTCATCGATGCCGAGCCGGCCAGCGACATTCTCTCGGACGACACCATTGCCGAATTGCTGCGCAAGGAGCAGGGAATCGACGTGGCCCGGCGCACCGTCGCCAAGTATCGCGAGGGCATGAACATCCCCTCATCGGTGATCCGCCGGCGTCAGAAAAAAGAGCTGGCCCGCAGCGCCTGAGAGGCGGAACAGGCCGGGTGCAGCGATTCACGGCGCGGTAACGGTAAGTGGCGAGCCTGTGGCTGTCACCTGCTTATTCGGTCCGATCACTCCAGTTGCGCATGGACAGCCCCCATGGCCGGGACTAGCATCCTTGTTGTCGACAACCCACATCAGGAGTGTCGGCAGACGCAGGTCCCGTAAAGCCGGGAGCGGCTTTTTTCGGAACTCTCGCGTCGAGCCCAACGACCGAAAGGAACAAGAGCCATGACCCTACGCGTTTCGGGAAAGAACATGGATGTCGGCGATGCCCTGAGGGGCAAGGCGGAGGACCACTTCGCTTCTGTTGTCGGAAAGTATTTCGACGGCGGATATGACGGACATCTTACCCTGACACCGGATGGAATCGGGTTCCGCGCCGACTGCGTGGTACATCTGGATTCGGGCGCCGTGCTGCAGGCCAGCGCCCAAGGCGGGGATGCCACCAGCGCCTTCGAGGTCATGGCGCTCAATATCGAAAAGCGTCTCAGGCGCTATAATCGCAAGCTCAAGCAGCATCGCCGCGGCAATAATGGCAATGGCGTGGATGGGTTGACGGCCCAGTACACCGTGTTCGGCGCCTCCGACGAAGTCGATGAACTCGACGAGGACTACGCACCCCCGGTCATTGCCGAAACCACCAAGAACCTGCGGCAGATGAGCGTGGAGGAAGCGGTGATGGAACTCGATTTCTCGGGACAACAGGTTGTGATGTTCCGCCATGCTGGACATGGGGGACTGAATGTGGTTTACCGCCGCGCAGATGGCAATATAGGCTGGATTGATCCAGCCCTGGGCGCCAATTGAACGGCGGGCCCGACGCCAAATCCCTGGATTGATCCTAAGGCAGATTGATGGAATTGGCCGATATTCTGGCGAAGCACGCGGTGCTGACTTGCACCGGCGTGTCCGATAAGCGCCAGCTCTTTGAAATTCTTGCACAAAAGGCTGCAGAGCTTACCGATTTTCCTCAAAGCCAGATCCTTGCGACCCTCACGGGTCGCGAGGAGCTTGGCTCGACCGGGCTGGGCAATGGCATTGCCATTCCCCATGGCAAGATCCAGGGCCTTAGGGGCGTGACGGCAATCTTTGCGCGGCTCGACCAGGCCATCGAATTTGATTCGGTGGACGACCAGCCGGTCGATCTGGTGGTGATGCTGCTGGCGCCGGTCGGCGCCGGCGCCGATCATCTCAAGGCCCTGTCGCGGGTGGCGCGGCTGTTGCGCACCGAGACGGTGACCGATCAGCTGCGCGCCGAAACCGACCCGCAACGGCTCCATGCCGTGCTGACGGCGCCGCTGGAAGCGACCTACGCCGCCTGAAGCCGGGATCTGGATAAATGCAAACCCCCGGGGCCATGGCCGCGGGGGTTTTTCATTGGTCGATCTGGACGCGGAGGTCAGTGCAGCGTGGCGACGCCGATATTCTGGTCGGTGAGCCATTCGGTAACCGCCTCGGCCGTATCGGCCACCATCAGCGGTGTACCATCGGCCGACATGACCAGCTGGTACTGGGTCAGCCCGTCGAACTGGGCGTCGTGGATCATGGTCGCGAGGACCAGGCCCGAAACCGGTTTCACATAGGCCACAGCGTCCCCGCCCAGCGCAGCGAACTGGGCGCGCGTCAGGTGCTTGAGGGGATTGGCGGCGTCGATCGCATCTTCAGAATTGCGCTTGTCCATCATGGTTCGGCCCTTTCTTTGTTCTCTTTCCTCACAGGGAGCGAATGTCGATCTGTCGGGCGATTTTGGGCGCGCGGGGGCGCTCAAGAGTAATAACGAGCATACCATGCCCCAGAGTTGCATCCTTCACTTCCATGCGATCAGCCAGGAGAAAGCTGCGCTGGAACTGCCGGGCGGCAATGCCGCGATGCAGGAAGTCGCGTCCGGGCTCGTCGGTCTGGCGGCCCCGCACCATGAGCTGGTTGTCTTCCACGCTCACTTCGAGATCAGACTGGGCAAAACCGGCCACGGCAATGGAGATCAGGAACCTCTCGGTGCCGTCCTCGCCCGTGGAGCGCTCGATATTGTAGGGAGGATAGCCCTCCGCCGACCGGGTCAGCCGGTCGATACGCTCCTCGAAGCTGTCAAAGCCGAGGAGAAAGGGGGCGGAAAACACCGAAATACGCGACATCTTACAAAGCGTCCTTGAGCATCAAGCAACGTCCTTGCCTTCGACCCGGTAGCAGTGGCATCGAAGACCTGCAAAACATATGGGTCAGGGATCGTAAAGGTTCAAGTCATGCGCCAGACCGTTGCCGTCATCACCCCGGCCTACAGGGCGCAGACAACGCTGGCCGAAACCGTGCGCAGCGTGCTGGCCCAGACCCATGGCGACTGGCAGCACTGGATCATCGCCGATGACGGCTTTGACTATGCCGGTTTTCTGGCGGAGCAGGGGCTGGCTGACCCCCGCCAGGTCTTTGTCTCCAGCGGCGGAGTGGGAAGGGGCGCCTCGGTCACCCGCAATGTGGCGCTGGAGCAGCTCGATACGCAATTTGGGGCAATTCTGGATGCCGATGACCGCCTGAAGCCGCAAAAGCTCGAACGTGCCGTCGCGGCGCTGGGCCAGCATGGCATCGTCACGACGGCGCTCGATGTGATGAGCGAGGCGTTCGTGCATCTGCGCCATGTCGGGGCCGGGGCGGATCGAGTGCTGACGCCGGGCGGGCATAAATGGGTGAACCTTTCCATGGATGCCATGGTCGTCTGGGACCGGACCCGCGCCGATGGGCGGTTCGACCCGACCATGAGCAATATGACCGATCTCGAATTCCTCCTGCAGCTCTATCGCACCGTGCCGGAGAGCTTTCACCTCGGTGAACCGCTGCACGACTATGTCAAGCGCGACGGTTCGATGAGCAATTCAAGAGACGTCACGGCAGGGATGATCGCGTCCAAGCAGGAAATCCACCGCCGGTTGCTTGGCGGACTTTACGGGCTGAGCGAGGAGGACGTCGCCGGTCTGATCGGCTTTCTCAATGTCTCGATAGCGGCCGAGGCCGCCTATGGTGCGGCGATGGCGGCGCGGCCGGGCCTGCTGTTCGAGGACCATCTGCAACCCATGCTGGAGGCCGCACGGCACCCCTCCCCATAGAACGCAATGTCGGGGGCCGCGTCCGCCGCTCGTCGTGGAGAATGACAGCAAGAACCGCGCAAGGAGACGGACATGCTCAAACGTGACGGCGTCATCTGGCACACTGCGATCAGCCTCGATGGGTTTGCCGCCGATGTGAACGACGGCCTCGGTTTCATGATGGGTGGGGACGAAGAGGTCGGACCGCCGCCGGACAATGCGCTGGTCGACGAGGTCATGGCCAATATCGGCTGCACCCTGGGCGGGCGGCGGGGCTATGACCTCTGCCAGGGCTGGGACGAAATTCCCAAGGCCTATGGGCTGGATGACATTCCCGAATATGTGGTGACGCGGCGGCCATTTCCCGACGATCCCCGCTTCTTGTGGGCCAATGGCAACGACCTGCCGGGCGCGGTGGCCAAGGCCAGGGCGAAAGCCAATGGCAAGATGGTGGTCATCCTGGGGCCGACCCTGGGATCGGCCATGCTGAGGGCCGGCCTGGTCGACCAGGTCTTCCTGCAGGTCGCGCCGGTGATGATCGGGGCCGGGGTCAAGATCTTCGCTGATACGGGCGAGCCGCCGGTTCAACTGGAGCTCATCCATTCCAGCCAGTCGGGGCAAGGCGTCAATCTGGTCTATGTGCCGAAGCGGGGATAGAGCGGCGGCACTTGCTTCCCCGCGCTTTTCCCCCTATAGAGCCGCATCTCCGGACCGCCCGGCCAAAAGGCATGCCGTGGCGGTCTTTGAAAGCGATAGGCCCAAAAGCCTGTTCAAGACCAATAAGGACCCGCAAAATGCCCAAGATGAAGACCAAGTCCGGTGCCAAGAAGCGTTTCAGCTTCACCGCCACGGGCAAGGTGAAGGCCGGCGTTGCCGGCAAGCGCCACCGCCTGATCAGCCACAACGCCAAGTACATCCGCACCAACCGCGGCACCAAGATCCTCTCCAAGGGAGATGAAGGTCTGGTGAAGTGGTACATGCCGTACAACCGCTAAGCTGGAAGGACACTGAATAAATGGCACGCGTAAAAAGGGGCGTAACCGCCCACGCTCGTCACAAGAAGGTCTTGAAGGCCGCCGAGGGCTATTATGGCCGTCGTAAATCCACGATCCGTATCGCCAAGCAGGCCGTCGAAAAGGCCGGCCAGTACGCCTATCGCGATCGTCGCGTCAAGAAGCGCAATTTCCGCGCGCTCTGGATCCAGCGCATCAACGCCGCCGTGCGCGATCACGGCCTGACCTATGGCCGATTTATCGACGGCCTCAGCAAGGCTGAGGTTGCGGTCGACCGCAAGGTGCTGAGCGATCTGGCGATCACCCAGCCCGAAGCGTTCGCGGCCCTGGTCGTCAAGGCCAAGGCAGCGCTGGCGTATCTGGAAGGCGTGGACGCCACCACCCACGCCCGCGTCACCGCCTAACTTCAGAACTTCGCTGAGGTCAAAATCCGCGCCTTGCGCCGCCCGAAAGGGCTGGCGCAGGGCGTTTTGTTTTGCTCTAACCGCGCCACCACGTCCGGATTGAGAATGAAGATGTCGCTAGAAGCCCAGATCGAAACCCTGCGCACCGAGCTTTCCGCCGCCATTGCCGGCGCCGACAGCGAAGCCGCGCTCGACAGCGTGCGCGTTTCGGCGCTGGGCAAGAAGGGCTCGGTTTCGGCCCTGCTCGCCACGCTCGGCTCCATGGCGCCCGAGGACCGCAAATCGGCGGGACCGGCCATAAACGGCCTCAAGAACGACATTGCCGGCCTGATCGAAGCGCGCAGTGAGACGCTCAGATCGGCTGCGCTCGCGGCCCGGCTCGCCGCAGAGACCGTGGACGTCACCCTGCCCCTGCAGCCCGCGCCGACCGCGAAGGGCCGCATTCATCCGATCTCCCAGACCATTGACGAAATCACCGCCATCTTCTCGGACATGGGCTTTTCCATCGCCGAGGGGCCCGATATCGAGACCGACTATTTCAACTTCACCGCGCTCAACTTTCCCGAAGGCCATC
>CBFGTF010000062.1:0-15541 GCA_965651655.1 uncultured Devosia sp.
AAAAAAAGCGGGCCTTGCGACCCGCCTTTTCATTTCGTCTGGTTGTCCGTCGCCTTACTTGGGCGCCAGTACCATGACCATCTGCCGGCCTTCGGAGCGGGGCTGGCTTTCGACCTTGGCGATGGCCTCGGTCTGTTCCTTGACCTTGATCAGCAATTGCATGCCCAGGTCCTGGTGGGCCATTTCACGGCCACGGAACCGCATGGTCACCTTGACCCGGTCGCCTTCGTCCAGGAAGCGGTGCACGGCCTTCATCTTGGTCTCATAGTCATGAGTGTCGATGTTGGGGCGCATCTGCACTTCCTTGACCTCGATGACCTTCTGCTTCTTGCGCGCTTCGGCGGCCTTTTTCTGAGCCGCATATTTGTAGCGCCCGAGATCGAGCATCTTGGCGACGGGAGGCTGCGAATTGGCGGCAATCAGCACCAGGTCCAGGCCTTGTTCCTGGGCCTCGGCCATCGCATCGCGGGTGCGCACGACGCCGCGGTTTTCACCTTCTGCATCGATCAACTGGACGTCGGGGCTGGTGATATCCTCGTTGGCAAGCGGCCCATCTTTCTGGGGCGCAACGGGTCTCATGGGACGGCGAATGGCAAGCGTTCCTTGTGCTATTGGTAGGAGGGGCTGAAAATCGGCCCTAAAATCGTGGGTGCGGCAGCTAAAGTCAACTGGCGCGGCGAGCTAAATTATGGCTGTTGCACCCTGACGACGCCCCGCCCCACCAAAGGAAAGTGCGCCTTGTGCCTTTGAGTTCCCCCCAATCGGTTCAGATCACCATCGGCCATGGCAGCGACAGCCGCAGTATTGGCATGCTCCAGCGGAGCGGCGCGGCGCCAGGCCTGTTCTGGCTCAATGGCTTTCGCTCGGTAATGACCGGGGCCAAGGCCGAGGCGCTTGACGCGCTGGGGGCCGAGCATGGGCTGGCCGTCACTCGCTTCGACTATTCCGGCCACGGCGTCTCGGGGGGCGAGTTCGACCAGGGCACCATCAGCCGCTGGCTGGAGGAAGCCGAGGCGGTGTTTGCCACGACATCGGGTCCGCAGATCGTCTGCGGCTCGTCCATGGGTGGCTGGCTGGCGCTCCTGCTGGCCAGGCGGCAATTGGCCAGGGGCGTTCCGCTCAAGGGCCTGGTGCTCATCGCGCCGGCCACGGACGCCACCGAGCGCATCGCGGCCCGCATGACCGAGGAACAGAAGCGCGATCTTGAGCTCAAGGGCTATTACGAACGGGTCAGCGCCTATGGCGACGGGCTCTATCGCTATACGCGGGCCCTGATCGAGGATGGGGCGCAGCACCTGCTGTTCGGCAAGGTCATCGAGACCGGCTGCCCGGTCCATATCCTGCAAGGCGGGCAGGACCCCGATGTGCCGCCGGCCCATGCCCAGAAGCTGCTCAGCCATATCCTGCACGACCCCGTCACCTATACCCTCATTCCCGATGGCGACCATCGGCTGAGCCGGGAACAGGATCTGGCGCGGCTCAGGGCAGCCGTGCTGAACATGGCGGCCTAGTCGCGCTCCACCGCGTTCCGCATCCGGATCATCGAGAACACCAGACTGGAGGTCCTGACCGCGTCATGAAGGGTCCAGAGCGCGGGCAGAACCCGGAGCGCGGCGCCGGTGGCCGCTATGGCGCCCGGCAGATCGTCCACCAGGTGGACGTCCAGTGGCACCACCGGGTCACGCGCCACCCAATAGCCCGCGCCCTGGTCCTGGAGCACGAAATCTTCGCCCGGCATGTCATAGCGGTATAGCCTGGCGGCCTGCAGCGGCCCCAGCCAGCCCGCCTCGATGGCCACCACGGCCTCGTCACCACCCAGGAACCGCTCGATGTCGGCGCGGGTGCTTTCCGGTCCGGCGCGAAAACA
The DNA here is from genome assembly GCA_965651655.1 of uncultured Devosia sp. GTDB lineage: Bacteria > Pseudomonadota > Alphaproteobacteria > Rhizobiales > Devosiaceae > Devosia. The sequence continues at coordinate 1,868 of CBFGTF010000062.1, forward strand.
GACGCGCGGGCAATCGCGTGGTGTCAGGTAATTGGCGATGCGCTCCTGCGCAATCGCCCAGACGACCGGCTCGTCCGTATAGGCCGAGGGGCGCGGCTCGAAGCGGGCAATGTCGCCCGCATCGCTGAGGTGGAACAGGTTCACCGCGTCGCGAGGCGGCTTTTCTGCCCGCCATCCGCATCGAAATTGTCCGGATGCAGCCAGCGTTCATATTCGGCCCTCAGGGCCGGCCATTCGCTGTCGATCATCGAGAACCAGGCCGTGTCGCGGCTCTCGCCCTTGATGATCATGTCCTGGCGGAAAATCCCCTCGAAGGTGAAGCCGAAGCGGATGGCGGCGGATTTGGAGGGCTCGTTGCGATTGTTGCATTTCCATTCGAAGCGCCGATAGCCGAGATCATCGAAGGCGTGGCGGGCAAACAGGAACAGCGCTTCGGTGGCGAGGCGGCTGCGGGCCATGGGCAGGCCCCAATAGACGCCACCGATCTCGATGGAGCCGTGCTCGGGCCTTATGCGCATCCAGGCATGCTGGCCCAGCGCCTTGCCGCTGGCCCGTTCGACCACGGCCACATAGAGGTCCGGCCCGGCATTGGCCTTGTCGATCCAGGCCTCCATGTCGGCCAGGGTCGGGGGCGCGTCGGTGAACAGCCAGCGGAAGCGCTCCGGGCCGCCCGGCAGGTTGGATACCGCCAGAAGGTCGGGCGCGTGGCGCTGGTCCAGCGGCTCCAGCCGGACATAGTTTCCCTCAAGCACAATGCGCTGGGGTGCGGACTTGGCAGGTGACGGGGTCATTCTTCGGTTCCCAGGACTTGGGCAAGGCCATCGCGATAGTTTGGATAGAGCATTCCTACTCCCAATGCTTTCTTGATGGCCGCATTGGAGACGCGCTTGTTGTCGCGATAAAAACTCTTCTGCATCGGTGTCATTTCGGCCGTTTCAAAAGGCAGGTCGGGTGGCACGTCGAGGCCGATCATCCTTGCCGCATATTCGATCACGTCCTGTGGCGGGGCCGGTTCGTCATCGGCCAGGTTATAGGTTCCCGCGAGCCGCCGCTGCGCCGCCAGCGCGGTGACCCTTGCAATGTCTTCGACATGGATGCGGTTGAACACCTGTCCCGGCTTGATCACCCGCCGCGCCGTACCGGCCCGCAATTTGTCGAATGTGGACCGCCCCGGCCCATAGATGCCGGCCAGCCGGAGAATGCAGAGCGGCAGGCCGCGTTCGGCGGCATAATCGCGCCAGGCCTGTTCGGCCAGCACCCGGCGGTCCGAGCGCATATTGCGCGGCACCAGCGGCGCCGTTTCATCGATCCAGTCGCCGCCGAAATCGCCATAGACCCCGACGGTCGAATAATAGCAGAGCCATTCGAGGTTCTGCGCCGCATCGAGATCGGCGCGATGATGGCGCAGCACCGGGTCGCCCTCCTCGTCCGGGGCGATGGAAAGGACAATATGGCTCGCCCCGGCCAGGCGATTGGCAATATCGGGTCCCGGCGCCGTGCCATCGAACAGGACCGCATCAAGGCCCGCTGCGCGCAGGCGCTCCGCCTTGTCGTGCCCCCGCACCGTACCGCCAACCCGGTCAAAGCCCTGCGCCTGCATAGCCGCTGCGCTCCGGAGGGACGAAAATCCCAGTCCGAAAAAGAAGGCCTGCATCACACCTCTCCGTCCCATTCCTCGCGCACGCTGCTATCGCCTTCCCGCGCCTGCCTGTCCAGCCGGATGACCTCGGCTTGTGTCGGATCGAGGCGGCGCAGGGCCCATATGGCGGCGCCGCGCACCAGGGGCGAGGGATCGTCGAGCCGGGCGTGGACCGCAGGCACCAGGGTGCAATCGCCCGAATTGCCGATGCCGATCAGCACATTGCGCAGAAAACGCGCATGGCCGATGCGCTTGACCGGCGAGCCGGCGAAGAGGGTACGGAAACCAGCATCGTCGAGGGCGACCAGCTCCGCCAATGCCGGCCTTTCCAGCTCGGGCCGGCTGCGCAGCCGCGCCTCGCGGCTGACGGAAGCAAACTTGTTCCAGGGGCAGACGGCCAGGCAATCGTCGCAGCCATAGATGCGGTTGGCCATTGGCGCGCGGAACTGGCGTGGAATCGGGCCTTTGTGCTCGACCGAATAATAGGCGAGGCATTTTCGGGCATCGAGCCGGAACGGGGCCGGGAAGGCGTCGGTGGGGCAGATGTCGAGGCATTTGGTACAGGAGCCGCAGCTTTCGGCATGCGGGGTATCCACCGGCAGTTCGGCGCTGGTCAGGATGGCCCCCAGGAACAGCCAGGAGCCGAAATCACGGCTGACCAGCACCGAATGCTTGCCCTGCCAGCCGAGGCCCGCCGCTTCGGCCAGCGGCTTTTCCATCAGGGGGGCCGTGTCGACAAACACCTTCACATCGGCGCCTGTGCGCCGCACCAACAGGCCCGCCAGTTCCTTGAGCCTTCCCTTGATGATGTCGTGATAATCGCGGTTGCGGGCATAGGCGGAGATGATCCCGACCTGCCTTTCGCCCAGCAGCACCATGGGATCGGTTTCGGGGCCGTAATTGACCCCAAGCAGGATCACCGAACGCGCCGCGTCCCAGAGCTGGCGCGGGTCGCCGCGTCTTTCTTCGGTTTCGGCCATCCAGTCCATGTCGGCGTGCCAGCCCTCGGCCAGGGCCAGGCGCAGCTTTTCGGGCAGGTCGGGGCGGGCATCGGCCGGGGCGATGCCAAAGGCGTCAAAGCCCAGCGCCTTGGCGCGGGCTTTCAGTTCAGCCATGAGCTTTTCGGTGCTGGCGTCGGCCATGCCGGCAGATAGGCCTAAAAATCGAGGTCCGCATAGCCCCTGGAGGGCTGCATGGCCACCACCCGGTCGTTGAGCAGGGTGCGGAAGGCGGGCCGCGACTTGATGCGCGAATACCAGTCCCGAGTTTCGGGGGGCGCCTTGGCCCAGTCGATATCGCCCATATAGTCGAGCGTGGACATATGCGCGGCGAGGGCAAAATCGGCCAGGGTCAGCTCGTCGCCCCCAAGCCAGTTGCGGCTGGCCAGGAGCCAGTTGAAATAGAGCATGTGCTCGACAAAATTTGCCTTTGCCGCCCGCAGCACCGACGGCTCGGGGGTCGCGCCGCGCAGGTCGCGCTTGGCAATCTTTTCCTCGATCAGATAGCGCGTCACCTCGTCATTGAGCTTGAGCAGGACCCATTCGACCAGCCGCCACATCTCGGCCCGCTGCATCGGGTCGGCCGGAATGAGCCCGTCCACTGCCTGGGGGGCGTAGAGATCCTCCACGGCGTGGATACTGGCCATGATGCCCACCACCGACTGTTCTGCGTCGGTGAACAGGATCGGCAGGGTGGCCGCCGGATTGATGGCCAGCAGGGCCTCCTCGCGCAGCCAGGGCTTGGTCTCCTCCAGATCCAGCGGCACGCCATATTCGGCGCACATCAGCCGGATGAGGCGGGAGGCTGGATCAAGGGGATGGTGCACAAGGCTCGGCATGAAAAGGACGCTCTGAAATGTTGCGGACCTGCCCTGCTTCTCCCCGCCTTGGCGACCCTGGCGAACACGGCTAAGAGAATTCGGGTTGAATGCGGCCCTTGGAAACGAGTTAGGGGATCAAATGAACGCCGATCAAGGTCTTTTTGTGCCCCTGATCCTGGGAATTCTCGAAGGGCTTACCGAATTCCTGCCGGTCAGCTCCACCGGCCACCTGCTGCTGGCCGGGCATTTCTTCGGTCTTTCCCAACCGGCCGCCTTCATCGTGCTGATCCAGCTCGGTGCCATCCTGGCGGTGATCACCGTCTATTTTGCCAAGCTTGGCGTGCTGATCCGCGACGCCCTGAGCGGCAAGGCCTATGCCTGGCGCTTCGCGCTGGCCGTCATTCTGGCCTGTCTGCCCGCTGTTGTTGTGGGTGTGCTGGCGCGCGATTTCATCCAGCAGGTGCTCTATGAAACCCCGCTGGTCATCTGCATTTCGCTGCTGGTGGGCGGCATCGTCCTGCTGATCGTCGACCGCATGCCCAAAAATGTGCGCCATGACGACATCTACCAGTTTCCCTGGCATCTGGCGCTGATCGTTGGCCTGTTCCAGATGCTCAGCCTCATCCCCGGCGTATCGCGCTCCGGCTCGACCGTGGTCGGCGCCATGCTGTTCGGAGCGTCCAAGCGCGCTGCGGCGGAGTTCACCTTCTTCATTGCCCTGCCGATCATGGCCGGCGCCTTCGGCTATGACCTCTACAAGAGCCGCGACCTGATCGACATGAGCCTGGGGCTCAATATCGCCATCGGCTTTGCCGCGTCCTTCGTGGTCGGCGCGCTGGTGGTCAAATACCTGCTCGATTTCGTCTCGCGCCATGGCTTTGCGCCGTTCGCCTGGTGGCGCATCCTGGTCGGCGGCGCCGGGCTAGTCGCCATACTGGCCTTCGGGCTCTGATAACCAGAAATCCCGGACCGTTCCGGGGCTTTCCCCATCGATCAAGCCGGCCCCGATCAGCGCGGCGGCTCCTTGCCGGAATAGGTGGCGGGGAAGGTGAAGAAATTGGGCGGAATTTCGCGGTCCTTTTCCACGTCATAGAGCGAAAAGGTCAGTTCCGACCCATTGGGCTCGATCAGTGTCCACTGCGCCAGATCCTTGGTCTCGGTGTCAAAGATCAGCGACACCTGCACGGTGCCGGCGACGGTGTTGTCGATCACGGTGATGCTGACATAGCCATCGGTCGTGGTGACATCGATCACATTGGCATTGAGCAGGTCGATCTGTTCGCCCAGGAACTGGCGAAGCGGTATCGAGTCCTGCGGATAGGCGTAATAGGTCTCCTCGCGCCGGTCGATGACATAGAAGCCGCGCCCGATCGAGACGATCTCCTCGCGGCTGGGCGGGGCATAGCGGAAGGCGATCTTGTTGGGGCGCTCGAGAAAGAACGTGCCCTCGGTGCGTCCGCCCTGGCTGTCGATCTGCAGGAAGCGCCCCACCATGGTGCGGATGGCCGAGTTATGCGCATTGATCTCGTTGATCAATTGCTGCTCCTCGGGCGTCAGCGCGCGGCTCTGGGCGAGCACGGGCAGGGCGGGCGAGAGAGCGGCAGCAAGGCCGAGCATCAGGGCAGTGCGGCGAATCATCGGCTGGATTTCCTCGCGGGACGATATGGTGGAGCCTAACCTAGGCAGCAATTGCGGCAACAGGTGGAAAGTTCCATCATGCGGCACGACAGCGCTGGATCACGGTTTGGAGACCCCCTGACATGAGAACGAGCCCGATCGTTTCGGCATTCTGGCTGCTGTCGCTGCCCGCCCTCGCCGCCCTGCCGCCGCATTACCAGCGACAGGACGAGCTTGGCGCGATCATGGCGCATGTGGTGGACGAATTCGGCATTGGCCGCCCCATTGAATCCATCATCATGCTGGGCACGGATTTCTATGCGGTCACGAGCGGTCCCTGCCGCATGGAAGTGATGATCGTCGATCTTGCTCCCGAACCCGGCGCCGAACAGATGGCCGGGCCACGCCGGTTCGCCGTCGAGTCCGGCCCTTTGGTCTGCGACGATTAAGCCGGTGCTAGCTTTCGCCCCGTTGCTTCTTGCCGCGTGCGATTTCGGTTGCCAGCGCCTCCATGCGGACCGGCCAGAACACCCGGAAGCGCTCCATCCAGTCATCAATATCGCGCAGCGGGCTGGTGTCGAGCCTGTAGACCCGCCGCGTCCCCTCGGGCCGCACTTGCGCAAAGCCGTTGTCACGCAGCACTTTGAGGTGCTGGCTGACGCCGGCCTGGCTGATGCCGAACTCGGCGGCGATGACGGCAACGACTTCCCCCGAAGCATGTTCGCGCTCGGCCAGCAGTTCGAGAATGCGGCGGCGGACAGGGTCGCCCAGGACATCGAATGCGTGCATCAGGACTCCAATGGAGGCTCGCCGGAATAAAAGCGCCGCGTGGCTTCGGCGGCACGCATGGCCTGGTCCGGTTCGTCGCCCCCGGCAATGGAGGCGCGCCCCCAATCCATGCTGGCTGCGCGCACAAGGTCCTTGGCCTCTTCGGATGTTTCCCAGCCGTTGCTGCCCTCGGCCCTCACATCATCGGACGGGCGCTTCAGGTGTTCAACCAGCCCCAGCAGGCCCAGTTCCCAGCCCACGCCTCCTGCGCCGGCACCATAGCTGTCCCAATGCGGGTTCGGATGGGGCGCGATGTGATGAAGTTCAAGGCGCGTACCCTCGCCGGCCGGTTCAAGATAGACCTCGATCCAGCTCACATGGCCCATGAACTCCCAGGTGCCTGCAAAGTGCCGCCCCTCCTCGCAAGCCGTGATCGTCCCCGAGGCATTGCCCTCCACCGCGTATTGGCCGCCCAGCTTGAGGTTCCCGGAAACCGGGGCGAACCAGCGTTTGATACGCTCGGCATTGGTGACAGCCTCCCACAGGTCGGCGATGTCGGTGTCATAGATGCGCGAGGCAATGAGGTCCTTGGCGGACTGCCCATCGCGCTCGACATTGCGAACTTCGCGATGAACGGCGCCCAGATGCTCGGCAATATCAAAAGGCATGGCGGTTTCCGTTTCCGTGTCTCTATTTCAGTCTACACTTATATAAGTTAGGACTGAAATAGAGTCGAGAGGGAATGTCTCCGAAGCGGGACCGCGGCGTGTGAAGGGCTTGTGCTCCAGGATGGAAGATCCTCCCAAAACTTATCCCCGCCCCCAAAACCTCCCCCATAATTCCCCCATCACTCTCGCGCGGACGGACTGCAGCGAACTTTGCGGGGGGAGCCGGGCGTGATTGGGTCGCTCCAGTTGCGCGATTAGGAAGCGGTCACCCTGCGACGAGCGTTCAATGGGGACCGGAGTCCTCTGCGAAAAACCGGCGTCCCGAGGCGGCGACGTCTCTATTTTACTATTTTACTGAGACGCACGCGCCTCGGGATACGTCCATAAACGAAACCGCCGGTGCCTTGCGGCACCGGCGGGGATTTGGCACGGCCATTGCGCGCGATCAGGCGCGTGGATCAGTAGCCGTCGGCATTGTTGCCGACGAGGATTTCGCGCTTGCCGGCATGGTTCGCCGGGCTGATGACGCCCTCGCGCTCCATGCGCTCGATCAGGGTTGCCGCCTTGTTGTAGCCGATGGCCAGGCGCCGCTGGATATAGGAAGTGGAGGCCTTCTTGTCGGTCATGACGATATGGACGGCCTTGTCATAGAGTTCGTCACCGGAGCCGGCATAGCCATCGTCGCCGCTGGCACCGTCCTCGCCATAGCCGCCCTCTTCATCATCCTCGGTGATGTTGTCGAGATAGTCCGGCGCGCCCTGGCTCTTGAGATGGGCCACCACAGCCTCGACCTCGGCGTCGGAGACGAAGGCGCCGTGCAGGCGCTTGGTGCGACCGCCCGAAGCCATGTAGAGCATGTCGCCATTGCCCAGCAATTGCTCTGCCCCCTGCTCGCCCAGAATGGTGCGGCTGTCGATCTTGGAGGTCACCATGAAGGAGATGCGGGTTGGGAAATTGGCCTTGATGGTGCCGGTGATGACATCCACGGACGGGCGCTGAGTGGCGGTCACGATGTGGATGCCGGCGGCGCGGGCCATCTGGGCGAGCCGCTGAATGGCACCTTCAATGTCCTTGCCGGCCACCATCATCAGGTCGGCCATTTCATCGACGATGACCACAATATAGGGCAGCGGCGCGAGATCGAATTCCTCGCTCTCAAAGATCGCCTCGCCGGTCTCGCGGTCGAAGCCGGTCTGCACCGTGCGGGTGATGGTCTTGCCTTCATTGGCCGCCTCGGTGACGCGCTGGTTGAAGCCGTCGATATTGCGCACACCGATCTTGCTCATCTTGCGATAGCGGTCTTCCATCTCGCGCACCGCCCATTTGAGTGCCACCACCGCCTTCTGCGGATCGGTCACCACGGGGGTCAGCAGATGCGGGATGCCGTCATAGATCGAGAGTTCGAGCATTTTCGGATCGATCATGATCATGCGGCACTGCTCGGGCGTCATCTGGTAGAGCAGCGAGAGAATGAAGGTGTTGATGCCCACCGACTTGCCCGAGCCGGTGGTGCCGGCGATGAGCAGGTGCGGCATGCGCGCCAGGTCGGCGATGACAGGCTCGCCGCCAATGGTCTTGCCCAGGCAGATGGGCAGCTTGCCCTTCATCTTTTCGAAGTCGGAGCTGGCCAGCATTTCGCGGAAGAAGACAGTCTCGCGGTTCTGGTTGGGCAGTTCGATACCGATGGCATTGCGTCCGGGCACGACGGCAACGCGGGCCGAAATGGCGCTCATCGAGCGGGCAATATCATCGGCCAGCGAAATGACCCGGCTGGACTTGATGCCGGGGGCCGGTTCCAGCTCGAACAGGGTCACGACCGGGCCGGGCCGGACATTGATGATGTCGCCCTTGACGCCGAAATCGGCCAGCACCGCTTCGAGCTGGCGCGCCATGGCCTCCAGCCGTTCGGGGGCATGCTCGGGCGAGGGACCCGTGCGGCGGGGTTCGGCGAGCAGGCTCAGTTCGGGCAACTCGAAACCGGAGGGTTCATCGAGCAGCGACCCCTGGGCCTCGCGGAACACGCGCTGGCCCTGGGCCGGGCGCGGAGCCGGGGCGGCCACGCGGGGCGCAGCGGGATCGACCGGATGGAAGCGCGAATCGCCGCGCTGCGTGCGAGCCGGCATGGGGGCATCGGGCACGAAGGGAATGTCGTCCTCGACCTCTTCGGGATAGTCCACGGCCGTGTCGTCATAGTCCGCCTGGGCCAGGACGCGTGCCGTCGGCTCAAAGACCGGTTCGACATGCGGACTGGGCGCATGAATGCGGCGCTGCGGACTGGAAACAATGGGTTCGCGATCGGCCCGGACATCTGGCGCGGAGGCGGTATCCATCGCCGGTTCGGTGTCGTGACCAAAGTCCGGCGCATCCTGTGCGGCGCGGCGCGCGGCATGTTCGGCCTTGGCGCGACGGAAAGCGGTGCGCATCGAATAGCCCAGGTGCACCACGGCGCCCATGGCCACTTCGACCACCGGATTCGGCTCGCGCTCGTCGGCTTCGGCGGCCTTGCGGGCGCCGGCCTTTTGCGGCCTGGCCGGGACCGAGGTGCCAAGGCCCATGGCGATCCAGAACAGCGCCAGGGCCGGCGCCGCCAGGATGATGGCGAAGAGAATCGACGTCACCGGTTGCGGGTCGGATCCGGCGATCAGGCCGGCCAGATTGGTGAACAGCATGCCCGAGAGCCCGCCCAGTCCGGTGGGCAGCGGCCAGGTTTCGGGCATGGCGATGAAGGAGAAGACGCCGGCAAACAGCAGGACAGCGCCGAGCCAGGCCGGAACACGCAGGCCCGGTCTCGTCACGACATGGCGGCGGGTCATGGTCCAGCCCCAGAGTGCCAGGGGCACGACCATGACAAGGCCGGCCAGGCCGAGGAACTGGAAGACAAGATCGGCAATCACGGCGCCAGGAAAGCCGAGCCAATTGGCGGCAGACTTCCCGGTTGCCAGGGACAGGGACGGATCATCCACCGACCAGGAGGCGAGCGAGGCCAGCACAATGGCGCAGACACCCAGAATCAGAAGCCCGGCAACCCGCAATGGAATGCGGATGGCAATGGCCGGCGGCGGCATGGGCGCACTGGCCGAACGGCCAGAGCTCCGGGCGGCGCGGGCGGGCAGGCTGCGAACTTCGTCGAGGGTCGGGACGGGATGGCTGGGCATGGACACGCATTACTCGTTGCCGGCCCGCAAACCATCAGAGTGGGCCGTAATGGCCTCATGCTAGCCTTGTGTGGTTAATCGCGTGCTAACCATCGGCTCTTTGCTCATGGGCCCCTGCCCGAATGAAAGGGGCGGCGCCGTGGCGCCGCCCCGAAGATCGATCGACAGATGCCGATCAGTTATAGGCGCGTTCGCCATGGGTCGAGAGGTCGAGACCATCGCTCTCGGCAGCCTCGGACACCTTGGCGCCACCGAACAGGGCCTTGACGATCAACATGGCAATCAAAGCCACCACGCCCGACCAGACAATGGCGACGATGACGCTGGTGAGCTGGACCATGAACTGCCCACCCATGTCGTAGCCATCGAGCGGATAGCCGCCGAAGGAGGGATTGGCGACAATCGCCGTGCCCAAGGCCCCGACGATACCGCCGACGCCGTGGATGCCGAACACGTCGAGGCTGTCGTCATACTTGAGCATGGGCTTGAGATTGACCACGGCCCAGAGGCAGACCACGCCGGCAATGGCGCCAAGCACGATGGCGCCACCCACACCGGCAAAACCGGCGGCGGGCGTGATGGCAACCAGGCCGGCCACGGCACCGGAGACCGCGCCCAGGGTCGAAGAGTGACCGCGGGTGATCTTTTCGCCCAGGGCCCAGGCCAGGGCGCCAGCGGCCGGGGCCAGAACAGTATTGATCAGGGCCACGGCTGTGAGCGCATTGGCTTCCAGGTTCGAACCGGCATTGAAACCAAACCAGCCGAACCAGAGCAGGCCGGCGCCGACATAGGTCAGGACCAGGTTATGCGGCGGGATCGGCTCCTTCATGTAGCCCATGCGCGGCCCGAGAACGAGCGCGGCAACCAGGGCAGCAACACCGGAATTGATGTGCACGACGGTGCCACCGGCAAAGTCATAGGCACCCATGCCATACAGCAGGCCCGGACCGGACCAGACCATGTGGGCCATGGGCACGTAGGAGAAGGTGAACCAGATGGCCAGGAACGCCATCAGGGCGCCGAACTTCATGCGTTCGGCGATGCCGCCCACGATCAGGGTCGAGGTAATGCAGGCAAAGGTGAGCTGGAACACCACGAAGACCATTTCGGGCAGTTCGAATCCGGCCGAGAAGGTTGTGGCGGTGGATTCGAGCGTGACGCCGGCGAGGAAGAACTTGGAGAAGTCCCCGATAAAGGCCGAGAGGCCGCCTTCGGTGGGGCCGGCAAAGGCCAGCGAATAGCCATAGGCCACCCAGAGAATGGCAATCATCGAGAAGCCGAGGAACACCTGGGTGAGAACGCTCAGGATGTTCTTGGCGCGCACCAGGCCGCCATAGAACAGGGCCAGGCCCGGAATGGTCATGACGATGACGACCATGGTCGAGACGAGCATCCAGGCCACGTCGCCCTTGTCAACGACAGTCGCGACCTCTTCGACGACCTCGGCAGCTGCGGCAACGCCGGCAGCAGCATCCTGGGCCAGGGCGGGCAGAGCCATGAGAAGGGAGGCCAGTGTTGCGCCCCCCAGGAGTTTGGACAGTTTCATTGGTGTAGTCTCCGGAATTGGGACGCGGGTCACAGCGCCGAGGCGCCGGTCTCACCGGTACGGATGCGGGTGACGGCGAGCAGATCGAGCACGAAGATCTTGCCGTCGCCGATGCGGCCGGTCTGGGCGGCTTCGCGGATGACCGAGCTGACCTGGTCGGCAAGGCCATCATCGACGGCAATCTCGACCTTGAGCTTGGGCAGGAAATGCACGGCGTATTCGGTGCCGCGATAGATCTCGGAATGACCCTTCTGCCGGCCATAACCCTTGACCTCGGTCACAGTCATGCCGTGGACATCGAGCGAATTGAGCGCTTGTCGGACCTCTTCGAGCCGCGACGGCTTGATAATGGCAACCACCAGTTTCATCTGACCCCCTTTGACGCCGTGCGGCGCGTGCTGGAACGGTCAAACAACAGTCAAACTGCGTGCCAAATGAACTGGCACCGAATAGTCCAATGCTTACAATGTGTTAAACGCGGACCGCCCAAGACGACTCAGAATTGGGCAAATCAGTGCCTAATTTTTGAACAGAATTGCCCTTTGATGCACAAATCTTTTGCAACTTGCCAGGGGTGTGCAGTCCGCGCAGTTTGCGAGTGGGAAGCCTCTGTGGCGGGCCAAGAGGAACGCGGGCTGCACGCCGCTGGCAAGGGGGCGGCCGGACCCGAAGGCCCGACCGCCCATGATCGGCTACTTGAACTCGGGATAGGCCTCGATTCCGATCTCGGCCTTGTCCAGACCCAGGTCCTCGTCCTCGGCGCTGGGGCGCAGGCCCATGGTCGCCTTGAGGATGAACCAGACCACGAAGCTTACCACGAAGACGAAGACGCCCACGATGATGATCGAGATCAGCTGGTTGACAAGGTTGGCATCGGAATTGGTGAAGACCACGGCGATGGTGCCCCAGATACCGGCGAACAGGTGCACCGGAATGGCGCCGACCACGTCGTCGATCTTGAGGCGGTCAAGCAGGGGCACGGTGAAGACCACGATCACGCCGCCCACGGCGCCGATCAGGGTGGCGGTGCCCAGGCCCGGGGTCAGCGGCTCGGCGGTGATCGAGACCAGGCCGGCAAGTGCGCCGTTGATCACGAAGGTCAGGTCGAACTTCTTGTAGATAGCGCCCGAGAGCACCAGCGCTGCCAGGGCACCGCCCACGGCACCGGCATTGGTATTGGCCATGATGCGGCCAACGTCGGCAACGTCACCCACCGAACCCATGGCGAGCTGGGAGGCGCCGTTGAAGCCGAACCAGCCGAGCCAGAGGATGAACATGCCGAGGGTAGCCAGCGGCATGGACGAGCCGGGCATGGCATTGACCGATCCATCGGCATTGAACTTGCCCTTGCGCGCACCCAGCAGGATGGCACCTGCGAGAGCCGCCCAGCCACCCACGGAGTGCACGACGGTGGAACCAGCGAAATCGAGGAAGCCGAACTGAGTGTCGAGGAAACCGCCACCCCACTTCCAGGACGCCTGGATGGGGTAGATGAGGCCGGTCAGCACCACCACGAAGAGCAGGAACGGCACCAGCTTGATGCGCTCGGCCAGCGTGCCCGAAACGATGGAGGCAGCCGTGGCACAGAACATCACCTGGAAGAAGAAGTCCGAGCTGGTCGCGGCGTAGGAGAAGTCATCGGCCGTGTCCGCCGTGATGCCCACTGCTTCGAGGATGGCGATGCCGAAGGCGCCCAGATAGCCACCGGTCTCGTCAGCGCCGATAGACCAATTGCCCAGCGGATACATGAGATTGTAGCCGATGATGTAGTACATGACGCAGGCAATGCCGAAGAGCGCGATGTTCTTGAGCAACTGCATCGAGGTGTTCTTGGTGCGCACCATGCCCGCTTCGACCATGGCGAAGCCCGCGGCCATCCAGAACACCAGGATGCCACCCAGGATCATCAGGAACGAGTTGAGGATGAATACCACGTCAGCCGACACGCCTTCGCTGAGGGTGGCGGCAGCTTCTGTGGCCTCGGCAGGCGCAGCATCCTGTCCAAGGGCGGGAAGGGCAAGCAGAAGCGAGGCCAGTGCCACGCCGCCGGCGATCTTTAGGGGAGTCTTGAACCCTGTCATTTGTGCTTTTCTCCTGAAGTCGGTGGCGTCAGAGCGCGGAAGCGCCGGTTTCACCGGTGCGGATGCGGGTGACGGCGAGCAGGTCGAGGACAAAGATCTTGCCATCGCCGATGCGGCCGGTCTGGGCGGCGTCGCGGATGGCCGTGCTGACCGCATCGGCAATGCCATCATCGACGGCGATCTCAACCTTGAGCTTGGGCAGGAAGTGCACCGCATATTCGGTGCCACGGTAGATTTCGGAATGACCCTTCTGACGGCCATAGCCCTTGACCTCGGTCACGGTCATGCCGTGCACGTCGAGAGAGTTGAGCGCCTGCCGCACCTCCTCGAGCCGTGATGGTTTGATGATTGCAACCACCAGTTTCATGGATGCCCCTTTCT
>CBFGTF010000063.1:0-15384 GCA_965651655.1 uncultured Devosia sp.
GCATGGATGGGTGACGTCGCGGTGTCGACCTTACTCCATCGGGCAGCGGAAGGGCAGGAAGGTGCTGGCGGCGCCTTCGTTCATCATCACCAGGGTCAGGAGCTCGGCTATCTGGTGTTCCTGATCGGAACTGGGGCAGGCCGCGATGGTATCGGTGCAGCCCGAGGCAATGAAATTCTCGTTGGTGGCGAGGAAATTGTAATTGATGTCGTCCGAGCCGATGTCGTCGAGCGCGCGGGTCCAGGCATCGGCATAGAGCGCGCATTTCTGCTGTTGCCACGAGGAGGGCTCTTCGGCGCCGGCCGGTGGGACCAGGAGCAAGGCAGCAGCGAGAGCCAGGTTGCGCATCATTGGTCCTGGCGCGGCTGGGTGCATTGTGCGGTGTCGCCGCTGTCTGCACGATCTTCGAGGCAGGCGCACTGGCTTTCGAAGCGGGTAATTTCCTCCGGTGTCAGCTTGTTGCCCGATATCAGAAGCTCGAGCTGGGATCGGCAGAGCCGGGCCTCGACGGATGACGCAGGCATGGATTGCGCCAGCGCTGCGGCAGGGGTGAGGACAAGGGCGAGCAGGCAGGCAAGGGCGGTGCGCATGAAAGGTCCGTGACGGCGATGCGTGGCTAGGTGCGGGCAGAATGCGGTATTCGCATGGCGGGCGGGTCGGGCCGTCAGTCAGGGATTTGCGCAATGCGGTCTTCGCCGATGAGGTCCTCATAACCGGGTTTGGGCATGGGAAAGCCGTAACCCTCGCCTGGCTTGCCCCAGCGCAGAGTGCCGGACGCGTGATATGGACTGCCATAGAGTTCGACCGCTATGCGCTGCATTGTGAGATAGGCCGCCTGCACGCTGTCAAAGCCGCGCCCGACGCCCATCCGGTCGCCCTCGGGCCAACCAATTGAGTAGCTGCACTCCCAGCATCGATCGGCTTCAATGGGGGCGTGGATGTGGATGGGGACGGAAACGTCGCCATCGGGCGTGGTTGCAATCAATGTTCGGGTGAGCATTCGAGGCCTCTCAGGTCCGCTTCAGTGCGGTTCTCAAATCGCCCCTCATCCGGCCTTTCGGCCCACCTTCTCCCCGATGGGGAGAAGAACAGGGCCGGTGCTACCCGCGCAAGATCTTCTCCATCTTGCGGCCCTTGGCGAGTTCGTCGACGAGCTTGTCCATATAGCGCAGTTCGCGCATGAGGGGGCTTTCGATGTCTTCGATGCGGACGCCGCAGATCACGCCTTTGATGAGGGCGCGGTTGGGATTGAGGGCGGGGGCCCTGGCGAAGAAGTCGCGGAAACTGGTGTTGTTGGCCAGTTCGGCCTCGAGCGTGGGCTGGTCATAGCCGGTGAGCCAGCGGATGACCTGGTCGACTTCCTCCTTGGTGCGTCCCTTCTTTTCCGCCTTGGTGATGTAATGGGGATAGACGCTGGCGACGCTGATGGAAAAGACCCGGTGATTGTCCATGCGACTTGTCCTGATGCCCTGGCGGGGTGAAGGTGCCTTTGGCGCCCGGGTGGAGGATAGCACGCGCCGGGGGGAGAGTTGAACCATGGTGGAGATTGACGCCGTGACGCCGGGGGCGCTGATCGGCAAAGGGGCGACGGCGGAGGTCCTTGCCTTTGGCGCGGACGTGCTGAAGCTTTATCACGCCGGGGTGCCGCGTTCGGCGCCGGAGGACGAGGGGCGTATTCTCGATGTGCTGGAGGATGCGGGGATCGCCGCTCCGCGCGCAAGGGGATTGGTCCTGCATGACGGGCGATGGGGGCTGGTCATGTCGCGGGCGGAGGGCGGGGCCTTTGCCGAGGCGATGCTGGCCGATCCGGCATGCGTGCCGGGACATGTCGCGGCGCTGGTGGCGCTGCACCGGGCAATCCATGCAGTCGAAGCGCCGGGGCTGCGGCCCTACAAGACGCGGCTCGGCGAGGCCATCGGCCGGGCGAAGCTTCTGCCGGTGGCGGTGCGGGAGCGGCTGATCGCGGGGCTCGGGCGGATGCCGGACGGGGACCGGCTCTGTCACGGGGATTTCCATCCGTTCAATGTGCTGGGCACAGTGGACCAGGCCATGGTGATCGACTGGGTGGATGCGACGGCGGGGCCGCCGCTGGCCGACCTGGCGCGGACCCATGTGCTGCTGCTGCCGCGCGTGCCCGACCTGGCCGAGATGTATGTGACCCAATATCTGGCGCAGGCGGGTCAGGCGCGGGCGGCGATGGAGGCCTGGCTGCCCTTTGTGGCGGCGGGTCGGCTAAGCGAGACCATCGAGGACAACGATGCAGCGCTCTTGCTGCGACTGATCGGCGAACCATGATGCATGGCCTTGACATGCAATAAAATCATTGCATATAAATAGGCAATGAAATACTTGCATATTGGCTGAGGCATGGACGCGGAGCAGCTGGACCGGGTTTTCAAGGCGATTGCCGATCCGACGCGGCGACGGATCGTGGATCGGCTGGCGGCGCGACCGAACCAGTCGCTGTTCGAGCTGTGCGCGGCGGCGGTCGCAGAGGGGCAGCCGGTGCTGTCGCGACAGGCGGTGAGCCAGCACCTGGACATGCTGGAAAAGGCAGGACTGGTCAGCGTGAGCTGGGCCGGGCGGACCAAGCTGCACAGGCTGGAGCTTGAACCGCTGCGGGCGGCGCAGGCGGCATGGCTGGGACGGTATCTTGATGTGTCGAGCGAGGAGGAACCCCCACCCTAGTTTCGCTACGCCCCAAAGGGGCTAGCTGCACTACCCTCCCCACAAAGGGGAGGGAGGCGATGAACATGAAGGCGGCGCCGGTGGAAAGTGGCCCTCGGGTCGAGCCCGAGGGCGGTGCTGTGGTCTAGACCGGAAAGGACAAAGAATGAAAATCTATGTGACGAGCGTATTTGTCGACAACCAGGCCAAGGCCCTGGAATTTTACCGGGACAGGCTGGGCTTCGTGGTCAAGCACGACATTCCGCTGGGCGGGGAGGCCCGGTGGCTGACCATGGTGTCGCCGGATGATCCGGAGGGGACCGAATTGCTGCTGGAGCCAAGCGAGCACCCGGCGGTGGGGCCGTACAAGGCGGCGCTGGTGGCCGATGGGATCCCGGCGACCTCGTTCATGGTCGAGGACATGGATGCCGAGGTGAAGAAGCTCAAGGACAAGGGCGTGCAGTTCACGGTCGAGCCGATGGATGCCGGCACCGTGCTGATGGCCGTGTTCGACGACAGCTGCGGCAACCTGATCCAGATCGTGCAGATGAAGGGCTGACCATATCGTGAATGCGGGGGGCGCAACGCAGGCGCATGGGAGGGGCTTAGGACATAACTGACGCATAATCGGAGATGTCCAATGTCCCTCACCGCACGGCTCCTGGCGAGCACCCTGTTTTCGACGGCGCTGCTGGCGACGCCGGCCCTGGCGCAGGGCCAGCCGGTTGAAACGGTGCCGCCCAATGCACCCGACCAGACTCCGGCCTTCGAGGGGCAGACCCGTGCGCCGCAGCCGGCGGAGGCTGTTGCGGTGGATCAGGCAATAGTCGCCGAGGGACTGCCGCATCTGTGGGCGATGGAATTCCTGCCCGATGGGCGGATGCTGGTGAGCGCCAAGGCAGGCGCGCTGCATATCATCACGCCCGAAGGCGTTGCCAGCGAAGCCATCACCGGCCTGCCCGAGGTGGATAGCTCCGGGCAGGGCGGGTTGCTCGACGTGGCGCTGGCCCATGATTTCGAAAGCTCGGGGCGCATCTATGTGTCCTTTGCCGAGCCGCGCGAGGGCGGCAACGGAACGTCCGTAGCGGCGGCGAGGCTGGTGCTGGACGAAGCCGGTGGCGCGCGCCTCGAGGATGTCGAGGTGATCTTCCGGCAGGAGCCGACCTATGACGGCGCGCTGCATTTCGGCTCGCGCATCGTGCCCACCCGGGACGGCAACCTCTATGTGACGGTGGGCGAGCGCTCCGACGAGCCCATCCGGGACCAGGCCCAGGACTTGCAGAGCGGGCTGGGCAAGATCTTCCGGATCACGCCGGACGGTGAAGCCGTGGGGGACAATCCCTATGCGGGCGGTGACGAGGCGCTGCCCGAAATCTGGAGCCTGGGACACCGCAATGTGCAATCGGCCACGCTGGATGGCGAGGGGCGGCTGTGGACGGTGGAGCATGGCGCCATGGGTGGTGATGAGCTCAACAGGCCTGAGGCCGGATTGAATTACGGCTGGCCGGAGGTGACCTATGGCATTGCCTATAGCGGCGACCCCATCGGGGGTGGCGTGACCCAGAGCGCCGAAACCGAGCAGCCGGCGTACTATTGGGACCCGGTAATCGCACCATCGGGCATGGCCTATTACACGGGTGACGAATTCCCGGAATGGGAGGGCGCCTTCCTGGTGGGTGGACTGGTGTCCCAGGGCGTCGTGGTGCTGCATATGGACGGCGACAGCGTGGTGCAGGAAGAGCGCGTGGATTTGGGGGCGCGGGTGCGCGATGTGCGGGTTGGTCCGGAAGGCGCGGTCTATGCCGTGACAGAGGACGGCGATAGCGGGACTTCGAGCATCGTCAGGATCACCAGGGCCAGCTAGGCACGTCGAGGCGCCCCATTGTGGGGCGCCTCGTTCATCTCTATCAACAGAGCATGAAAAAGCCCGGTCGTGAGACCGGGCTTTCTATCGGAACTAGTCCGCCTAGTTCAGGCGGCTGTACCAATCGTCGACATCCTTGCGGACCTCGTCCTTGGCTTTGCCATAGCGCTCCTGGATCTTGCCTTCGAGCTGCTCGCGATTGCCATTGATCTGGGCAATGTCGTCATCGGTGAGCTTGCCCCACTGTTCCTTGGCCTTACCGGAAAACTGCTTCCAGCTGCCTTCGATACGGTTCCAGTCCATGATCAAACTCCTTGTTGGGGTGTGATCGGAGAACGTGCGAGGACGAGGGGGCGTTCCATCACGCGATATTGTCAGGACGGCGCAAAGCGCGAGGGAACCAGCGATGCCACGATGTCAGGCGGCGTTGGAGAAGGACTGGCGGCCGAGTGCGTCCAGGATGGCGTCGACGGTATAGGGCTTGGGGATGAAGACGGCGCCAGTGGGCAGGTCGGAGGCGGCGGGGCGCACGCCGCCCGAGACCACGACGATGGGCAGGCCGGGATTGCCGCTGGCGGCGAGGCGAGCCAAGGCCAGACCATCCGGGCCATCGCCCAGTTCGATATCGGTCACCAGGGCATCGATATTGGCGTCGAGCAGGCGCGCTGCCGTGCGGGCGCTGCCAGCCGGGAGGACATCGAGTCCATGCTCGGCCAACTGGTCCACAAGATCAAGCAGCAGCAAGGGCTGGTCTTCGACCACCAGAATGCGGGACAGGACGGACATTTCAGTTCCCCTTCGATACGCGATACCCACGGAGACAAGGCATTGGCTGGGTGATCGTTGCATGCGCCGGGCGCATGACTGATCACATGGTTAGCATTTAGTTCAAATTGCCGGCATGCGGGCGCTGGACTTCACGACACTCACTTAAGGTTTCCTGCGTAGTGTTGGCGGGAGCCAGGAGGATGCGGTGTCCAAGCGCGACGTCATTCATTTGTCCGAAGTGGTCGGGGCGCTGAGCTTTGCGCTCGACATTACCGAAGGCCAGCCGGTGGGGCACAGTCTCAGATGCTGCTGGATCGGCATGCATGTCGGCTCGAAGCTGGGCTTGTCGGCGGCCGAGCTTTCGGATCTCTATTATACGCTGCTGCTCAAGGATATCGGTTGCAGTTCCAATGCGGCGCGCATCTGCCAGCTCTATCTGGCCGACGATCTGAGCTTCAAGGGCGCCTACAAGGTCGTCGACACCAAGCTTCCCGAAATCCTGCGCTTCCTTATCGCCAATACGGCGCGGAAATCGGGCTTTGTCGAGCGGCTGCAGACATTGGTGCACATTGCCCGCAATGGCGGGGAAATCTCGAGGGAACTGATCGAAACGCGCTGCCAGCGCGGTGCGGAGATTGCCCGCAGCATGCGGTTTTCCGAAGCGGTGGCGCAGGGGATACTGGATCTTGACGAGCATTGGGATGGAAGCGGCCAGCCGGTGGGACTGGCGGGAGCGGCTATCTCGCGCTTCGGGCAGATTGCGCTGCTGGCACAGGTGGTCGATGTCTTCTTCATGCGTGGCGGCGCTGATGCGGCGCTGGCCGAAATCACGGGACGGTCGGGGCGCTGGTTCGACCCGGAGCTGGTGGATATCCTGGCGGGGCTGGAACGAGATGCCGGGTTCTGGGGTGCCATGCTGACCAATGACCTGCCCGAGCGGGTGGTGGCGCTGGAGCCGCGGGCGCTGGCGCGTGCAGTGGACGAAGACTATCTCGACGATATCGCCGCCGGCTTTGCGCAGGTGGTGGACGCCAAGAGCCCGTTCACAGCCGGGCACAGCGACCGGGTGGCGCTCTTCACCGACCTGATCGCCGAGGAACTGGGCTATTCGACAGAGCGGCGGCGTTGGCTGAAGCGGGCGGCGCTGCTGCATGATATCGGCAAGCTGGGTGTTTCCAACAGCGTGCTCGACAAGAACGGCAAGCCGGACGATGACGAATGGGCCGAGATCAGGCGCCACCCCGAATTGGGTCGGGTGATCCTGTCGAAGATCGCTGCGTTTCGCGACATGGCGCGCATTGCCGGGGATCATCACGAGAAGCTCAATGGGAAGGGGTATCCGCATGGGATCGCGGCCGGGGCCATCGATCTCGATACGCGGATCGTCACCGTGGCCGACATTTTCGATGCGCTGACGGCGGACCGGCCTTATCGCAAGGCGATGCCTGTTTCGGTGGCGTTCGAGGTCATGGAAAAGGAGCTGGAAACGGCGATTGATCCGGTGGTGTTCGCGGCGCTGCAACGCGGCTTTGCGCGGCTGGAGAGCGTGGCGGAGGCGCCCGGGGAACAGGCGGCTTAGGTGCGAAGCGCGCCCAGCCGAGCGTTTGCTGGAGTGTGTTGAGTACAGGCTCTCTGCAATCTTACAATTACCCCCTCCCCAGCTTTGCTACGGCTCTACGAGCCTAGCGCCGCTACCCTCCACTCGAGGCGGAGGGTGGGCAGGAGCCGTGAGATCTTTGGATCACGAAGGTCAGAGGCTGGCCCGGTAGAGCGCCACGCGGATGCCGCCGTGAAGGACGGGGGGCAGGGGTGGCTCGAAGGTGAGGCCGGTGGCCTGGGCCAGTTGCTTGTCGGCGGTGACGATGCCGACGCGCCAACCGGAAAACCGGGTCTTGAGCACCGTGCCCAGGGTGCGATGAAGGCCAATCAGCGGACCCTTTGTGCCGATACGGGTGCCGTAAGGCGGGTTGACGATGACCAGGCCCGGCGGGCCTTCGGGCGGGGTCAGGTCTTCGATGGATTTTGGCTCGAAGCGGGTAAGGGCCTCGACGCCGGCCCGGGCCGCGTTTTCGCCGGCCATGCGGATGGCGCCGGGATCGCGATCGGTGCCGTGAAAGATCAGCGAGACCGGCTTCGGTGCAGCGGGCTTGCGGAGATCAGCCCAGGCCCTGGGGTTGAAGCCCGGCAAATGTTCAAACGCAAAGCTGCGCTCGCGGCCGGGATGGAGGCCGAGCGCAATTTCGGCGGCTTCGATCACGAAGGTGCCGGAGCCGCACATGGGATCGAGCACGGTTTCGGTGCCCGTATAGCCGCATTGGCGTAGGAACATCGCCGCCATGGTTTCGCGCATGGGCGCCTTGGCGACGCCTTCCTTGAAGCCGCGCTTGTGCAGCGACTCCCCGGTTGTGTCGATGCTGATGGTGACGAGGTCATCCTCGATGCGCACCATGATGCGGAGTGCGGCGTCTTCGGCGATGGTGACGCCGAGCTCCCCTGCAATGGCCTTGGCGACGCGCTGGGCGGCGGCGCCATCGTGGTAGATGCGCGAACGCCTGCAACTGGCCTCGACATGGACGGGGACATCGGGGCGCAGAAATTCGGCCCAGGGAAGCTTGCGGGCGCGCTTGTCGAGCTGGGCAAGATGCATGGCGCGGAAGGAGGCGATGCGCGCCAGGATGCGGGTGGCGCCGCGCAGTTCCAGATTGGCGCGCCAGACATCGGGCCAGGTGCCCGGGAAAGTCACGCCGCCTTCGGTGACTTTTGCGTCAGCGAAACCGGCGGCGCGCGCCTCGTCTGCCAGGGGAGCCTCAAGACCCGGGGTGGCAACGAGGAAGATGTCGAATGGGACGGGGTTCATGGGCGGAGCAGTAGCCGTGCGCCAGGCGGCTGGCAAGTTTGCTGGCGCAGAGGGTTACGTTCACGGCTAAACGTGCTTATATCGGCGAAAGGCGATGAAAGATCGCCAAGCATTCAGGACAAATCGAAAGAGCTGTTGCGATGACCGAATATGTGCCGCCGAAGGTATGGACCTGGGACAAGGAAAATGGTGGGGCGTTTGCCAGCACCAACAGGCCGATAGCCGGACCTACTCATGACAAGGAGCTACCGCGCGGCGAGCACCCGATCCAGCTCTATTCACTGGCGACGCCCAATGGCCAGAAGGTGACCATCATGCTCGAGGAGCTGCTGGCCGCCGGACATGACGCGGAATATGACGCCTATCTCATCAATATCGGCAAGGGCGACCAGTTCGGTTCGGGCTTTGTGTCGGTCAATCCGAACTCCAAGATTCCGGCAATGATGGATTATGGTCCGGACAAGCCGATCCGCCTTTTTGAAAGCGGCTCCATGCTGGTCTACCTGGCAGACAAGTTCGATGCGTTCCTTTCCAAGGACGTGGCCAAGCGGGCCGAGACCATGAACTGGCTGTTCTGGCAGATGGGCAGCGCGCCTTTCGTGGGCGGCGGGTTCGGGCATTTCTATGCTTATGCGCCAACCAAGCTGGAATATCCGATCAATCGCTATGCGATGGAAACCAAGCGCCAGCTCGACGTGCTGGACCGGCAATTGGCCGAGACTGAATATGTGTCGGGGGACGACTACACGATCGCCGACATGGCGATCTTCCCCTGGTATGGCGGCATGGTGCTGGGCCGGGCCTATAATGCGGGCGAGTTTCTCGACGTAACCAGCTACAAGAATCTCACGCGCTGGGCCAAGCAGGTGGATGCGCGCGAGCCGGTAAAGCGCGGGCGCACGGTCAATGCCGCCGGCGGGCCCGAAGACGAGCACCTTTATGAGCGGCACTCGGCGGCTGATGTCGACAAGGTACTGGCAGTGCGCAAGGCGCGCGGGACGGTTTAAGGGCCGTCTCTCGCATCATCTTATCTTCCTGCTCCGGACTGTCCTCGGGCTTGACCCGAGGACCAGCCGCCTCTGAAGCAGGTCGTTGCGTGTTGGTGCTGGCCCTCGGGTCGAGCCCGAGGGCGGCGCGGTGTGGGTGGCTGGACTGCGTTCAGAAAACTGAATTGCTTGTCGAAATGCGCCAGTCTCGTTCGTCGTATGATCAGAACAGCACTGGAGGGATGACATGCGTTTCATGGCACTGGTTTATATCGACCCCGGCTCTATGGACGGGATGAATGAGGCGGACTTTCGGGCGCTCGATGATGCCACCATCGCGCATGACCACAAATTGCGGGCCAGCGGCAATTTGATCTTTGCCTCGCCGCTGGCCGACCCGTCGAGCGGGCGGGTACTGCGCTATGCCAGTGGCGAACTGATTGCGACGGACGGGCCTTATGCCGAGGCCAAGGAAGTGGTCGCAGGCTTCCTGCTGCTCGAGGGGGAGAGTCTGGATGCCCTGACGCCGCTGTTCGATGATGACCCGATCCTCAAATATGGCCGCATGGAAATCCGCCCGCTGGTGGTGCACACGCATAGCCAGACCGGGGAAGGGCGGCCTGATTTCAATCTGGCTTGAGACTGAGGGTCTCACTCAAGTCGTGACAAATCGAAACCGTGTGCCATCCATGCCATCGGGCGTGGGGCCGGGGCTGTCGGCGCGGACATTGCCATCGGGGTGAATGCGCAGGAAACGGTTGGTTGCCAGAGACATAAGGATGACCTCGCCGGTGGGTGTTTCCATCCATTGCCAATGGGTGGCCCTGCCGTGCAGGCCGCCGATGGTGACGACGCCGGTGGCGGTCACCGAGAGTGGGCCACCGGCGTGGTGCAGGATCACCCGGCCCAGTTCGATGGCTTCCACAAAGAGGTCCATTGGCGCACCAGCCAGGACCGTGCCGAGTTCTGCCGCAAAGCCCGAGGTCGGCGCATTGGCGAGGACGAGGGCGCCGCGCTGGCCGGCGGGAATGGGCTGCATCAGGCCGCGGGGATGAGGCTCATCGACCACCACTTCGTCGAAGTCGGCCTGTCCGCCATCGCGACCCTGGGCATTGTAGGCGAAGAGCGCATAGCGGATGCCCTGAAAGGTCTTGAGCTGGAAGATCATGATCATCCGCTCGCCCAGCTTATGGAAGGTCCGGCCATCGGTCGAATAGCTGAACGTGGCTTCTTCGGAAAGGTAGTCGCAATTGGCGCGGAGCCAGATTTCTGTGCCGGAGAAGGCGGCGGTGGTCGCGTGGCCCGACTGGTAGTCGAAGAGCTGTAATTCGAGATTGCTGCCGGTATGGACGAGGCCGATCCAGCGCCAGGGCATGCCGAGCAGGGCAAGGCCCGCCACATCGCCCGGCTGGAGACCGGAACCGTCGAGCCTCGTCGTGACGGTGGAGACGGGGCCGATGGCGCGCTGGGTGAGGCTGTTCCTCGCCCGCCAGAAATCAGGCGCGGGCATTGTGTGGAGGCGCAGGTGGCCGGGGCGTTCGGCGAGTGACCATTTGCCGTCGACCGGGACATGGTTCCACTGCCAGAGCGGGTTGAGGGCGGGACCATCGAAAGTGTCACCGCGGCTGGGCCAGGGGACGACGATTTCGGAGGGACTGGCAATGGTGGGCTTGACCCAGGTTCGCGGGGTGCGCCCGAGATTGTTGGGGAGGCCGAAATAGGGCCAGCCATCCTGCCATGTGACCGGGGAGAGGCAGGTGAGGCGACCGAGGGAATTGTAGTCCATCATCGACCAGGCCCACCATTCGCCGTTCGGCGTGTCGACAATGCCACCCTGGTGGAGATTGAGCCGGCCATTGGCGGCCGGATTGGGCGGCACGATTTCAAAGGGAGGCGAGAGGGTGAACGGAATGCCGGCGCCCTTTATCTTGTAGCCTTCCATCAGGCCGAAATCCTCGTCGATGGAAATGGCCGGATTGATCTCCCAGGGGCCGTCGATGTGGTCGGCGCGGGCGCAGGGCATGCGCATACGGCCGGCGAACCAGGCGCTGGTGATGAGGTATTTGCCATCGACCTTGTAGAAGTGGGCGCCTTCACCCATCAGGCTTTCTGGCGGGGTGAGCTCACGTTCGGTGCCGGGAATGACCCGATGCAGGCTCTCGTCCAGTTTGGCGATCCTGAGATTGCGATAGCCCCAGACGACATAGGAGCTGCCATCGTCGTCAAAGAAGATGGTGAGGTCGTGATAGCCGTATTCGGCCTCGGAATGGGTCCAGGGGCCACGCGGGTCGGTGGCGGTATAGATCTGCGTCTTCTGCTTGTTGACGTTGGAGAAGATGTAAAAGAGGCCGTTCTTGAAGCGGATGCAGGGCGCCCAGATGCCCTGTCCGTAGATCTCGCCGTCTTCGAGCCGGAATTCGGGACCGAGATCGAGGGTTTCCAGGGCGTAGGAGAGCAGGGTCCAGTTCACCAGATCGGTGGAGTGCAGCACCGGCAGGCCGGGCATGGTGTGCATGGTGGTGCCGGTCAGGTAGAAGTCGTCGCCCACCCGGATAATGTCGGGGTCCGAGAACTCCTCGTAGAACAATGGATTGGTGTAGGTGCCATTGCCATTGTCGGCGGTCCAGGTCGGGCCGGTCATGGTGTTGATCCATCAAACGAGGATGCGCAGCTTCTCTCAAGCTGCGCCGGGAACGGAAAGACCGGGCGCGCATGCTGAATGGCGCCCGGTTCGTTTTCTCATCCTAATGCCTGATATGGATCATGCAATGTGATTTTTATTCGTCAGTTGTTAATGGCGATGATGCCCCATTGGGTCTGGGCGCAGGCGTCGTCGAGGCACACATTGGTAATCCACACCGCGCCATTGCCGATGCCGACACCTTCATCGGTGACGATGAGATCGGCAACGTCCTGGTTGAGTACCGCCTGCAATGTGTCAGCCGAGACCAGCATGTCGAAATTGTCGAGCAGGTCCTGTTCCTCGAGCACGTCATAGGTTTCGCCATTGGCGTTCACGGTCAGTGGGAAGAAGGAATATTGCCCGAAGGTGACGGGATCGCCGAACATCACCGCATCCTGGAGCAGCGAGAACACCTCGAAAAAGCCCTCGGCATTGCCATGGATGGCCTCGATGCCGGCATAGATGTCTTCCTCGGACTGGGCGGCGGCGGGCAGGGGCGCGCCCAGGAGCAGTGTGGCAGCGAGGAGTGCGATGGCGGGGCGGTGGGACATTGGGGATCTCGTGTCGCGGCGGCGGGATGCAGCCTTGTCATCAGCACTCCAAATCGTGGCAGACGCAAGAGAGCGGTACAAGAATACACCCCCTGTTAAGCCTGACCGGACCATTATGCCCCCGCGGATGTGGCCTATTGGCCTGCCGCACTGTGCAGCGTTCGAGTCCGAGTAACCCCAATGCGTATGATAATCGGCGTCATTACCGTGTTTGCCTGTGTCTTTGGTGGCTATGCGGCGATGGGCGGGCATGTGGAGGTGCTCTGGCAGCCCTTCGAATTCGTGATCATCCTGGGCGCCGCCATCGGCGCATTCATCATCGCCAATGGCGCGCCGGTGCTCAAGGCCGTGCCCATGATGTTCGGTACGCTGCTCAAGGGGCCGAAATATAACAAGGCGGCTTACGTGGAGCTGCTCGGCATGCAGTACTCTATGTACAAGCTGATCCAGCAGAAGGGCATTCTGGGGATCGAGCCGCATATCGAAGACCCGCACAATTCCACCCTGTTCAACGCCTTCCCGACCTTTGCCAAGAACCACCACGCGGTGGAATTCGTGTGCGACTACATCCGCATGGTGACCATGGGGTCCAACAATGTGCATGAGATGGAAGCGCTCATGGACGAGGAACTGGAAACCCATCACCAGGAACAGGACCGCATCGTCTCGGCCATGCAGGCTATTGCCGATGGCACGCCGGCGCTGGGCATCGTGGCCGCAGTGCTGGGCGTGATCAAGACCATGGGCGCCATTACCGAGCCGCCCGAAGTGCTGGGCCACCTGATCGGCGGCGCGCTGGTGGGCACGTTTTTCGGTGTGTTCGTGGCCTATGGTTTTTTCGGGCCCTTCGCCCAGTCGCTCAGGAATACATATGACGCGGAATCGAAGTATTTCCTGTCGCTCAAGGTGGGTCTGCTGGCCCATATCGGCGGTCAGCCGCCGGTGATGGCCATCGAGTTCGCACGCAAGGCGCTGATGAGCGAAGTGCGGCCCTCCTTCAACGAGGTGGAAGCCGCCACCGCCGCCCTGCCGGCGACGACCTGATCCGGTGCGTGAGGCGCTTCGTCCGATCCATGCTCTAGAAAGCCGGTAAGCCAGAATGGCGAATTACGACCAGCCGATCATCATCAAGAAGATCAAGAAGCACAAGCACGCCCATCATGGCGGCGCCTGGAAGATCGCCTATGCCGACTTCGTGACCGCGATGATGGCGTTCTTCCTGCTGCTCTGGCTGATCAGCATGACGACACCCGAGCAGAAGGAAGGCCTGGCAGATTATTTTGCTCCTGCGGCGCTGAGCCTGTCCACGAGCGGCGCGGGCGGGGTCATGGGCGGCAGTGCCATGGACAATTCGGGCAGCCAGATGTCGGGCTCGTCGGCCGACGTCATCGATGACCGTCCGGCCTCGCCGCAGAGCTCGGACCAGGGCACGGTCGATACCCATATCGGCGGACCGGCGCGCGAGCAGGGCAGCGAGGCGCAGGCCACCAGCGACAGCGAATTCAATCTCAAATCCATCGATACCCAGGCCTTCCACAGCGCCGCCGCCAGCATCAAGCAGGCCTGGCAGTCGCTGCCGGAAGTCACCCCGTACATGGACAACCTCCTGATCGAGGAGACCGAAGAAGGCCTCGATATCCAGATCGTCGACCAACAGGGACGACCGATGTTCCCCGAAGGATCGAAATATCCGCTGGAGCCGACGCGCGCCGCCATTGCCGCGATTGGCCCGATCCTGCAGCAGCTCAACGCCCAAGTGACGATCTCGGGGCATACCGCTGCAGGCGGGCGCTATGACAATCCGCGCTATGGGCCGTGGGAGCTGTCGGCGGATCGCGCCAATGTAGTGCGCTCGATCCTGGGAGAGTTCGGCATGAGCGACGATCGCTTCAAGGCGGTGTCGGGCCGGGCGTCGGGTGACCCATTCTTCCCGAATGATCCCTATATGTCGGCCAATGAACGGGTGCGGATCACGGTGCTGCATGCGCCGCCGCCGGTGCCGGTCGGGTTGCAACCCTGACATATTGGGGTTTTTCCGATAGGCAGCGTTAACCCTTGTGCCAGATGTGAGCACTCCGGCGCGCCGCGAAGGGGCAGTTTTAAGGTCGGATTAAGCATTCAGGTCGCGTGCTGATACCAACGAAAGCGGGCAGAAGGCCGGCTTTGGAGGTAGAAACCATGCGTATCGGTAAATCGGTTCTTCTGGCACTCATGCTGGCGTCGGTCAGCAGCTCTGTCCTGGCGCAGGACTGGATTGCCGAACGGCTGCGCGGTGGCGTGATGCAATTGGAGCACGGCAGCTGGGTGGCGCTGGAGCGCGGCGACGTCGTACCCGATGGCCGCAAGATCCGCACCTCCGGAGATGGCCGGGTCGAACTGGTGCGGGGGCAGGAGCGCATCGCGCTGGCCGGCAATACCGAGATCGCCGTCCGCGATGCGCCGGGCCAGAAGATGACGAGCGTGGTTCAGACCCTGGGCAGCGTCACCATCGAGGCCGAGCGGCGCAATGTGCAGCATTTTTCGGTGCAGACACCGGTGCTGGCGGCCGTGGTCAAGGGAACCCAGTTCACAGTGACCTATCGCAACGGCCAGGCACTGGTCGAAGTGGATAGTGGCGTCGTGCAGGTTCAGGACAGTGCGCACGACATGGTGGTCGACGTGACGCCGGGCCAGGCAGCCAGTGCCAGCCAGGCGGCGCCGCTTGATGTGAGCGGCCCGGGTTCGGACAAGGTTATCTACCTCATCGAGGGTGAAGTGGTGCCCGCAGCGGCGCGCGACGCCGTGGTGAGCGGCGATCTCGCACCGGAGGACGCACTGGATGCGGTCGAGAGACGCGCGGTCCCCAATGCCAATGCCAGCGTCAATGCCGGCGGGCAGGGCAATGGCGTGAGCGCCAGCGTCCGTGCCGGCAATGGCAATGCCGGTAACAACGGCAACGGAACCGGAAACGCCGGCAACAATGGCAACGGGAATGCCGGGAACAACGGCAACGGGAATGCCGGCGGCAA
>CBFGTF010000064.1:0-15356 GCA_965651655.1 uncultured Devosia sp.
GCCAGCCGGACGACCAGCTTGGACCACCAGAAGTGGGCCGGCCACTTGTCCTTGGCGCCAATGGCAATCGGGGTAATCCCGGCATCCTTGAATGCCTGCACGCCAGCCAGGAACCCTTCCCAGGTTTCCATGCTGGCCGGATCGACACCAGCCTGCTCGAACAGGGTCTTGTTGTACCACAGGACGACTTCGCTGACGTCGCGGGCGACGCCATAGAGGTGGCCATCAGGCGCGGTGAAGGCGGAAACGCCGGCCGTGCCGACATTTTCCTTGGCCTCGTCGCTCAGGATGTCCTCGACCGGGCGCAGCACGCCGGCGGCGGCCTGCTCATAGAACACACCGCCGCCCCAGGAATGGAACACATCCGGAGCATCTGCCGATTGCAGCAGGGTGGTCAGCTTCGCCTTGAAGGCCTCGTTTTCAAGAAAGGGCAGTTCCACGACAATGTCGGGATTCTGCGCCATGAAATCGGCGGCGATGGAATTCATCAGTTCCACTTCGGCGGGAATGGACGTGATGTGCAGGTGTTGGACGACGGTCTGGGCCTGCGCCGGCACGATGGCCGCCAGCCCCAGCATTGCGGCAAGCGCAACATGCTTCATGAAATCCTCCTGTGTAAAAATGCGGCCCCGGAACCACTTCCGGAAAATCCTCCCTGACCGCGGTAACGAGACAGTCCCCACTGAACTCGCCACTTGCTACTTTCTACGCATCCCTTATTAAAGACGCAAGAGGAACGTACCTCACGTTTGCAATGTGACGCGGAGCTGGGCGGATAAGGCTGCATAACTATCTGATATATATGATGAACTAGAAGCCGCTTAAGAATTCTGAAACGATTTCGGCTTCACTGGCACGGTTGATTTTGATACGGATGTCAAACTAAATCACCGATGCTGAAACAGACACCCGGAGCGCCCCCTTGGTCGTGAAGATCGCAGATCCGCTGCTGATGCGCGAAATCAACAAATACCATGTGCTGGAGACCATCCGGTGCCATGGCCAGATTTCGCGCGTGGAGATTTCCGAGCGCACCCTGCTCAGCGGCACGACTGTTTCAGCCATTACCGGCGCTCTGATCGAGGAGGGGCTGATCCACGCTACCCATGCCCAGCCACAGGCCAATGGCGAGGCCCATCGCGGCCGTCCGCGCGTGCTGCTGGGCCTGGTCGCCGACGCCGCCTATGTTCTGGGGATCAAGATCTCCGAGGCCATGACCACGGTGACGCTGATCGACTTCCGGGGCGAACTGGTGACCTCGGTGCAATTGCCGATCCGGCTGGCCCGCCAGCCGGCCGATGTCATTGCCGACCTCATCGAGGACGCCATGGATGATTGCGTCAACAAGTCCGGCGTTGATCGCAAGCGCATCAGGGGCATCGGTATTGGCGTGCCGGGCCTGGTCGATCCGCGCTCTGGCCGCAGTTATGCCAGCTCGGTCTTCGGGGAGCGCGAGGTGCCACTCAGTGCCCTGCTGGGCGAACGCACCGGCCTGCCGGTAAAGCTGGAAAAGCCGGCCAATCTGCTGGCTCTGGCCGAAAGCTGGTTCGGCTATGCGCAGCGCGATGAAAGCTTCGCGGTAGTGGTGCTCGACCAGACGGCCAGCCTCGGGCTCTGGCTCGATGCCGACGTGCATCGCGGCGCCAGTACGCTTGGTCCCACTTTCGGTCATCTCAAGGTCGGCGGTGAGGGCCTGGTCTGCGAATGCGGGCAACGCGATTGCCTCAATGCCCATGTGAGCGAGGGGGCCCTGCGCCAGCAGGCCGCTGCGGCGCTGGGCCCCTCGTTCATGGAGGCACCCCTGGCCCGGACCAATATCATGGCGGCGCTGGCGGAAGCCTGCGATGCGGGCCGCAGCGAAGCCCGCGCCGTCATCGACCGCTATGGCGAAAAGCTCGGCATCGGGGTGTCCCACATCATCAATCTGATCAATCCCCAAAAGATAATTATCGCTTTGGAATCATCGCGTTATTGCGAATTGGTCGAACCCGTCGTCAAGGCGACGGCGGCGGCCAATAGTTTCCGGGCACATTATGCGTCCACCCAGTTGATCCTGCACACGCTGGACGATCAGCTCTGGGCGCGCGGGGCTGCCGCGCTGATGCTGCGCGACATCTACAGCGCCCCATGGACTTCGGCATACCAGGAGGAAAATCAATGACTAAATCAGCCCTGATCGTCTGGGGAGGATGGGACGGCCACACGCCCGAGCAAAGCGCGCGCCTGGTTGGTGCGATGCTGGAGGAGCATGACTTCGCCGTCGACATCGAACCGACGACCGAGGCCTTTGCCGATGCCGGACTGGCGCGATATGACCTGATCGTGCCGGCCATCACCATGTCTCGCATCGAAAAGGAAGAGCTGACCAATCTCCTGGCTGCGGTGCGTGCAGGCACGGGCCTTGCCGGCTTCCACGGCCTGATGAGCGACAGTTTCCGCAATGAGCCCGACTACCAGTTCATGGTCGGCGGGCAATGGGTGGCCCATCCGGGCAATATCATCGATTTCACCGTCAACGTGGCCCGGCCCGATGACCCGATCATGCAGGGGCTGGGGGATTTCCCCTATCACTCCGAGCAGTATTACATGCATTTTGACCCCAGCATCGAGGTGCTCGCGACCACGACATTTTCGGGCGCGCATTTCGAGGAGATCGAGGGCGTGGTGATGCCGGTGGTCTGGAAGCGACGCTTCGGCAAGGGGCGGGTGTTTCATTCCACCCTCGGCCATGTGGTGGATGAATTCCAGGTGCCGCAGATGCGCACCATTTTCGAACGTGGCGCGCTCTGGGCAGCGCGCTGAGCTGACCTCAACCATCGGCAAGGAGGAGACGATGGCAGATCTACAACTTCGGGGCATCAACAAGAGCTTCGGCGCAGTCAAGGTGATCCACGATATCGATCTCGATATCGGCAACGGGGAATTCGTGGTGTTTGTCGGGCCTTCGGGCTGCGGCAAGTCCACCCTGTTGCGCACCATTTCAGGCCTGGAGGAGCCGACATCGGGGCAGGTGCTGATCGGGGGCGAGGATGTGACCGATTACGATCCATCCGAGCGCGGCGTGGCCATGGTTTTCCAGTCCTATGCGCTCTATCCGCATATGAGCGTGGAACAGAACCTGGGATTCGGCCTTCGCATGGGCGGCACGCCCAGGGACCAGGTGGCCGAACGGGTGATGGAGGCGGCGCGCATTCTGGAGCTCACCGATCTTCTCGAGCGCAAGCCGCGGCAGCTGTCCGGCGGCCAGCGTCAGCGCGTCGCCATCGGACGCGCCATCGTGCGCCAACCCAAGGCGTTCCTGTTCGACGAACCACTCTCCAATCTGGATGCCGAGCTGCGCGTGCAGATGCGTATCGAGATCGCCAAGCTGCACCAGCAGCTGGGCGCCACCATGGTCTATGTGACCCATGATCAGGTGGAGGCGATGACCCTGGCAGACCGCATTGTCGTGTTGCGCGCGGGACGCATCGAGCAGCAGGGCAGTCCCATCGAACTCTATGACAATCCCGACAATCAGTTCGTCGCAGGCTTTATCGGCTCGCCGCGCATGAACTTCCTTGAGGGCAAGATCACTGCAATCGACGGCGATGCCATGAGCGTGGCCCTCGACGCCTTCGACTCACCAGGCCTGGTTGTCCGGCGGCGCGGGCAGGGTGGATCTGTCGGACAGCAGATCAGCGTCGGCATCCGTCCCGAGCACTTTGCCGATGCGGCCCTCGGTGGGCCGACGCTCACCGCAAAGGCACAGGTGGTCGAACAGCTTGGCGGCGTGTCATTCGTCTATGCAATCGGCAATGACAACGAGACCAAGGTGACCATCCAGCAGAAGGGACATTCTCGCATTCCCGATGGCGCGCCGATCACCGTCGGAATCGAGCCGGGCGCAATCCTGGCCTTCGACGAGCGCGGCCTGCGCATCTGACCGGGCACTCCCTGCCGGCGCTGGCCATCCAAAACATATCCGGGCCTCCCTCACCCTGACAGGCGAGGGAGGCTTCTGCGTTTCGGGCAGTCGGGGCCGGAAACGGTCGAGCAGCGTCACATGTCACGCCTTGTGAGACTGCCCGCCAAGTCATCCGTCATTGCAGGGGCCACCCGCACCCAAGAGCGTTGCGAGCGACAGGGCAATGTGCTTAGCTGGGTATTGCATACGAATGCAAAACATGTATGCATACGTATGCAGCGGTGGGGAACGCCGGCAGGGGACGCGTGGGCCGAATAGGCCGTCGCTAAAAGTGTGGGCACCGGGTGCCCAAAGTCAGGAGAACGAAATGAAGCCCTATCTTACGCTAGCCGTGTCGGCTGTCGCCTTGGCCCTGGGAACGGGCGTCGCTTTCGCCGAGTGCGGCATCGAAGCCGGCTCCGTGCGCATTCTGAGCAATGACTTTGAAGCTCTGCGCACCATCAATGCCACCGCCGGGGAATGCGCGGCAGGCGCGGTGACCGTCACCGCCAATGCCACTGCCGAGCACAAGGAAATCCAGGTGCCGGCCCTCAGCATCAATCCGGCCGAGTACTCGGTGGCGGTGGTTGCCAACAATTCCATCGTGCCTTTGCTCAACGAAGATCTCATCCGCCCGCTCGACGACCTTGTCGCCGAGTTCGGCCAGGACCTGCTGCCCAGCCAACTGGTCAAGATCGACGGCAAGGTCATGGCCATCGCCTTCATGGGCAATGGCCAGCACATGTTCTATCGCAAGGACGTCCTGGAAGCGGCCGGTGTCACGCCGCCCACCAGTTATGACGAGGTGCTCGCCGCCGCCGCTGCCATCAAGGAAGCAGGCCTGATGGAGTATCCGCTCGCCGCCTCGGTCAAGCCGGGTTGGGATCTGGCCGCCGAATTCGTGAACAACTATCTGGGCACGGGTGCCGAGTTCTTTGCGCCGGGCAGTGCCGAACTGGCCATCGACAATGAGCAGGGCCGTGAAGTGCTGCGCGTCATGCGCGACATGATCGCCTTCATGGACCCCGACTACCTCACCTTCGATGCCAATGAAATTCAGAAGGAATACGAGGCCGGCAATGTTGCCATCATGAATGAATGGGGCTCGCTTGGCGGCGCCATTCTCGATGACGAGGGTGCTGCCGACGGTGTTGTTGAAAACACCGTTCTGGCCGCCAGCCCGACCATTGGTGGCGGTTCGATCCCGGCGGCGGCACTCTGGTGGGATGGCTTCACCATCGCCAAGAACATCTCCGATGAAGATGCCGAAGCCTCGTTCCGCGCCATGGTCCATGGCATCAGCCCCGAGATGATGGCGGCCAACAAGGACGTCGCCACCTGGCTGATTGCCGGCTACGAGCCCGGTCCGGCAGCCGTCGGCGTGATCGCCAATGCCAATGCCGGCGCGCGGGCCTATCCCATGCAGCCCTATATGGGCCTGCTGCATACCGCGCTCTCGACGGAATTGGCCGAGTTTGTGGCCGGCTCCGAAGATGCGGACCAGGCCCTGGCCGACGTCAAGGCTGCCTATGAGACCGCTGCCCGCGGTGCCGGCTTCCTCCAGTAGTCTTCCCTCGGACGCTGAGCCTCCCTCCGCACGCGGGGGGAGGCAAATGTACCGGCCATGGGTCGGTGCGACGACCCGTCGTGCATGAGCTTTGCGCTGGGCGTGAAGCCGCCGCATTCTAGCAACCAGAAGCGACGCGCTTGAGGAGGCAGGCAATGCCAAACAAGACCTTCTTTGCATTCATCCTGCCATCGCTTATCGCCATGGTCCTGTTCATCGCCCTGCCCATCGTTTCGGTGGTGGTGCAGTCGCTCTATGTCAGCCATGAGCAAGTCATGGTCGAGGTCGAGAACTGCCAGCCATTTGGCGGCTGTTCCACCGAACTGCGCGTCGATTCGGCCGCGACTGCGCAACTGCGCGACGAGCAGCCGCTGGGCCGGTTCAACGGTCTGGGCACCTATTTCAACCGCGCCCACCTGGCGTCCACCGAACTGGGCGTGATCCTGTCGGCCGATACCGGCCCGGCGCAGAAGTTCGCTCAAATCCTCAACCTGCCCTTCTACAAGGCGCTGATCTTCACCCTGGTCTACTGCTTCGTGGTGACGCCGCTGGCCATGATCCTGGGCTTCTCAATTGCCCTGGCGGTCAATGCCCTGCCCAAGATCACCAAGGGACCGATCATCTTCTTTTCGCTCCTTCCCATGATCATCACGCCGCTGATCGGTTCGTTGATCCTCTACTGGATGCTCAGTCCCAACGGCATATTGGGCGCCACCATCCAGCACATCTTCAATGATCCGACCCTGTCGCTGCGCTCGACGCCGGCGCTCACCTGGGCCGCCTTGCTCGTCTATGGTGTCTGGACCAATGCCCCGTTTTCATTCGTGGTCTTTTACGCGGGCCTGCAGACGGTGCCGGGCGACACGCTGGAATCGGCGATGATCGATGGCGCCTCGCGCTGGGAGCGCATCCGCTATGTCATCATCCCGCACCTGGCGCCGCTCGCCACCTTCGTGGCGCTGGTGCAGTTGATGGACAATTTCCGCGTCTTTGAGCCGATCGTCGGTTTCTCGGCCGAGGCCAATGCCACCTCGCTGAGCTGGCTGATCTACAATGACCTGACCGGCGACAGCCAGCAGTTCGGCTCGGCCGGCGCAACCTCCGTCCTGACCATTCTGGGCGTCATCATCCTGCTTTCCCCGGTTCTGGTGCGCACCTGGCGCGAATTCAAACACAAGGCGGTGTGACCATGTCGGACGCAATGACCCACAAGCGCCCCCCGCTCCTCAATTTCCTGATCTATGGCTTCATAGTCCTCTGGGTGATCCTTGCGGCGGTGCCCTTCCTCTGGACGGTCTGGGGATCGTTCAAGGTCGAGGTGGACTTCTTCTCGCGAGAAAGCTGGTGGAACGCCATTTTCGGCACCAATACCGTCGCCCAGACCGGCGAAGCCTTTACCGGCGCAGGCTATTATGGCGCCTGGGTTGTGCGCGATTTCTGGCGCGCGGCGGGCAATACCATCGTCGTGACACTGAGCGTCACCATCATATCCCTGACGCTGGGCACGCTGGGCGGCTACGCCCTGGCGCGGTCGGGCAGGAACTATGCGTTCTGGATCCTGATCGCGGCACTGGTGTTCCGCGCCATGCCTCATATCACGCTGGTGTCAGGCTATCTTCTGCCCTTCTTTGAGCTCAATATCTGGGGTGTTCTGCCAACCTCCATCATCGTGCTCGTGGCCATCAACCAGCCGTTCACGCTGTGGATGCTGCATTCCTTCTTCCTCTCGATCCCCAAGGATCTCGACGAGAGTGCCATGGTCGATGGCTGTACACGTTTCCAGGCTTTCCGCATGGTGATCATGCCGGTCATGTGGCCGGGCCTGGTCACGACCGGCCTGTTCAGCTTCCTGCTCGGCTACAATGACTTCGCCGTCACCGCCATGCTCCTCAGTGCCGACAACCAGACCATGGTGCCAAAGATTTCGAGCTTTCTCGGCTCCATCCAGGAAACGGGCAATGTGATGTTCGCCGTGGCAGCCGTGGTGTCGGCCACCGTGCCGCTCTTCATCCTCGTGCTCTTCTTCCAACGCCAGATCGTCAGCGGCCTCACCGCCGGCGCCGTAAAAGGGTAACCAAGATGGCCCAGATCCGTCTCAAGAACGTCTCCAAGCGCTGGAACAATTTCGTCGGCGTGGACAATTTCAATCTCGATATTGCCGACCAGGAATTCCTGGTGCTGCTCGGACCATCGGGCTGCGGCAAGACCACGACCATGCGCATGATTGCGGGCCTTGAGGACATTACCGAGGGCGAAATCTGGATCGGCGACCGCATGGTCAACAAGCTCGAGCCCAAGGACCGCGACATCTCCATGGTGTTCCAGAGCTATGGCCTCTATCCCAATATGACGGTGTACGAGAACATCCGTTTCCCGCTCAAGGTGCGCAAGGTGCCCAAGGAGCAGCACCATGATCGCGTCATGGCGGCGAGCAAAATGGTGGAACTCGATGATTTCCTCGAGCGCCGTCCGGCGGCCCTGTCGGGTGGGCAACGCCAGCGTGTGGCCCTGGCCCGCGCCATCGTGCGCGAGCCCAATGCCTTCCTCATGGACGAGCCGCTGTCCAATCTCGACGCCAAGCTGCGGGTCTCGACCCGCGCCCAGATCAAGAACCTGCATCACACGCTCAAGCGCACTACCGTATATGTGACCCACGACCAGATCGAAGCCATGACCCTGGCCGATCGAGTGGTGGTCATGAACAAGGGCGTGGTGCAGCAGGTCGGCACGCCGATGGAAATCTATGATCGGCCCGCCAATACCTTTGTGGCGAGCTTTATCGGCTCCCCGGCCATGAACCTGGTCGTGGGCGAAATCGAAAGAGGCGTCTTTACCGCCGCCGGCATCCGCATCGAGGGTTTGAACCCCGCCGTCACGGGGAAGGTGACTCTGGGCTTTCGGGCCGAGGATGCAGGCCTGGCCGAGAGCGGCGGCCAGATCGCGGCGCCGATCTATACCGTGGAACTGCTGGGCGATGCGACCATGCTCTCCATGCGCGTGGCCGGGGAGCTGGTCTCGATCAAGGTCGGCAAGGACTACCGCGCCGAAATCGGCGAGCTGGCCCATATTGCCATTCCGCCTGCGGCCTGCCACCTGTTCGACCATGCCACGGGTGGACGGATCGAGGCCTGAACCATGACGCGGGATACCGCATTCGATGCCCGCTTCAAGGCGGCGCTCGAAGCCAATGGGCTGACAGTGACACCGGACGAAGCTGCCCGGCTCGGCAAGCTGGCCGCCTGGATGCATGACGGGCTGGCCGGAGCGGTGGCGACGCCCGGCGTCCCGCCAGAGACCAGCATTCTCGACCTGTCGATTCTGGAACAGGGTGATCGCCTGCGCGATGGTCGGCTGACTTCGGTCGCCTTGGTCGAGGCGACACTGGCGCGTATTGCTGCCCGCGATGCCGATTACCTGAGCTTCTATCGCGTGCTTGCTGACTCTGCCCTGGCGGAGGCCGCCCGCGCCGATGAAGAACTGGCATCCGGCAAGGATCGCGGCCCGTTGCACGGGATTCCCGTGGGCATCAAGGACCTGATCGATGTGGCAGGCGTGCCCACCACCGCCAATGCCCCCGGTCGCGCCGATGCGCGTGCCGAGGAAGATGCCGAAGTGGTCACCCGCCTCAGGCAGGCCGGCGCCATCATCATCGGCAAACTTGCGACCTATGAGTGGGCCACTGTCGGGCCGGACAAACAGGGTCTTTTCCCGCCCGCCCGCAACCCCTGGAAGCTCGACCACATCACCGGCGGGTCGTCCTCGGGCTGTGCCGCGGCGGTGGCGGGCGGGCTGATCCGCACGTCCATCGGCACCGATAGCGGCGGTTCGGTGCGCGGACCGTCCTTTTATTGCGGCACCGTGGGCCTCAAGCCCACCTATGGCAGCGTGCCCGGACAGGGCGTGCTGGAACTGTCCCCCAGCCTCGATCATGTCGGCCCGATCAGCGCCTCAGTCGCCGAAGCCGCCCTGACGCTGGACGTGCTGACCGGGCAATCCGGCCCGCGCAGTGCCTCTGGGCGCCTGGGCGAACCTGTCACCGATCTGCGTATCGGCTATGCGCGCAACTGGTTCGCGCATGATGCCCAGACCATGCCTGCCGTGCTGGCGGCAATGGACGATGCCGTTTCCAGGCTGTCCTGGCTCGGGGCCGTGGTCAACGAGATCGACCTTCCCGATTATGCCGGCATCGAAGTGGCCGTGGCGACTATCCTGCACGCCGAGAGCTTCCGCCTGCATGCCGGCCATTTGCGCGAGCGCCCCCGGGATTATGGCCGCCGGGCCTTCCTCAGCCTTGCTGCTGGGCTCGCCATATCCGAACCGGAACTGGCCAGGGCTCGACACATGGGTGCGCAGTTCCGCGATGCTGTCGACGCCCTCCTCGACCACCATGACGTGATCATCACCGCCGGGGCCCTGACCACGGCCCTGCCGGCCGCGCCCTTCGAGAAGGAGGCGGTGTGGACGCCCATGCGGACCATCGGCTTCAACGTTTCCGGGCACCCGGTGCTGGCGCTGCCTGTGGGGGTCCATGATGGCCTGCCGATCGGCATGCAGATCATCGGCCGGCACCATGCCGAAGCCCGCATCGTACAGTTCGGTGATGCCTTCGAGAAAGCGACGGAATTCGGTCTGCGGACACCGCCCCTACGGCGTTGATCGCCAAAAGTCGTGCTTTCGGCTGTGACCATCTTGCAGTATTGCATACGTATGCAGTATCTATGAATGAACTCTTGAGGGGAGCCTCCAATGCCAGTCTGGCTGAAGCGTGGTAAGGATGTCGAGGAACGGGCGGAAGCCGATCGGCAGGTTCGTGCCACCGTCGAATCCATCCTGTCCGACATCGAAAAGCGCGGCGATGACGCCGTGCGCGATCTTTCGATCAGGTTCGACAAGTGGGACCGGCATGACTTCCGGCTCAGCCAGAAGGAGATCGATGCCTGCAAGGCGCAACTGACCGACCAGGACCTGGCCGACATCGAATTCGCCCAGGCCCAGGTGCGCAACTTTGCCCAGAAGCAGAAGGACACCATGCTGCCGCTCGAGGTCGAGACCTTGCCCGGCGTCACCCTCGGTCACCGGCATGTACCGATCAATGCCGTTGGCTGCTACGTGCCGGGCGGCAAGTATCCGCTGCTGGCCTCTGCCCATATGTCGGTGTTGACCGCCAAGGTCGCCGGCTGTCCCCGCGTCATTACCTGCGCGCCGCCTTTCAACGGCAAGCCGGCCCCGGCCATCGTCGCGGCCCAGGCCATGGCCGGCGCTGACGAAATCTATGTGCTGGGCGGTATCCAGGCTATCGGCGCAATGGCCATCGGCACCGAAAGCATCGATCCGGTCGACATGCTGGTTGGCCCCGGCAATGCCTTCGTCGCCGAAGCCAAGCGTCAGCTTTATGGCCGGGTCGGCATCGACCTGTTCGCCGGCCCCACGGAAACCCTGATCATTGCCGACGACACCGTGGACGGCGAGATCTGCGCCACCGACCTTCTGGGCCAGGCCGAGCATGGCCCGACCAGCCCGGCAATTCTGCTGACTACCTCGGAAAAGCTCGCGCATGACACCATGGCCGAGATCGAGCGCCTGCTGGCCATCCTCCCCACGGCCGACATGGCGCGCAAATCCTGGGCCGACTATGGCGAAGTGATAGTCTGTGAGGACTATGATGAATTGCTGGTGGAAGCCAACCGGATTGCCTCGGAACATGTGCAAGTGATGACCGACCGCGACATGTGGTTTCGGGACAACCTGACCAATTTCGGCGCGCTGTTCCTGGGGCCGCGCACCAATGTGGCCTATGGCGACAAGGTGATCGGCACCAATCACACGCTGCCCACCATGAAAGCGGCGCGCTATACCGGCGGTTTGTGGGTCGGCAAGTTCCTCAAGACCTGCACCTGGCAGACCGTCACCAGCGATGCGGCCTCGGCCATGATCGGGGAATATGGATCGCGCCTTTCGATGCTCGAAGGTTTTGTCGGCCACGCCGAACAGGCCAATATCCGGGTCCGTCGCTATGGCGGACGCAACGTGCCCTATGGTACGGCTGCAACCCCGAGACCCGACGCCGGAAAGTAAGATGCAGCTGCCCAGGACCCCAAGTTTCCGCCTCGATGGCAAGCGCGCCCTGGTCACGGGTGGCACACGCGGCATCGGTCTTGGCATATCGGTGGCACTGGCCGAAGCCGGCGCGGCGGTGACAGTCGCGGCCCGTACGGCCGGCGACGTCAAGGCGGTGGTCAACGCCATGGCCGCGGCCGGGCTGACGGCCGAGGGCGTTGCCATCGACATTACCGATTTCGATGCCATACGCAGCTTCGTGGACGATAGCGATCCATTCCAGGTGCTGGTCAATTCGGCCGGCACCGGCCGGCACAGCGCCTTTGGTGACATTACCGAGCCTGACTATCAGGCGGTGATGCAGCTCAATCTGGGCGCGACGCTTTTTGCCTCCCAGGCCGTGGCGGCAAAGCTGCAGGCGGCGGGGCAGGGCGGGGCCATCATCAACATCTCGTCGCAGATGGGGCATGTCGGCGGCCCCAAGCGCGCTGTCTACTCCGCCAGCAAACATGCTGTTGAAGGTCTGACAAAGGCCATGGCCATCGAGATGGGGGCCAGCAATATTCGGGTCAATACGGTCTGCCCGACCTTCATCGAAACCGAATTGACCGAAAAGAACCTCAGCGATCCCGAATTCCGCGCCTGGGTTCTGTCCAAGATCAAGCTGGGTCGGTTGGGCCGGGTGGAGGACATCATGGGGCCGGTCGTGTTTCTGGCCTCCGATGCCGCGGCGCTGATCACCGGCGCCGCGCTACTGGTGGATGGTGGATGGACAGCGGAGTAAAAAAGACCGGAGTGACCTCGTCCGAAGTGGCGCGCCGCGCAGGCGTCTCGCAGTCGGCGGTCTCCCGCACCTTTACCCCGGGCGCTTCCATCTCCCCCAAGACCCGCGCCAAGGTCGTGGCCGCCGCCCAGGAGCTGGGATACCGGCCCAATGCCATTGCGCGCTCGCTGATCACCAATCGCTCCCGCATCATCGCCGTGGTGATGGCCTATCTCGAAAACCTCTTCTATCCCGACGTGCTCGAAGAACTCGGCCGGCTGCTGGCCAAGGAGAACTACCGCCTGCTGCTGTTCACCGGCCATATGGACCGCGACAGCGATCCGGTCTTCGACCAATTGATGCAATATCGCGTCGATGGGATCATCCTGGCCTCGACCACGCTTTCCTCGCACCTGTCCGAGGAGTGCGCCACGGCGGGCATACCCGTGGTGCTGTTCAACCGCACCACCGAGCGCGATGCGGTGTCCAGTGTCACCGCCCGCAATCGCGAAGGCGGGCGGCGCATTGCAGAATTCCTGCTGGCCGGCGGACACACGCGCTTTGGCTATATCTCCGGCATCGAGAGCTCCTCGACCAATCGCGACCGCTTCGCCGGCTATCAGGAAGTGCTGGCCGCCGCCGGGCATGACGACATCATTGTCGGCGTCGGCAATTACAACCGGGCCGAGGCCGAGGCCGCGGCCCGCGTGATGTTTGCCAGGCAGGACCGGCCCGATGCGCTCTTTGTCGCCAACGATCACATGGCGGTCGCCGTCATGGATGTCGCGCGCTACGAGTTCGGTCTCTCCATCCCTGAGGATTTGTCCATTATCGGATATGATGATGTCGGGCCGGCTCGCTGGACCTCCTATGGCATCACCTCGATGAGCCAGCCGATGAAGCGCATGGTCGAGGCCACCGTCGATATCCTGATGGACCAGATCGCCTCTGGTGAAATCGAGGCAGAGCACCGTATCCTCAATGGCGAACTGGTGGTCCGGACCTCAGCCCGGCTGCCCAAGACCGGTGTCGTCGAAATCGACGGCCGGCACATCTACAAACCCGCCAAAACCTAGAGAAATGACGCGACGAGCATGGCTTCGCCGCATTTTCGATCCATATTGCATACGAATGCAAAACTGCTATCCTGATGCGGAAAGAGGAGGTCATCATGACCCAGAACAAGACCTGGACCCAGGGCGAAATGGAAAAGCGCCTCGTGCGCTATGCGGACCTCAAGGGCCTGCGCAACGCCTTTATCGATGCCCGCACGCCGGGGTCGGACCGCAAGGAAAACTTCACCATCATCGGGCCGGGCGTGTCGGAAAATCCGGCGCAGGTGGTGCATATCCCCGAGGCCCATGGCTTCAATGTGGGCGCCGCCCGCCAGCCCTTCGGCTGCACCAATTCCCAGCATAGCCACCTCACGGCCGAGACTTTCGTGGTCCATACCGGCAAGTGGCGCTTCGTCTTCGGTCCGGACAAGGATGAGGGCTATATCGACGTCGAGCCGGGCGACGTGGCCACGGTGCCAACACACATGTTCCGGGGCTTCGAGAAGCTGGACGAGGGCACCGGATTCCTCTTCGTGGTCCTTGGCCATGACGATCCGGGCAAGGTTGTCTGGGCGCCGAGCGTCTTCAAGATGGCCGAGGACTATGGGCTGAAGCTGCTCAAGGGTGGCAAGCTGGTCGACACCACGCTGGGCGAGACAGTGCCCCAGGGTGCCGAACTGGAGCAGCCCCCGACCGCCGAAAAGCTGCGCGAACTGGCCACCCCGCCACTGGCCGAACTGGCGAAATATGCAATCAAGGGCAAGGACATCAAAGGCGACCCCAATTCGCCACTGACCGGAGACGGCGTGGAGGAGGCGGGTGTCATCGGCGATGTCGATGGCCAGGATGGCATCAAGGCCGGTCCGATCAGCGGCCATTGGAAGCATGACTTCACCCTGCGCCGCCTCAAGCTCGAGACTGGCGCCGTCATCCCTGCCCATTCCCGCGCCGAGCAGGAAGTAATCTTCGTGCAGTCCGGCACCCTGGAATTCACCTGGGATGGCGGCTCGCTGGTCATGGGCGCCGGTGATACGCTGACCGTGCCGATCGGGCTGATGCATGGCTACCGCAACCCGGCTTCGGCAGATGCAATTGCCTTTGTCATCCGTGGGGCGGCATCTCCCGCAGCGCCGGTCTTCGCGACGGCACAGGCAGCGGAGTAAGGCCAAGGCGCATGGTTGTGCCCCCTCTCCCCTCAGGGGAGAGGCGAAGCAACATGTACGAGGAGAAGCGCATGTCCACCATCACCCCCGAAACCCTCGCTGCCCTGCGCAAGGCCGATACGCCCACCGT
Organism: uncultured Devosia sp.; assembly: GCA_965651655.1. Taxonomy (GTDB): domain Bacteria; phylum Pseudomonadota; class Alphaproteobacteria; order Rhizobiales; family Devosiaceae; genus Devosia. The sequence goes on from CBFGTF010000064.1 coordinate 14,679, forward strand.
CTGCAATGCGCTTGAACATGTCATGGGCGGGCGCACGGCCGAGGGCTTCACCAAGTTCCCGGTGGTCTGCGCTGACCCCGGCCTGCCGCCCGTGGTGGGCTTCGCGCGTACGGCCAAGATCCGCGCCTCATCCCCGGCCCAGAAACCGGCGGCGGAGGTGCGGGCGCTGCGCATGCAATATTATGAGTATGTCTCTGTCGGTGCCGGTCCCAATGTCGTGGTCATCGAGGATACCGACTGGCCCCACGTCATCGGCGGCTTCTGGGGCGAAATGCAGGTGGCCCAGCACAAGGGGCTTGGCGTCGCCGGCACCCTGACCAATGGCGTTCTGCGTGATCTCGGCATGCTCGACGAGGGCTACCAGGTCATTGCCGGGGCCGTCGGCCCGAGCCATGCCTTCGTACATGTGACCGAACTCGATTGCCCGGTGACCGTCTTCGGCATGCATGTCCGCCCCGGCGACCTGATCCATGCTGATCGCCATGGTGGCGTGGTCATCCCGGCCGAGCATATCGAGCGCATGGCCTGGGCCATCGACGTGGTCATGCGCAAGGAAGTGCCGGTGCTGTCTGCGGCGCGGGCGCCGGGGTTCACGGTCGAGAAGCTGCGGGCCGCCTGGGCGGAAGCCGACGAGATCAAGTGAGGCTGCGCTTCCCCTCTCCCCTTGAGGGAGAGGGT
>CBFGTF010000065.1:0-15001 GCA_965651655.1 uncultured Devosia sp.
GAATCCGCCGACATCATCCTCGTCACTGATGGATTGGAAACCTGCGAGGCCGATCCCTGTGCTCTCGCGGCACAATTGGCCAATGAAGGCATTGCCATTCGCGCCCATGTGGTCGGCTTCGGCCTGACCCGCGAAGAGGGCGAGGTCATGTCCTGCGTGGCCGACGCCACCGGCGGGCTGTTGCTGACCCCGCAGACCGGGCAGGAGCTCGCCGACGCGCTGCGTCAGGTGGCGCAGGTCGAGCCGGTCCCCGCGCCGGAGCCCGAGCCTGAACCCGTCGCGGAAGCCTTCTTCGACATCGGGCCCAAGGCGGAGGCTGGCCACGACTATAGAATTTCGTTTGCGGGCTCCGCACGCAATGTCGATTATGCGGGGTTCACGCGGCGCGGCGAGGGCCAGCCTGACGTTAACCCCTCCTATGGAGTGCTCGGCGGTGCCGCATCCGGCAACAACCCGTTCACCAGAACGGCACCGTTGGAGCCGGGCGAATACGATTTGATCCTGGCCGTCACCGGTCAGGGCATCATCGCCCGCCAGCCGATTGAGGTGGTCGCGGCGTCCAACGGCTTCGACGCCATTGGTTCGGTCCAAGCCGACACACGGTTCGAGTTCACCTGGCGCGGCCCCAATCAGGTCGGCCAGCGCATTGTCATCGCCCGGCCGGGTGCTACGCCCGACGACTATTTCGAGAGTTGGGGTTATCCGTACAGCAATCGGCAAAACCAGCGCATGGGCCTGCGCGCACCAGCTGAACCGGGCATATACGAACTGCGCTATATCTCGGGCAACCAGCAGGAGATCCTGTTCTCCCGTCAGTTCGGCGTTGGCGTGCCGTTCGAGGATGCCGACGGGACCAATACGGCCGATCTTGCCGCCCAGGCTGCCGCCGCAACACAGGCGGCGCCCGGGCAGGATGACCTGCCCATGGTGCCAGCGACGTTCCGAATGCCGCCCAGTTTCCCACAGGTGCCGCATGAATGGTCGGCCATCCCGCTCGATCCGGACATGAGCCCGGAAGCCTGGGCGCCCTCGGGCAAGAGTGTGACGGGCGAAGGTGTGTTCGAGCCCGGCCGCTATGAAGTCACTGCCGATTGGGGGCCCAAGGACACGTTCAAGGGTGTGGTGGAAATCCTGCCCGGACAGGCCAATGACTTTGTCATCCCGGTCATGAGCGAGGAGGATCCATACGTTCCGACGCTGGACGGCCCCTGGCAGGTGCTCGGCATACCGCCCTATCAGGTGCAGGCGGGCGCCGATCAATTGCTGACTTTGGCGCTCGAGCAGGCCTATCCCGACGCCCCGATCGGCGGCAGTTGGACAGCCGGGCAGATGCTGGCCGGTCCGCAGGCGGCGGGCCGGGAAGGCACGTTCACCACTGCAACTCTCGAGGGCGGCGCTTTGCGCATGACCTTCACGGTGGGCGAGCCGATCCCTGAGCCGATGACGCTCTATCTCACGCCCTACGAGATCGGCTATGCCGGCACGCTGTCCTCCGGCGCCATGGGCATCAGCGTCGTCATGTGGCCCGGCGGCTATACTCCGCCTTCGCTGGCCGAGATGCGCGAGGCCGTGCACGGGCCGGCGCCTGCCGATTTTGTCGACATGATCTCATCGGCTCCAGACGGGGCCGAGCCCGGCCAGAATGCTACCGCCACCACAGTTCCGGTACGCCTGCGCACGCCGTTCGAAATCGGGGATATCGGCGTGCAGTGGTCGGCCATTCGCACCGATGTGCGGGAGATGGACGTCGCCTTTGCCAGCAATGACCTCGAGACCAGCTTTGTCACCAATCTTGCTGCAGGCGGGACCTATGACGTCGAGGGCGTCAATGAAGGCGCGGGCATCTACCTCGCCGGCACCATCACCATCGACCCCAACGGCCGCAATGACTTTGAAATCCCGCTGGCATCCGGTGCCAGCGGCGACACCGGTGCTGCTGAAGACGGTGCTGGTGAGGATGTCGCCTTTGTCTGCACCAATACGCCGGCCGGTTGCCCGGTCAGTCACGCCGCCAGCGGCATCTCGCTGACCCTGCCGAACGACTGGGCGATGAGCGAGCCCTATTTCTACGAAACGGCTGGCGGCGCACGCAGCGATCTCCCCACCGCCAGCTTCTTCTGGGAGAGTTTTGGGACGGTCAACACGATCGAGCTTAATCCGCGCCAATGGCTGGAGTCCAATGGCCGCTGCGCGCCGGTCGGCAGCAGCCAGCTCTGCTACATGCGGGGTCAGGACATGATGCTCGACGTGGTCTTCGAGATGATCCTCGATACTCTGACTGTGACCCCGCCCGGCGCACAGATGTCGACCGCTCAGCCCGAGCGGAGCGGCGCCGTGTATCCCATCGATCTCAGCAACACCACGCCCGATGCGTTCCGCCAGCTATTGTCCAATTGAGGAGCCAGCACATGCACAGTTTCACGAAACGCGGTGTCCTGGCATTCGGCCTCGCCGCAGGACTTTCAATGCAGGTCGCGCCTGCCCAGGCGCAATATGTCCAGCTAGCGGTCTGCGGGTCTTCCGGCTGCACCTGCAAGGTCAGCTCGGTAACGATCGAGGACGTCGAGGCAACGCTGAAGATCCCCACCCGCGAGGGCGCAATCGACATGATCCTGGTGGAGGACGATGACGGGTTCAGTTGGCAGGACCTGACGCCGGCCCAGGTGGACCGCAAATATGGTGGCGATGGCTCATGTCCCCTGGCCGTCGCCAGTAATTCCGGGCTTGAGGACGGGCGCTGGCAAATCAGCGTCGGCGCGACGGACACTTCGCAGTGCAAGATGGTCAGCGGACAGGTCCCGCCCGGCGGCATGTCCGGCCAGACGAGGATGATCCAATGGGGCAGCGAGTTCCATCCCGACAAGCTGTTCATGGAATCAGCCGGCATGGTGCGCTGGAACAAGACGGGCCTCCAGACATGGCGCGGTGTCGTGGTCGACGAGCGCATGTCCGCCAATGGCGGGTCTTCGGGCGCCAGCGTCATTCACACCATGCAGATCGACAGCTCCACCCGGATCAGTGGCAGCACTGTGTTCGAATATGACCTCAACATTCCCGGCCTCGACGCTGCTGCGGCGTCCATAATCGCCGGAATGCAGTGCAAGACGGTCACGCCCTTCACGGCGCGGAAGGTTGGATAGCTCTACGAGCTGGTACATGGAGATCGACCGGCGACAGTCGAGATGGCGGCTTTTGGGAGGACGCTTGGCTGTTTCGAAGCCTGCCAACGCGTCTTCCAATGGGATGCCACCGTGGCAGCGGGCACACGGCGTCGGGCCAGATCATCCCCAATCACCTCCTCGGGCCGCAGCAGCTGTCCGTCAATGAGCCGGCGCGTCGGATGCGTCAGCGCATCCCTGGGCTCCACCCGCCCAGTCCCGGCGCGGCGGATTCGTTTGCGCGCAAAATGGACCGCCCCAACCTTTTCCAGATAGGTACACTTGCCCGACATGCTCATCTCCAGCTCCAAGGCCAAAAGCCGGAGACTGGAACGACACGTGCATAATGCATGTGCATCAGTCCCGAAGCTTCTCCGGGAGCTTAAGTCGCTGAAAAGGCCTGGATTTGGGAAACTGGCGGAGAGAGAGTCAGGAAACGAGCCCCGTGTCTAGGCCCTCCAGCGATTTTTGTGCCGCGGACAGACGGCAGGACAGACGGTGGCGTCGAGGTGTGACAGCCAAGTCGCTGCGGCCATGAAAACACAGCGAACTGCCATATTATGGGTAATGCTTGTCGACACGTTCGGCGCGAGGACATCGTCGGCCATCAGTTGGACCACGGCATGCACCAGGGAGCGGGGGGTCTTTGATCAATAGAAGTGGAATGGCCGATCTCTACTAGCAGGCGTAACGAAGACCCGGCACCGGGGCGCTAGCGACTGGATGGAAGGGCAAGAATGTCGAGCCGTGCATCTCTGAGTACGCATTCGGCCACACTTCCAAGAATGAAGCGTTCAAGCCCCTGCTTACTCTGCGCTCCAACAACAACTAGGTCCGCCCCCGCTTCGGCTGCTGCAGCCAGAATTTCTCCACTGGTGTTGGTCGAATTACATCGCAGGATCGGGTCGAAGTCCGTTGCCTCCGCGGAAACGAGGAATTCCGAAAGCTGGCGCGATGCCTTCGCCCGCTGATCCTCCACGTGCGCTGCTTTTTTATCTGCGGGGATCTCGTGCGACATGAAGAGCCGGAGCATAGGGACATCAAAAACATGCAGGATGGACTGACGGGCCTGTTTGGCCAGGGGCAGCTTCAAGTAAGCGGCCATTGCATCCCGCGAAGCCTCGCCGAGATCGGTCGTCAACAGGACGTGCCGATAGGCGCCCACCGGGACAGCATGTGTCATCAGGGTGGGGCAGCCAACGGACCGGATCGTGCGCTCGGCAGTTGTGCCAACGAAAATATCCCGGAATATCTGCCGGCGATGCTGGCCAATCACCAGCAGATCGGGGGTATTCTCCCGGGCGGCCTGCAGGATCGCCTCCGACGCCTCCCCCATGATCACCTGCATCTTGGCCTTTACACCGTCCACTTCCTGCAAGGTTGCAGTCAGCCGACGCAGCAGAGCGTCTGCATCGTCCCGCTCGCGTTCAACGATGTGTCTTGGCTTGTCATCGTCTACAGCGTTTACCACCGACAGGGCGGCGCCGGTTTCCCGTGCCAATAGTGTCGCCCGCCGCAATGCGCGATCGGAGCGTTCGGAAAGATCGGTCGCCACCATAATGTGTTTCATCGTGCGGGTGCCACTGCGCTATCGCGCCATATCCGTCAGTTCCCTTCCCAAGGCGGTTGAGAGATCCTCCGCCGAGTCGAACAGCAGCTCGAGCGCATAATGGGGGTTGTGGACGTGGATGCCGCCATCCGCGCCGACGAACTTCCAGTTATAGGCGGCCTTGAGCAATCGCGGCGTCCAGCTGGCATAGGCGACCGGGGCGCCATCGCGCTGGTCCACCAGCCCATCCCCGTTGTGGTCGGCAAAGAAATAAGGATGCCTCGCGGCGTCGTAGACGACAGGCGTGCCAGCGATATCGCGGGCATAGTCGTTCATCAGTGCGAAGAGGCGCTGCCGGTTGGCGGCAATGTCGGCATGAATACCCTGCTGCAGGTTGCCCGAACCATCATAACTCTGTCGAGAAATCCGGATCTGAAGGGAGTCCCCTGTGTCATGACAGGCTAGGCAGGTCTCCTCCACCACGGTCAGATTATGCGGCTCGTGACAGGATACGCAGGTCGCGACTGGCCGGGCATGGAAAAACCGGGGCTCATACTGCTTGCCGGGATACTGGTATCCAAGCGCGCCGGTCCCGCCCAGCAAGCTGGCAGCTGCAATCGAATAGTGTGGATTGATGAAGCGGAGCACGGGGTTGACCTGGTCTTCCGGCTGCCCGGAAACCGCCCTTTCAACTGTCGTACCCGAGGCGCGCCCCTGATGGCAGGTCATGCATGCGGCCTCTGCGCCGGTCACCGGATGTTCGCGGCCGGATGGCAAAGGAACCTGGGTCACACTGGGCAGGTCCGGATTGTGACAGGTATCACAATCGACAACTCCGCCGACCGGAATTGGACTTTGCGGCAGGCCCGGCTCGCTCCCGTCGAATCCGTACAGCGAACGGAAGCCGGCGCCCGAATGGCAGGTAGAGCAGACGGGAGGTATTTCGCCCTCATCGTTCCAGTGCGCAAAAGATTGCGAATGGATATCTGCATGCCCGGAACGGGCCCATTGAGTAATTTCCTCAATATCCGGAGTACGTTCAGGGCTTTGTCCAGTGGCAGAGACCGCGGCAAATATTAGCGGTATGCTCCAGAGCAGAAATGATTGAATGCGCATTGCGGCCTTGCTCACTTGACTGGACCATGAAAGACTCGCTGCTAGGGGTTGGCTTGTCAAGCAAAGCCGCCGGTGGACTGGTCAGGCTCCGAGCGTCAGGGAGGATGCACCATACTAGGACTTGCTAATCGCGGCCTTACGGTGCCCGTCCACACGCCCCTTCCCCTGCCGGTGGCGCCGGAAACCCACCTCACGGTTGAAGCGGGGCTAAGCCTAGGGCCGCAGATGCAGCTTCGGGCCGAGCCGCTGGTCGAAGTGGGCGAAACCGTCAAGCAGGGCGCACCGGTCCTGCGGGATCGAAGGCGGCCCGAATGCATCCTGACTGCGCCGATGTCGGGGCGCGTCATTGAGTTGGAGATCGGAGCGGGACGGCGGCTATCCAATCTGGTCATCGCTTCAGGCGATCATCTCGAGGCGCAGGTTTACGACACCCGCGACGCGAGAGGCGAAGTCGCAGCCGGCAGCGGGTCGGATGCGCTTCGGGCGCTTTTGCAAGGCGCTGGCCTCTGGATGCGCTTTCGCTCGCGGCCCTTTGGAAGAGTCCCTGCCGCGGCAGAGCGTCCGGCAGCCATCTTCGTCATGGGCGCCGATACGCGGCCGCTCGCTGCCGATCCCCAGCTTGTCCTTGATGGGCAGAATCGCGCTTGGTTGGAACTGGGCCTGAGCGCAATGGTCCGGCTCTGCGACGGACCGGTTCATCTCTGCCAGAACAGCGGAACTGACATCGTGTCAGGCATGGCCGGCCTAACAGTTTCCCGCGTGGGAGGCCTGCACCCAGCCGGTCTCGCGGGGTTCCAGATTTACCGCCACCATCCGGCAAGTCCTGAGCGCAAGGTCTGGGATATCGGCCTCGAAGACATCGTTGCCATCGGAGAACTGCTGGCAACTGGAAGTCTCCCCATCACGCGGCTGGTGTCGGTAGCAGGCCCAGGAATGCGCGAAACTCGCCTGGTGAGATGCCAGCCGGGTGCCGATCTGCGGGAGATTTGTTACAAGCACAGCAAACCGGGCCAAACCGTAATTCTTTCGGGCTCGGTGGTGGATGGTACCCCGTCTCGCTGGCTCGGCTATCATGATCGCCAGGTGACCGTACTGGAACGGTCCGACGCCACTCCGCGCCATCACTGGCTCGATGCCGCCCTGCGGCGCGCCTCGCGGCCGGAGCCGATCATCGCTACAGCCGCAGTAGAACAGGCGCTCGGCGGCCTTGTGCCGGGAATGGCCCTGCTGCGGGCCTTGTCGGTCGGCGACGACGAAGCAGCCGCTGATCTGGGGGTGCTGTCCCTGCTGGAGGAGGATATGGCGCTTGTCGATTACGTAACGGCCGCCTCGCCGCGCTTCTCGGAATTGCTGCGCGCGGCACTCGATCGTATCGAGGCAAATGGGTGATGCGTGGCATATGGAATCGCGAGACCGTGGCTCTCATCCTGCTGGCAGCGGCGCTGCCAGTGGCAGCCGCCTGGCTCTGGGAGGAAGGCGTCACCGGCGCGGCACGGCTGTTGATTGCCGTCGTTGTCGGGGGACTGTGGCAGGGTCTGTTTACTGTCCTGCGCGCCCAGCCGCCCAGTGCGGCAGGGGCCGTGTCAGCCCTGGCCATGGCGATGCTCGCTCCGGAAGTCGGTCCCCTGCAGTTCGTGCTTGGGATCAGCTTCGGCTTCGTGTTCGGCGAGTTCGTCTTCGGCGGGTGGGGGCGCAGCGTGCTCAGCCCGGCCGTGGTAGCGATCATGTTCCTCGGCTTCGGATTTCCGACGGCCGCCTGGCCGGCCCTGGCCATTCAGGTCGGCTGGGCCGCTATTCCCGCCGCTTTATTGCTGATGGCCTTCGGCGTGCTGCCATGGCGCGTGCTGGCCGGGGCACTGGCGGTGCTCGTCCTGACCGGCGGGTTTAGCCTCAACCTGTTGACCGGCGCTGTGGCGCTGGTGCTGGTGCTGCTGGTGTGTGATCCGGCCACCGCCGCTTCAACCGCCCTTGGGCGCTGGCTGCATGGGGCGCTGTTCGGCGCGCTGATCGCCCTCTTCGCCGCCACCTGGGACACCGCCACGGTGCAAATCGCCGTCTCGGCGGCGCTGCTGGCATCGCTTTCCGCGCCGCTGCTGGACGAAATTGCCATCGCCATCTGGCGCGCAGTCCGGAGACATCGACATGGTTGAACTGAACCCGATCCAGCTCTGGCGCCGGCTGTTGTCCCTGCCCAATGAGAGCCGGACCAAGACCGTTGTCATCGCCTTTCTGATCTCGGCCGTTTGCGCGGTGATGGTGACGGGCGCCACCGTCGCGCTCCGGCCGATCCAGGCGCAGAACCGCGCTCTTGAACAACAGACCCGCCTCGAGGCCCTGTTCGCCGAAATCCCGGGACTGACCCAGATTCTCGCCGCCTCCGATGACATGGTCCTGTCCACCGTCGTGGTCGACCTGCGCCGTGCCGAGGCTGCGCTGGACGTGACCCCGGAAACACTTTCCGCTGCCCTAGCAGACACGGGCAACTGGACCGAACTTTCCCCGCAGGAGGACATTGCAAATCTGGGTAGCCGCGCCAACCTCAAGCAGATCTATCTGCTGCGCGGCTCCGATGAGGGCGTCGAACTGGCAATCCTGCCCGTCAGCGGCACGGGCTATGGCGGCCCGATCGAGGCCATGATCGCCATCGAGGCGGACATGAACACCGTCGCCGGCCTGGCGGTGATGTCGCATGGCGAGACGCCCGGTCTGGGTGCCCGGATCGATGAGCCCGCCTGGCGGCAGCAGTTTGCCGGCAAGCTGGTGGCAGACGAAACAGGGGCCGTGCGGCTTTCCGTGGCACGGGGCACCGCCACCACAGAATATGAGGTCGACGCTATCACTGGCGCGACGCGGACCAGCACGGCCATGACTAGGATGCTAGAGTTCTGGCTCGGACCGCAGGGCTACGGCCCGCTGCTCGATGCCATCAGGCGGGGAGAGTTCTGATGTCGCCCTGGTCAACGCTTACCCACCCCATCCTGCGCCAGAACCCAGTCACCCTGCAGATTCTGGGCATCTGTTCGGCCCTGGCTGTCACCACCACACTGGCGGCGGCGGCGACGATGGCCGCAGCGCTGACCGTCGTTATCGTCTGTGCTGCGGGGATCATCAGCCTGCTGCGCTATCACCTGCCGTCCTCGATCCGGCTCATCATGCAGATCATCATCGTCGCTTCGCTCGTGATCGTCGTCGACCAGCTCCTGCAGGCCTACTTCTACGACATGAGCCAGCGGCTATCGGTCTTTGTCAGCCTGATCGCCACCAATTGCGTGGTCCTGGGCCGCACCGAGTCCTTTGCCCTGCACAATCGGCCCCTCCCCGCCATGGCCGACGCGCTGGGCAACGGGCTGGGCTATTCGCTCGTCCTCGCCATCCTCGGCAGCCTGCGCGAGCTGTTTGGCCGGGGCACGCTGCTTGGCTATGAGGTGCTGCCTACGGTCGAGCAGGGCGGCTGGTTCGAGCCGCTCAACCTGATGCTGCTGGCCCCCAGCGCTTTCTTTCTGCTCGGCGGGCTCGTCTGGGCCATCCGCAGCTGGCGGACCGAGCAGGTCGAAACGTCCGAGTTCGACCTCACCCGGGTCAAGGATTCCGGACCGTGAACGAGCTCGCAAGCCTCTTCATCCGTTCCGCCTTTGTCGAGAACATGCCGCTGACCCTTTTCCTGGGCCTCTGCACCTTTCTCGCTTTGTCGCGGCGGCCCGGCACGGCGGTTGGCCTCGGCATTGCGGTCATTGCTGTGATGGGCGTCACCGTGCCCGTCAATCATCTGCTCTTCCGGTTTGTGCTGGCGCCTGGAGCCTGGAGCTGGGCCGGACTGCCCGATCTCGACCTCAGCTACCTGCGCCTGCTGACCTTCATCGGCGTGGTCTCGGCTGCCGTGCAGCTGGTCGAGATGGTGCTCGATCGCTACATGCCAGCGCTGTTCACCACCTTCGGGGTCTTCCTTTCGCTGCTGGCCGTGCACTGCGCCATTCTGGGCGGCAGCCTGTTCATGGCCGACCGAAGCTATAACCTGGCCGAGAGCGCCGTCTTCGGCCTCGGCTCCGGCACCGGTTTTGCCGTCGCCGTGATCATGCTGTCGGCGATCCGCCGGCGCCTGGCCTATGCCGACCTGCCTGACGGCCTACAGGGCCTGGGCATTGCATTCATCCTGACCGGCATGATGTCGCTGGGCTTTTCCACCTTCGCCCAGGTGGTGCTGCCATGATGCTCGAAGTCGCCGTCGGCAGCGTTCTGATCATTGCCCTGATCCTGGCGCTGGCGCTCGGCCTGCTCGTGGCGAGATCCCTACTCGTGCCCGACATCGCGCTGTCTGTCAGCGTCAATGGGGGCCAAGTCATCCCGGCCAAGCGCGGAGCCAAGCTGCTCGAAGTGCTGCACAGCGCCAGCATTCCAGTACCCGCTGCATGCGGCGGCAGTGGCACCTGCGGCCAGTGCCGGATCATCGTCACGGGCGAAGGCGCCGGCGACCTGCGCTCCACCGAGCGCGGTCTGCTGTCGGCGCGGGAGCGACGGGCCCATGTGCGATTGGCCTGCCAACTTAACCTGCGCGGCTCGGTGGACGTGACAGTGGGCCCGGAGATTCTGTCGGCTGAGACGTTTGCCTGCACCGTTGCCAGCAACCGCATGCTGGCGCCGCTGATCCGCGAGCTGGTGCTCGACCTGCCCGCCCAACATGACTTCAAGTTCCGCGCCGGCGGCTTCATGCTGCTCACCGCGCCCCCGTATCAACGCGATTTCTCCCGTCTCGATGTCGATGCAGAGCATCAGTTGACGTGGCGGATATCGGGCTGGGAAGGCCTGCGTGCGCAGGCGTCGGAACGCACGACCCGTGCCTATTCGCTGGCGAGCCGGCCGGAAGACCGCGGGCGGGTCGTGTTCAATATCAGGCTGGCCGTGCCACCCGCCGGGCAGGAGATCGAGATTCCGCCCGGGGTGGTTTCCTCCTACCTGTTCGGACTGAAGCCGGGCGACAGCATCGACGTGTCCGGCCCTTTCGGTGACTTCCATGTGCAGCCGACCGAACGCGAAATGGTGTTTGTGGGTGGGGGCGTCGGCATGGCGCCCCTGCGCGCCATGATCCACGAGCAGCTTGGGCAAGGCACCAAGCGGCGCATCTCCTATTTTTATGGCGCTCGCGCCCGCGCCGACCTGTTCTACGTCCGGGAGTTCGAAGAGCTTGCTGCCGAACATCCCAACTTCAGCTGGACCGTCGCCCTGTCCGATCCGGCCCCCGGCGACCGCTGGCACGGGCCGACCGGCTTCATCCACGAGGTGCTCCTCGAGGCGCTTGGCAACCACGCCGCGCCCGAGGATTGTGAATATTACCTGTGCGGACCACCCGTCATGATTTCCGCCGTCCTCTCGGCGCTCGATCAGCTCGGCGTCGAGCCGCATTCCATCTTCAACGATGACTTCGGGAGCTGAGGACATGAACGTGCTTCGTCCAAATCGCCGCCTGGTTCTGGCGGCTGGCCTTGCGGCACTCGCCGCTCCAGCCCTCGCCCGATCACCCGCCGCCACGATAGCGTTGGAGGGGCCAGCTTTCGGAACATGGTGGACCGTCACGCTGCCCGAGGGGGCAGACACCAGTCGCCTGCGACTGGCCATAGTGGAAACGCTGGTGCAGATCGACAGGCTCATGTCACCGTGGCAGCCCGACAGCGCTTTGGCCCGGTTAAACCAGGCGCAAGTCACCGACTGGATGCAGATTGACCCCGAGCTAAGCACGGTCACCGCCGCTGCGTTGGCGCTGCGCGCAGATAGCTCCGGTAGCTACGATCCATCGGTGGGCCCTTTGGTGCATCGCTGGGGCTTCGGGCCGATTGCCGGGGAGTTTGCCGCCGCCGGCCCGGGTTTCCAGCTCACCGGTGACGCCCTACGCAAGCTTGATCCCGCGCTGACGCTCGATCTCTGTGGCATAGCCAAGGGTTACGCGCTCGACCAGTTGGTGAGCACGCTCCAACGGCATGGCGCGCAGGATTTCGTGGTTGATCTGGGCGGCGAGATCGCCGCCTGCGGTCGGCATCCCAGCGGTCGAAGCTGGCATGTCGCCGTGGAAGACCCGCGCCCAGGAGCGTTCGGCGCTGTCGACGTGGTGGATCTGGGCGGCCGCGCCATTGCCACCTCGGGGGACAAAGTCAACGGATTCACGCTTGGTGCACGGCGCTATAGCCATATCATCGACCCCGGCACCGCAGAGCCGGTTGCAGGATCCGCGGCCTCGGTCTCGGTCATCGCCGACGCGGCGATGACGGCAGATGGCTGGGCCACGGCGCTGATGGCGGCAGGCGGGACCGGACCCGCATTGGCGCTGCGCAATGGGGTGGACGCCCTGTTCCTGTTCAACGAGCCGGCAGGGCTGAGGCGGGTCGCTGTCGGCCGCTTTGCCGAGCACTTGCTGTGAGGAAACTGCCATGGAGATGATCTTTGCGCCGGTCATCGTGCTGCTGGCCACGGCGGGGCTGGCGCTGGGGCTCATCCTGCGCGGGCGCCCGCTGCAATCCTCATGTGGGGGGATGAGTTGCCTCCCCGATGCCGTCCGTTGCGCGGCCTGCCCTAGAAAGCTGCAGGAGGCAGGCAATCATGACTGACCCCGTCTCTGGCGTCATGCGCACAGATTATCTGACGCTTGACGCCGCCATGCCCATCCGCCAGGCGGCAGGGCTGCTGCATGCGAATGGCCAGGAATCCGCACCCGTGGTCGGCCCGACGGGCGAACTGGTCGGCATTCTCACCCAGAAGGACTGCTTTCGCCCCGCAATGATGGCGAGCTATTACCGGCAATGGCGCGGCGTCGTGGGCGAGCAGATGAGTGCCAAGGTCAAGACCATCGATGCCGAGCAGGATATCGTTTCCGCGGCCGAGATGTTCGTCGCCGAGCCACATCGATCTTTTCCGGTCCTGCGGGCTGGCCAACTGGTGGGCATGCTGCGCCGCGAGGATGTGCTGGGCCGCCTGCTGCAACTCGGCTGATACGCCCTCAATTCAACCCGGTCATCTGGCGCAGGTCGGGTGAAAATTGCGTCACCAGGTAGAGACCGAACAGCACAAGGAAGACAACGCCCTCCCGGCGGCCAAGCCGCCAGCCCGTCGTGGCGAAGACCACGAGTAGCATTGCGGCAACCAGCATGACCGAGACATCGAAACGGCCGATTTGCGCCGGTACGGCGATCGGGGTGACCAGCGCGGTGGTTCCAATAATGCCCAGCGCATTGAAGATATTGCTGCCCACGATATTGCCGAAGGCCAGGTCGCCCCGGCCGCGGCGTGCCGCCGTTACCGAGGTCGCCAGCTCGGGCAGCGAAGTCCCTACCGCCACCAGCGTCAGTCCGATAACGGTCTCCGACATCTCGAACTGCCGGGCCAGCGCGATAGCCGCGCCCACCAGGAGGTCAGCCCCGTAGATCACCGCGGCAATGCCGCCCAGCGCCAACAGCAATCCCGCCCATATCGGCATGTTGGCGAGCCTATCCTGCGTCCCTGCACCGCTATGCATCTGGGCACTGGCGCTGTCGGAACTGCGCTCCTGGAAATAGGTATAGACCAGATAGCCGGTGAGCAGCGCGAGGAACACCGCCCCCATCCAAGCGCCCATCTCCCCGACCAGCACGACAGCAACCACCAGCAGGCTGGCCCCCAGCAAGACCGGTGCGTCGCGCCCGAAGGCCTTCCGGTTGGTGGCGATGGGCAGTATCAGCGCCGACAGACCCAGGATAAGCAGCACATTGGCGATATTGCTGCCCACCACATTGCCCACCGCGATCCCCGGCGCGCCCCGCAGCACCGCCTGAATGCTCGACACCAACTCGGGCATAGAGGTGCCGAGCCCGACCAAGGTCAGCCCGATCATTAATTCGGACACGCCCAGCCGCCGGGCCAGGCTGACGCTGCCCCGGACCAGCGCCTCCCCCCCCCGCCCAGCAGCAGGACAAAACCAGCGATCAGCGATATCCAGAGCACGTTTAATTACCTCGCTGTGGTCGAAAAGGAATGCAGCCGGCGCGCCTCATGCCTGACATTTAGGAACCCACGGAACGCGGACCGCTACCCGTCCTACATGGCCGGAGGTTCGATTTCTTCCGTACGCGACCAGGTTCGCTAGATAGCTGGCTGCCCTGGCTGATTGCCCGTTGGGACGAAGGCGCACGGAACCTTGGCGCTCTGGCGCGAGATGCGGGCGCAGGATTTTCTAGGGCAAATCGGTGTCGTCTCGCAATGGATGCAACGTCGGCGCCTTGCCGAAGGCAAATCAGAGGGGGTTGGCAAGGACAGCATCTCAACCACCTCCCAAGTCGTGTTCGGGCCCCAGATCGTCGATCCTTTGAATTCAGAGGTGCGCAGGGTTTGCCCCGAGCTTGCCGCATCGCTGACTAATGTGATTTAACCTTGATCAGTCCAGCGGCGGGCGGACTTACAAATGCATGATCATGAACTCGCAATTGCTGTTGCCGAGACAACGCCCGCCATGTTGTGGATGGGCGACGAGAACGGCCGCTGCCTTTTCTTGAACGGGGCGCTCCGGCAATTCTGGGGTGTGGATCCAGAAGACCTGGGCTCCTTTGACTGGTTCGCCACCCTGCATCCCGATGACGTCGCGATGCTCCAAGCCCCCTTTACCCAAGCCATGCAGGAACATGCCCCTTTCACTGTGGAAGCACGGTATCGACGTGCTGACGGCGCCTTTCGAATTATGCGCACTCAGGCCAATCCACGCTTTGACGAGACCGGTCGCTTTCTGGGGATGACCGGCGTCAATACCGACGTCACCGACCAGCGGTCTGCCGAAGAGCAGTCGCGCTATCTGATGGGCGAACTGAACCACCGCACTAAGAACCTGCTTGCCGTGGTGCAGGCCATTGCCCGGAGCACAGCGCGATCAACTATGCCCGAGGCATTTCTGGATGCGTTTGCCGCGCGACTGGGCGGACTGGCCGCCAGCAACGATCTGCTTGTGGCGCAGGATTGGTCCTCGGTTCATCTTGAAGACCTTGTCATGGGCCAGCTGCGGACGATCGGCGCCGATGAGGATGTCCGGGTGGTTGTAGAAGGGGCGCCCTTTCTTGTGTGCCCGCAGCATGCCCAGGTGATCGGGATGGCGTTGCATGAACTGGCGACGAATAGTGAACCGCACCGGGTTTGCCGGAGGCTCCAACTCCTGAGTAGGATGGAGCATGAC
>CBFGTF010000066.1:0-14714 GCA_965651655.1 uncultured Devosia sp.
CTTTCAGATCGGCTGGTCCAGAAGCTGACTGTCTGAAAACCACCCCATTCCTGCCATCCCGCCCAATTCGCCGCGGTGTAGGGAGCATGGGACCCAGCACGAGGACCTTGACGCTCTGCGCCGGTGCACAGCGGACCGCTATTCCCCAATCAGCCTCAGCACCGCGATCCAGGGATAGGTTTGTCCGTTTTCCTTGCGGGGGAGCAGGAGGCCGTTCTGGTCGATGTCGATGCTCTTGCGGCCGACGGAACCGCCGACATTGCCGCCGATGGTTTCCAGCATGCCCTTGGCCAGGTCGACGCTGACAACGATGTCGGAATGGGAGGGATAGGAGCCGTCCGCGAGATAGACCATTTCGGCCTCGACGAAGTCGAATTGCTTGGCCGTTTCGCGGCCATAGTGGAGGATGTCGCCGGGCTTTGGCGCGTAGTTCGCGGGCTGCTCGGCCGCATAGAGGGCATCGGGGCGGCCCTTGATATAGTCCTGCACATAGTGGCAGTGCGCCTCGGAATATTTGAACCGCTTGTCCCCGCCCGCCCAACGAACGATGGCCGAGATGAAGGCGGAGGACCAGGGCGGATTATAGGTGGTTCCGTTGGGCCGGGTGAGCATGGTGCGGCCGTGATAGGGGATGTTGAGCAATTGCCAATAGTCCCCGACGCGCTTGTATTGCGGGTCGGCATCCTCCTTTTTGGCGCCATTGCCGAAATGGGCATATTCCTCCTCGCAGAGGCGGACGATGTTGGCGCGGAGTTTTGAGGGGTCGCCCGATGCCGCCAGGGGCCCGCCATTGCCGCCAAAGCCGGCGGACTGGCCCTGATAGGAAAGGGTATAGGGGCGCGCAAAGCCGTAGCCGGGCGCGAAGCCGTGGTAATGCACATCCTTCTTGGCGTCGTTGCCGAAGATTGCGGTGTGGTTCTGCACCACATATTGGCCCCATTGCTCCACCGCGCTGGGGCTGGAGACATAGGGGTTGAGGAAATGCACCCCACCGGCGACGGAGCAGGGCTTGCCCTGGAGCCGGGCCACCAGATGCTCGACCACGATGGCGAGCACGGACGGGCTGGCCTCCTTGAGGCCCTGCCAGGTGCCCACCTTGTTGATGGCCGAGAACTGAGCCGGCTGGTTCACCACGGCCTCGACAGAATTGGGGAAGCGCGCATGGGCGATGCGGTTGATGATGGTATCGACGACGGCGCCAATGCCGCCCGAAAGCTGGCCTTGCCCATATTTCCCAAAGTGGCCGACTTCGCTCTGGGCGACCCGCGCCAGGGCATCGAGGTCGGTTGAGGAGAGGCTGATCAGAACGGTTCCGGCCACGGGGCCGCTGGCGGTTCCGCCGCCGCCGGCAGGGCCGCCTGTCGCAGGCTTAACCCCGGTGGCCCCCGGCTGAATTCCAGTGCCCTGACCCTGGCCAGGCACCGGGCCGGCGGGTGTATCCACCGTGCCGCCGCCGCCCACCCGGGCACGAATGGCCTGGAGCGTGCTGATGGGGAAATTGGCCATGTGCAGCTGGATGGTGGCAATGGTGGATTGCAGTATCGCGTTGAGCCGATTGAGGGCCTTGGCCTGATCCTGGAGAATGCCGAACAGGTAGATGTCCTTTTGATGAACGATCTGCTCGAACTGGGTCTTGAAATCAGCCTTGGCATCCGGATCGGTCGCGGCCTTGTAGAGCGCACGCAATTCGTCCATCGCGTCGTCGAACGCGGCAAGCTTGTCGTTCATGTCCTACCCCCGTTGTCGTCAATTGGCTCCCAGTTCGGCGAGGTGTTTTCTGGCCGATGCGGCGGACATTTCGAGCTCGACAATGAAGGGCGTGAGCGAACCCGTGGCTCCCGAGAGCGTCGCCGGGCGGACGGCCGCATCCCGTACCGCGCCCAGCGATTGGATGGTGACATCTATGCCGATGACCCAGTCGGCAAGAAGCCTGCGATAGTTGTCGATCTGGGCCCTGTCGACGCCGTCAATGGAGGCCGTCGCGTCGCGAGTGAGGATCGGGAAGATGACGGCAGTGCCCGAGCGCAACGCCCGCAGGATATCGACAATCTGATCGTGGTTCTCGACGACGAAGCGGCGAAAATCCTCGCGTGAGCGATAGCGCAGGGCGACCTGAATCAGGCTATCGGCGGCATTAAGGCTGGCGACCAGCCCGCTCAGCATGCCGGCGCCGCCGCCAGCGGTGCCCACCAGGGCCGAAAGCGCCGACTGAGTCTCGTTCTCGGCGGCGGTCACCGAGGTGCCCAAGGCCTGGACTCTGGCCGAAAGCTCGGCGGCGGGCGCCCCGGTCGCCAGGCCGTAGAGCAGGTCATTGTAGGTCTTGACGAGATCGAGGGACTTGCGGAACGCAGCAGTGCCGGGTGGATCGCCGATGTCGACATAATAGACGGCCAGGTCGGGATCGAACTGGCTGTTGCCGGGCGGGTTCAGCCTGAGAAAGAGCGCCCGCTCCTTAACTGCCAGCTGGTCGAGGATGGCGCTGCCGGTGGTGTAGTTGGTGGCAAAGGCCTGGCGATAGCCGTCGAACTCGGCAATGCCGGCATAGGTCGTGCAGCCTGCAAGAACAGGTAGCGCCAGAAGGCCGGAAAACAGGACGCCCCGCGCGTTCCTTGCCCATCGTCCGGCTCCATCAACGGGGACGCCATGGCCTATGTCGATGAAGTAGCGACGGTTTTTCATTTGCCCCGAGTCCGTTTCTTGGAGTCTACAAGCAAGAATAGTGGAAACTTTATTGTAGGCGCCTGCGGGTTGCAAGAATTTTGATTCGAAGTATCCGGCCCATTACTATTGATACGACTTGAGGCCGGTCGGCGGGCGCCGCTTCCTTGCACCGCACTGGTCAATCTGCCGCCCGTGCCCTACATATCGGGCCAGAGACCAAACCCTCACGATGCGGAGCTGAGCCATGAACCAGAACAACAGGATTTTCGACGGACTGGGCCGGGTGATGAATGAGGCCGCAGGCGTGGCCGACGGGGTGCGGCGCGAGGTGGAGACGGTGGTCAAGTCCCAGGCGCAGCGGATCGTCAACGACATGGACCTGGTCAAGCGCGAGGATTTTGACGCGCTGCGCGAGCTGGTGCAGGTGCAGGGCGAGGAAATCGAGGCGCTGCGCAAGGAACTTGCAGCGCTTTCGGGCAGCAAGGCAAAGTCCTGATCCTTGCGGGTCGCGGTTCTCTCGGACGTTCACGGCAATGTGCCGGCGCTGGACGCCGTGCTCGCTGATATGGCACGGCAGAGCTTTGACGCGGTGCTATGTCTTGGCGACCATGTAAGCGGCCCAATCGATCCCGCCGGGGCGCTGGAGCGGATCATGGCGCTCAATGCGGTATGCATTCGCGGCAATCACGATCGCTGGGTGCTTGATCCCTCGCTGCGCAGCGATCCGCGATCGGTCGACACGTTCGCCCGCGATCGTCTCAAGCCCGATCAGATAGAGTGGCTGGCGGCGCTTCCGGCGACGGCGGAGCTGGGCGAGGCAGTCTATCTTTGCCATGGGACGCCGGGCGACGACGAGGCGCCATGGCTCGACAATTTCTATAATGGCCGCGCCAGTGTGCTGCCTTCCGAGGCCGAGGTGGCTCGCGAGGCGGTGGGGATTGTCCACGAGGTCATCGTCTGCGGGCACACCCATATTGCCCGAAGCCTGCGGCTTTCGGATGGACGGCTGATCGCCAATCCCGGGTCGGTGGGCATGCAATTGCTGCGCGGGTCGCCTGATGCGCATTACGCGGTGATCGAGAAGCGCCAGAGCGGCTGGCAGACTGCGCTGATCGGCGTGCCCTATGACACCGATGCCGCCGTGCGGCTGGCCGAGGCGAATGGCTTTCCGGGTTGGGGCGAGGCAATCCGCTTCGGTTGGGCCGGGCCGGAGAGCCTGGGCTAGGGGCCGGACGCACCTGGCTGTGAACAAGGTCCAATCCGGCACAGGTGTGATCGTTTTGTTAATCGCCCGTTAACCCTCGGGTCGCGATCATCATCCACAAGGAAATGGTGTTCTCCGATCCGGCCGCGTCCCCTGAATCAGTGACGCAGTGTAGGGTTGAATTCGGAGGACGATTCGAATGCCGCCGTTGCGGCGAAGTTTGTTCCCCAGCGTATCCGAAGAGTGGCGGCCAAGCGGCCGCGTGGACGAAAACGCCTTTTGAGGACGGACTATCTGCATGTCCCTGATTGAATTCGAGCCCGACCGGACGTCCCATCCCGTGGACCTTGTCGAGCACATCGCTTCGATCAACGACTGGAATTTCGAGCGGCAGGATGCCGACGAGATTTCCATTTCCGTCCGTGGCGGGTGGAGCGACTACCATGTGTCGTTCAACTGGATGGAGGATCTGGAGTCGCTCCATATCGCCTGCGCCTTCGATCTCAAGGTACCCGATGGCCGCCGGGCCGAGATCAAGCAGTTGATCAGCCTGATCAACGAGCAGCTCTGGATCGGGCATTTCGACATCTGGAACAAGGAAGGCGTGGTGCTGTTCCGCAATTCGCACCTGCTGACGGGCGGCGCCGATGTGTCGCCGCAGCAATGCGAGGCGCTGTTGCGCTCGGCCACCGATAGCTGCGATCTCTATTACCAGGCCTTCCAGTTCGTCGTCTGGGCCGGCAAGTCGGCCGCCGATGCACTGAGCCATGTGATGTTCGAGACGGTAGGCGAAGCCTGATGACACAAAATCTGCGGGGCCTCGGGCCGGTCATGCTGGTTGGCGCCGGCAAGATGGGAATGGCGCTGGCGCGCGGCTGGCTTGATGCGGGCCTGCCAGCGAGCCACCTGGTGCTGGTCGATCCATCGCCGGGCGAGGCCGCAAAGGCCTTGGCCGCGGACTATGACCTGGTCATCCATGCCGAGGCGGCGGGACTCGAGCCCAATGTGCTGGTGCTGGCGGTCAAGCCGCAGATCATCGACACAGTGATGGAAGGACTGACATCCGTCGTGGGGCCGCAGACGCTGGTGCTCTCGATTGCGGCGGGCATTTCCATCGCGCGGCTTTCGGCGGGGCTCGAGACCGGGCGGGTGGTCCGCACCATGCCCAATACGCCGGCCCAGATCGGCAAGGGCATTACCGGCGCCGTAGCGGGACCCGATATCGGGGCGGATGATCGTGCGGCGGTCGATGCTCTGCTGTCGGCGGCGGGGCAGGTGGCCTGGTTTGACGCCGAGGGTGATCTCGATGCCGTCACGGCGGTTTCAGGTTCAGGACCGGCCTATGTCTTCAACATGGTCGAAGCGCTGGCGGCGGCCGGGGTGGCACAGGGCCTGCCCGAAAATGTGGCCATGCAACTGGCACGCCAGACCGTGATCGGCTCGGCGGCACTGCTGGAGACCGATCCGGCCCCGGCCAGCGAGTTGCGGCAGAATGTGACCTCTCCAAATGGAACCACGGCGGCGGCACTCGCCGTGCTGATGGCGGATGACGGCCTGACCCCGCTCATGGGCCGGGCAGTGGATGCAGCGCGCAAACGCAGCGAGGAACTGGGGCGCGGGTGACCTGAAGGGTCAGCGCGGATCGTTGCGGCGACTTGTCTTCTGCGCGATCTGGGCCTGGATGGACCTGATCCAGTCCAGCATGTCCGAGTCGCCGGCTGCGGTAGCGCTTTCGGCGCTGTCCAAGGCAATATGGGCAGACATGAGATCTCCATCCTCGCCTGTGACCAGGTGCCGCTGAAAATAGGCCAGCGCCAGGTTGGTTTCGGAGACAGCGCTGTTCCCCTCGCCGTGACCAAGGCGATGGCCATGTCGGGCCCGAACAAGCATGTCGATGGCCAGTTCCAGCAAACGCTCCCGTTCCGGCCCTGCCGGGCCTGAGCGGACCTCGTGCAGGAGGAGGGCGCCGTAGTTGGCGAATATTTCCGTCCGCGCGGTGGGCAGATCGTCCATGACCGGTTCGGCCAGAACCTGCCGATAGAGTGTTGCCGCTTCGGAGAGACGGTCCGCCCGGATATACCCCTCGGCGGTGGCCAACAGGTCAAGCACCTGCTCGCGGTCCAGTCCTTTGGGGTGGGGTACTGCCATGGCCGTCACGATTTCATCTACTCGGTCGTCCCTGAAAGGATGGGGTAATCGCAAATCGATGATACCGGCGTGCCCAGATCAGAGCTTGGCCGTGAGGTTCAGCCTGTCCAATACCGGCCGGTCAGCCGGGTCGACCATGCCGACCAGAAACTGGCGGACGATACGTGCCGCTTCCGGTGGCATGGCCTCTATGGCCGAGTCAATACGACTTGCCTGTGTCGCGGACAATTGGGCAAAAAAGGCTCGGCCCTTGTCGGTGGCGTGCAGCAGGCGCTGGCGCCGGTCAGCATGCCCCGTGCGCTGCTCGACATAGCCATTATCGATGAGTTGGCGCAGCACGCGGGCCAGGCTCTGCTTGGTGATCTTGAGAATATCGAGCAGGTCCGCGACCGGCATGCCGGGCCGCAGATTGACGAAATACAGGACGCGATGATGGGCGCGGCCGAACCCCTGCCTTTCGAGCAGCGCATCGGCGTCGCCGGTGAAGTCCCGATAGGCGAAAAAGAACAATCCCATGACATCGAGAGGAAGGTTGGGCTGTCCGGCCAGGGAATTTATGTCAGCCATGTTGACATTTTTTTGGTCCGCTGGCATGGTTCCTCCGTCAGCGCCGCTGTTTCGTCTTATCCCAAAGCCATTCCGGTTTGCCAAGGGTATGACCCTGATGCATGATTGACGAAACGGTCGGTTCAACAAGAACGGCGCGAGAACAGATTTCGGAGAGGAACAATGGCAGGCCTGCCTATGGACCAGCGCGAGGGCTGGATCTGGTTTGATGGCGAACTCACGCCGTGGAAGGACGCGAAAGTGCATGTGCTGACGCATGGTCTGCACTATGCCAGTTCCGTATTCGAGGGCGAGCGCGCCTATGGCGGGGAAATTTTCAAGTCCCGCGAGCACACTGAGCGGCTGATCCGCTCGGCGGCTACACTGGACATGCCTTTCCCCTATTCGGTCGATGAGATCGAGGCGGCCAAGCGCCTGGTGCTGGAAAAGAACAATCTGGTCGATGCCTATGTGCGGCCCGTCGCCTGGCGCGGCTCGGAAGAATTGTCGGTGCCGGCGCGCAACAACAAAGTGCATGTGGCCATCGCCGCCTGGGTGTGGCCGAGCTATTTCTCTGTCGAGGAGAAGCTCAAGGGCATTCGCCTTGAGTGGAGCAAGTGGAAACGCCCGAGCCCGGAAACCATTCCGTCCTCGGCCAAGGCAGCCGGTCTCTACATGATCTGCACGCTCTCCAAGGACGCGGCCATGGCCAATGGCTATGCCGATGCGCTCATGCTGGACTATCGCGGCTATGTGGCGGAGGCCACCGGCGCCAATGTGTTCTTCATCAAGGGCAAGGACATCACCACGCCGACGGCGGACTGTTTCCTCAACGGCATTACCCGGCAGACGCTGATCGGGCTGGCCAAGGAGAACGGGTTCACCGTGACCGAACGGCATATCATGCCCGAGGAGTTGAGCCAGTTCGACGAATGCTTCCTGACCGGCACGGCGGCCGAAGTGACACCGGTTTCCGTGATCGGGGAGTACACATTTACCCCCGGCCAGGGCTGCCGGACGCTGATCGACGCCTATGCTGTGGCGGTGCAGCCCAAGCGGGCAGCCGCGGAATAGGGTTTTTGCGGCATTTGGATTGAAGAGGCCGGGCCGGATGGTCCGGCCTTTTGTTTGGGCAAGCATCCCCCTCACTCGTCTCGACACACGCTCTCCGCAAGTGGGAGAGGGATAAGGCGGGCGCAATGCTATTCTACTTCCTCTCCAGGAGAAGATGGCCCGAAGGGCCGAATGAGAGGATCAAGTCCACCGCTCCCGGGCGGCATCGTCTTCCGACTTTGCCTCGACCCACCTCAGCCCGGCTGCTGTCTCCTCCTGTTTCCAGAAGGGGGCACCGGTCTTGAGGTAGTCCATGAGGAATTGCGCACCGTCGAAGGCGGCCTGGCGGTGGGGGGCGAGGGTTGCCACCATCATGATGGTCTCGCCGGGCACGAGGCGGCCATGACGATGGATGATAGCAGCGTCAACCAGGCCGAAGCGGCCAAGGGCTGTTTCGCGGATGGCGGCAAGTTCGTTTTCGGCCAGTTCGGGATAGCATTCGAGAATGAGGGCGCTGATCGGATCGTCAGCGCGCGAGCGGACAATGCCGGTGAAAGTCACCATGGCGCCTGCCCCGGCGTGGGCGGCCTGAAAAGCATTGGCCTCGACGCCGGGATCGAAAGCGGCGCTGGTGACGCGGATCATCTCAGCCGCCGGTCATGGGTGGCAGGATAGCGATCTCCCGAGCCCCGGCAATGGGCGTGTCCCAAGGCACGATGCGGGCGTCGCGCGAGAGCTTGAAGATGGCTGGATTGGCCATTGCCATATCCAGCGCCTCGTCCCTGCTGCGCAGCCAGGCGACGAGGTCTGCCAGGGTGACGACCTCAGGGGGTGGGGACACCTCGTCGCTGGCGCGGTTGAGGCGCTCGCGCAGCCAGGCAAAGTAAAGCACCTTCATTTGCCGACGCCTGACAGATGCGGCCATGAGGCGCGGAGATAATCCCAGCCGGTCCAGAGGGTAATGGCCCCGGCGATCCAGAGCACGAGATCAGACACCAGAGTCAGGCCCGGCACGATGGGCTCGGCTAGGACAAGGCCGAGGGCAACGAGCTGGATGGTGGTCTTCCACTTGGCGAGCTTGCTGACGGGCAGGACCACGGTCTTGTTGCCCAGGAATTCGCGGAGGCCGGGAATGAAGAACTCACGGAAGAGGATGGCAATGGCCGGGATCATGTCGAAGGCCGACAGACTGTTGTCCCAGGCGAGGACCGCGACAAGCACGCCCACCAGCAATTTGTCGGCGATGGGGTCGAGCATGCGGCCAAGATCGGAATATTGTCCCATGGCACGGGCCAGGTAGCCATCGATCCAGTCGCTGGCGGCAGCCGCAATATAGAGAAACAGGGCTACAGAGCGTGTGGCAGGGGCGCCGTACATCACCAGGGCCGCAATGGGGATGATCGCCAGGATGCGGGCGATCGTGATCATATTGGGGATGAGGAGCAGCGGGTTTCTGGTCATGGCCGGAGAGAACAGGATGGCGGGGGAGGGGTCAAGCTGGATCCGCGTGTTGGGTGCTGGAGCGTGTCCGGCGGGTGTGCTCAAAAGCGAGAGGGCGAGTGTGTTGGCACCCCCACCTAGCTTTGCTACGGCCCATCGGGCCTAGCGACGCTACCTCCCCCGTCAAGGGGGAGGTGTCGCGCCAGTGAGTTTGAAGGGATCACGCCACCGCCTTCTTGTTCACCGCGCGGCGTTTTTCGACGGCGTTGGCAAGCGCAGTGAGGGCGGCAACGGTGGTGTCCCAGTCGATGCAGCCATCGGTGATGGACTGGCCATAGACCAGATCCTGTCCGGGAACGAGGTCCTGGCGGCCAGCAACAAGGTTGGATTCAACCATGACGCCGATGATGCGCTTGTCGCCATTGGCGAGCTGGGCGCCGATATCGGCCAGGACCAGGGGCTGGTTATCCGGGTTCTTGGAGGAATTGGCGTGACTGGCATCGATCATGATCGCCGGATTGAGTCCGGCCTTTATCGCAGCGCTGGCAGCAGCATCGACCGAAGCGGCATCGTAATTGGTGGTCTTGCCGCCGCGCAGGATGATGTGACAGTCCTCGTTGCCCGTGGTGGCAGCGATGGCCGAGCGCCCGTCCTTGGTGACAGCCATGAAATGATGTGGCTGGGACGCGGAGAGCACGGCGTCGAGGGCGATCTTCACATTGCCGTCGGTACCATTCTTGAAGCCGACCGGGCAGGAGAGGCCCGAGGCCAGTTCGCGGTGGATCTGGCTTTCGGTGGTGCGGGCACCAATAGCGGCCCAGGCAACGAGATCCGCCAGGTATTGCGGCGTGGTCATGTCGAGGAATTCGCAGGCCGCGGGGATGCCCAGATTATTGATGTCGAGCAGCAGGGTGCGCGCGGTGTGCAGGCCCTGGGTAATGTTGAAGCTGCCGTCGAGATCGGGGTCGTTGATCAGACCCTTCCAGCCCACGGTGGTCCGGGGCTTTTCGAAATAGACCCGCATGATGATTTCGAGCCGGTCGCCAAGCTGTTCGCGCAGGGCGACGAGGCGGTGGGCATAGTCCATGGCTGCGGCAGGATCGTGGATCGAGCAGGGGCCGACAATGACCGCGAGGCGGTCATCCTGGCCGGCGAGGATGTTGTGGAAGTCGTGACGGGCGGCGATGACGGTGCGGGTGGCTGCGTCAGTACGCGGGTGGGTGCGCATGACCTCGATGGGCGTGGGCAGCGGCTTGATTTCGGTGATGCGGAGATCGTCGGTGGATTTGAGCATTTGTCGGTCTTTCTCGGATTTTACGCGAGGGGCCAACAAAAAAGCCGCCTCGGAAGTCGGGCGGCTGGCTTGCGATCTGGGTCTGGTCTTGTCGGGATCAGGACACGCGCGCGATAGCCTCCGCCGGGAGCGGATAGCTAAAGTACCAATAGAAAGTTGCGGCGTTGATCATGCGCGGGAAGCTAGCCGAGGAATCCGAGGCTGTCGAGTCCCCACATTGGCACGGGAAATCGAAGGCTCCCGTCCTCCCCCTGAAAGAGGGGGAGGACAAGGCAAGGGGCAGGCGCATTCGGGGGCTAGAGCCGGGCCTTGCCGGTATCGCCCATGTCGGGCTTGGCGCCGGTGACGGCGGCGGTCAGCATCTTGGCGCCGGCAACGAGCATGTTGGGGCTATCCCAGACCTCGCCGTCCTCGGGCGTCACCTTCAGCAGCCGGATGCGAGGATCATGGGCATCCTCCCACCACGCCTTGTCGAAGGCCTCCCAAAGCTCGTGGATCTTTTCGCGGTTGTTGGACACTTCGGCCTCGCCGGCGATGACCACATATTTGTGGCCACCATTGTCGGCCCAGGCCAGTGAGACATGGGGGAATTTCTCGATCTCGGTCAGCTTGTGTCCTTCGAGATCGGTGAGGAAATAGATGGCGTGTTCGTCGCGGCGTACGCGTGCCGACATGGGCCGGCTGCGTTGCTGTTCGCCATCCCAGGTGGTCAGCATGCAGATGTCGATCTTTTCGGCCAGCTCCCAGATGCGGTCGATGGCTTCTTCGGTGGACAAGATATGGTTGTTGTCTTCGCTCATGGCCGGACTCCTTTTCGATGGGAGCCGAACGGATTGGGAGGACAGAGAGTTGCGGCGCAAGGTCGGGATGGCCGATCACATCTGGGCCAGGATCAGCCGCCCGCACCCTGGTAGTTGCGCAGGCAATATCGCCAGTGTGCCATGGCAATGAGAACGAAGAGCGGGCCGGCGGCAAGGGAGGCGGGGCCGGCCCAATCGCCGAGGATGGGCACGGGCTTGTCGAGCATCACAGCGGTGGGAATGAAAGCCAGAAAGCCCAGAGGGGCGAAAGTGATCATCATGATCTGAAGCGGCAGCGGGAAGATGTTGAGTGGATAGCGCGCCAGTTCCCAGAAGCCGAAATAGATCGCGAACAGGTGCCGCGAGCGGACCCAGATGAGAGCGGTGGCGCCGATCATGGTCATGAGGGCGGCGGTGAGCATGGCGGCGCTGATGATCGCGCCCAGGAAGTAGAGCGCAGTGAGCCCTGTCCAGTCCGTGCTGACCTGGGTCAGGGACCAGATCATCAGGCCGGTCGCCAAGATGACGTGGCCCCCATAGCCGATATTGAGGCCGGAAAAAGCGAGGAACAGCCAGGGGCTGACCGGCTTGACCAGGACGGCGTCGAACGTGCCCATGCGCACTTGTTCCTCGATGTCGCGGAACTGGACGAAACTGAGGGCCGCACCGAGCGAATAGGCGAGCAGGTGGAAGGCCAGCAGCAGCGCCATTTCCGGCCAGTTCCAGCCGCCAAGCGTCTCGAAGCGGAAGACGATGAGCGCCATGGCCGTATACATGGCGGCATAGCTGAAGCCCTGCGAGAGCCAGGCGAGGAACATGGCGCCGCGATATTCCATGCGGGTGCGCACATAGATACCGACCAGATGCGGGATGAGGGCAAGGTTTCGGATCATGATCAGCCTCCCTGCACCACGAGACGGTGCCGGGCGCGCGACCAGAGCCAGGCGAGAAAGCCGCCCAGAGCCAGAAGCCAAACGAGCCCCAGGCCGAGGTGAAGCCAGCTCTGGATGGCATCGAGTTTGCCCAGATAGACGGCCGAGGGATAGTAGCTGACCCAGGCGAAGGGCAGGTAGCCGAAGACGGTGGCGAGCGGTGCCGGCATGAACCAGAGCGGCACGATGGCGCCCGAGGCCAGGGCCATGATGCCGCGCAGGAACCATTCGAGCGCGAAGACGGTCATCAGCCAGAACGCCAGGAGTCCGGCCAGGCATGCCAGAGTGAACAGCATCAACCAGGACAGAATGGCGAAGGGCACGAACATCAGCCCGTGAAAGTGGCTGGCCGGGGGCAGCAGGCCCACACTCATCGCCACGACAAGGGCCACTGGCAGGGTGATGACGACCTGGTCGAAGGCATATTGGCCAAAGTGATTGGCGGCCAGGAACCCGGGATACTGGAACGGCTTGAGAAGGAAGACGGTGACGTCGCCGCTGCGAACCGACTCGCCGAGCTCGTTGATGAGCCTATCGGTGCGCCAATGCAGCAGCGGCCCGGCGATCAGCACATAGGTGACCATTTCGTGCAGGCTGACGCCGGCAACGCTGCCGGCGCCGGCAAAGGCCGCCGTCCAGACCGCAATATAGGCGAAGGTAGAGACCAGTTCGCCGAAGACACTGGCCCAGACCTGATTGCGGTAGGCCAGGCGCGCCTGGAAGGCGGTGGCGGTGAAGGCCGGGTAGGCGCTGAGCTTCATGCCCGCGCACCCGCGAGGCTGGGCTTGTTCTGGTAGAAGGTGCGGATGACTTCTTCGATGTCAGGCTCTTCGAGCTTTACGTCCTTGAGGCCATGGCCGCGGCCGAGCTCGCCCAAGACGTCGAGCAGGGAGACGTTTTCGTCTTCGAGCACGAAATGCTTAGCCGCGCCGTCGTCTGCGGCCAGTGTCGCCGTGGTGAGGGTGATCGGGCCGGGGTCGGCGGCGAATTCGAGGGTCAGCCTGCGGCGCGAGCCAAGGGTGGCACGCAGTTGTTTCAGCTCGCCGTCGAACAGCAGCCTGCCATCGTCCACCATGATGAGGCGCGGGCAGATTTCCTCGATGTCGACGAGGTCGTGGGTGGTGAGGATGATGGTGGTGCCGCGCTGTCTGTTGACCTCGGAAAGGAACTTGCGCACCGCATCCTTGGCGACAACGTCGAGGCCGATGGTGGGTTCGTCGAGGAACAGGATCTTGGGATCGTGCAGCAGTGCCATGGCGATTTCGGCGCGCATGCGCTGGCCAAGGCTGAGCTGCCGCACCGGCCGATCCAGGAACGAGGCCATGTCCATCATGTTCGTGAGATAGGCGAGGTTGTCGCCAAAACGAGCCTCGGGGATGTCGTAGATGTGGCGATTGAGCGCGAAGCTGTCCCGTACCGGCAGATCCCACCAGAGTTGGCTGCGCTGGCCGAAGACCACGCCGATTTCGCGGGCATTGACCATGCGATTGGCGTGTGGCTCGCGGCCGAGCACCGAGAGCGTGCCGGCACTGGGGGTCAGGATGCCGGTCATCATCTTGATCATGGTCGACTTGCCGGCGCCATTGGGCCCGAGATACCCGACGGCTTCGCCGGGCTGGATCGTGAAGCTGATGCCGTCGACGGCGCGGATGTCCGTATAGTCGCGGGAGAACAGGCTTTTTATCGCCCCTCCGAACCCGGAAAGGCGCTTGAGCTGGCGGAAGGTCTTGCCCACACCAGAGGCGGAAATGATCGGTGACATCGGGTCGGCTCCCCTCAAGGCAGGGAAGCTAACCGATTCTTTGCGACCTGTGAGCGCTTTGGCTCAGCCGGCCATGTTGAATTGCTGGAGGTGGAGGATGGTCACCTCGCCGTCCCATTCGGGCCAGTGCTTGCGGTGCAGCTCGACGAAACGCTCGGTCCACCTGACGATTTCGGCATCGCTGTCGAGTTCATAGATGGCGTAGCCGCCCACCATTTCCTTGGCCTCGGCAAAGGGGCCGTCGGTGACCATGTGACCCTTGCGGGTGGTGACGGTGCCGGCCAGCGCCATGCCGCCGGTCTCGGTCATCGTCGCGCCGGCCTCCATGCCGAGCTGGACAATGGCGGCCATGAGTTCGGGCGGCGGGTAAATGGCGGTCTCGGGGTTCAGTGTCTTGACCATGGTAATGAACTTCATGGCGGGTCTCCCTGGGTGATATGTCGAAGCGACGGATGGGGTGAGTGGGTTTCGACAAATCAATGAAGGCTACGACATCCTACACCCCCACCCTGGCTTTGCTACGGCCCGGTAGGCCGAGCGCCGCTCCTCCCCACAAGGGGGAGGGTATGAGGTGGGGTGACACGCCGCCCGCCGCGTTATGTCCGATTGAAGTGGTCGTAGACCAGTTGCGCCATGGCCTTGGATATCGTGGGCACGGCTTCGAGGTCGGTGAGAGAGGCGCGGGAGACCGCCTTGGCGGAGCCGAAATGGTTGAGCAAGGCGCGCTTGCGGGTGGGGCCGATGCCCTCGATCTCGTCGAGCGGGTTCTTGACCACGTCTTTCCTGCGGCGGGCGCGATGGGTGCCGATGGCGAAGCGATGGGCTTCGTCGCGCAGGCGCTGGACATAGTAGAGCACCGGATCGCGGTGCGGGA
>CBFGTF010000067.1:0-14634 GCA_965651655.1 uncultured Devosia sp.
TGCCCGCCGCCTCACTTCCCTGCGATGCGGCTTTGCGGCTCATTGCCTTCCCCGTGGGCCGCGCTAAACAGGGGGCAGCAACAAGGAGCGCGTTCCGTGGAGTTTTCCCTGCCTCTGGTGATCGGCGCGGGTGTGTTGAGTTTTCTCAGCCCCTGCGTGCTGCCCCTGGTGCCGCCCTATCTCACCTATATGAGCGGGGCGAGCTATGATCAGTTGCGCGCCGAGGCGGTGTCGGGCTCCCCGGGCCGGCTGACGGGCCGGGTGGCGCTCACCTCCATCTTCTTCATCCTGGGCTTTTCGGTCGTCTTCATCGCGCTGGGCGCCACCGCCACGGCCTTCGGCCAGGTGTTCCGCCAGCTGCTGCCGATCCTGACGCCGGTGGCGGGCCTGGTCATCATTGCCATGGGCCTCCATTTCCTCGGGCTCTACCGCATCGGCATTCTCGACCGGCAATTGCGCCACAATGGCCCCGGCGCGGCCTCCGGCCCGATGGGCGGGTTCCTCCTGGGCCTCGCCTTTGCCATTGGCTGGACGCCCTGCATCGGGCCGGTGCTGGCGGCGATCCTGTCGGTGGCGGCCAGCCGGGACACGGCCTGGGAGGGCGCATCGCTACTCGGGCTCTATTCGCTGGGGCTGGGCATTCCCTTTTTCCTTGCCGGCATCGCCATCGGCCCGTTCCTCACCTTCTTCAATGGCTTCAAGAAGCATCTGGGCACGGTCGAGAAAGTCATGGGCGGGTTGCTGGTGGTCACCGGGCTGCTGTTCCTCACCGGCAATTTCACCCGCATTTCCTACTGGTTCCTCGAGACTTTTCCGGTGCTGGCCAATTTCGGGTGAGCCTGATTGGGATATTTCCGGCAAACCTGTCCAGGGCATAGGCCGGGGTTAACCCTGTTCACGGTTTCGAGAGCACTATGGGTTTTCGCGTCCCGGTTTTCAGGCCCGGTTTACCTCTCGCGGCCAGGATGGCGCCGTTCGGGGGGACAGAACCGAGTGAACGCGAACAGTCAGCCCGTTGCGCGGGCGGCGGACCAGATGGACGAGGATATGGGCGGGGCGGTCATCGCGCCGGCGGCCCTGCGCCGTGCGTTTGCGGTCACCGTGTTCAATCGCATCGAGGATGTCGAACCGCTCTGGCGCCGCTTCAGCGCCGCTTGTGTGGAATCGCCCGGCCAGAGCTATGATTTCATTCGCCTCTGGGTCGCGGATCGCGCCATTCCGCAGCGGGACCAGCATTATGTGGTCGGCTCGGTCGATGGCGAGCCGGTGGCGATCCTGCCCCTGCATCTGAAGCGCGTACATGGCGTGCGTCTCTTCACCTGGTTTCCCGGTCCCCATGCCGGCTGCTATGCCCCGGTGGCCGACACTGCGCGGCTGGCGGCCCTCGGCCCGGCCGGGCGGGCGGCCCTCTGGTCAGCCATGACCCGCGCCCTTTCCGGTGCCGATCTCGTCTATCTGCGCTCGGTGCCGCTCGAGGTCGGTGGATACCAGAATCTGTTTGACGAACTGGGTTCGCACCTGACCGTCGAAACGCTCTATCGCGCACAGTTCTCCTCCTGGGAGCAGTGCGACAGCGAGCAGCGCAGCCGTTCGCGGCGCAAGCACGACCGGCAGCAGGGCGATCGCCTCGCGGCATTGGGCCTGGTGGCCTTCGAGGAGATCACCGATCTCGACCAGGCCCATGCGGCGGTCGACATCATGTTCGCGCAGCGTTCGGCCCGGTTTCGCGCCCAGGGCATCCGCGACACCTTTGTCGCCGACGATCTCATCGGCTTCTACCACGCCGCGCTCGAACCCGGTTCGGGCATCGATGTGCGTCTGCATGCCCTGCGGCTGGATGGCGCGATTGTCGCGGTGCGCTACAATATCGTGCAGGGCGACCGCATGTTCTGCCTCATCTCCTCGATGAGCGATTGCGCCCGTATCCAGTCCGGTTCGCCCGGCAAGCAGTGCCTGCTGCGGGTCATGCAGTCGGTGTTCGAAGAGGGCATTGCCGTTTTCGACATGGGCTGCGGCTATACCGACGAGAAGCGTCACTGGTGCAATGTGCAGATCCCGCTGCGCCAGCATTATGTCGGCCTGTCACCGCTGGGCAGCATGGTGATCGCAGGCCACCAGTCGTACCAGACCCTCCGGGCCTGGGCGAAGGGCAATGACGCCATCAAGTCGCTGCTGCGCTCGGTTCACCAGGTGAAGGACCGCCTGCGGGGCGGTGGCGCGTCAGATCAGCTTTAGCCCGCGCAGCGATGCATGGCCGGATTTGCCGATGATGATGTGATCGTGCAGCACGATCCCCAGCGGCTTGGCGATATCGGCGATTTCCCGGGTCATCCGGATATCGGCCGAGGAGGGGGTCGGGTCGCCCGACGGGTGATTGTGCACCAGGATCAGCGCGGTCGCCGAGAGTTCCAGGCCCCGCTTGATGACCTCGCGGGGATAGACAGGCGTGTGGTCAACCGTTCCGGTCTGCTGCACCTCGTCGGCAATCAGCCGGTTCTTCTTGTCCAGAAACAGGATGCGGAACTGCTCGATGGTCTCGAAGGCCATCTGGCTGTGGCAATAGTCGATCAACTGGCTCCAGGAGGAGAGGATCGGTTTTTCGCTGTCGATGCGGTCCCGGCCAAAACGCGCGGCGACCGCCTGGATCACCTTGAGATGAGCCACGGTCGTGGGACCGAGGCCCTTGACCTTCTCCAGCCGGGTCTCGCTGGCATTGAATACGGCCGAGAAGGATCCGAATTCGCGCAGCAAGGTCTTGGCCAGGGCCTTGGTGTCCTTGCGCGGGATCATCAGCTGCAGGGCCAGTTCGAGCAGTTCGTAGTCTTCCAGCGCGTCGCCGCCAAGCCGCAGGAAGCGCTCGCGCACCCGTTGCCGATGGCCTGCGTGGTCATCATGCTCGGGCGCCGGATAAGCGGCCTCGGCGAATTCGTCGGGCCGGTCGCTCATCAGGCCGCCCGCTTGGCCAGGGGATTGAAGAGGCCTGCGGGGGAGAGGGTGAAGATCTCGCAGCCCGTCTCGGTGATGCCGATGGAGTGCTCACACTGGGCCGAGAGTGTCCGGTCCCGGGTCACTGCGGTCCAGCCATCGGAGAGGATCTTCACATGCGGGCGTCCCAGATTGATCATCGGCTCGATGGTGAAGATCATGCCCGGCCTCAGGGGAACGCCACTGCCCGGCGTGCCGAAATGGAGGATATTGGGCTCGTCATGGAAGAGGCGACCCAGGCCGTGACCGACAAAGTCCCGCACCACGCTCATGCGCTCGCCCTCGGCAACAGCCTGGATGGCAGCGCCGATATCGCCGGTGGTGTTGCCTGGCCTTGCCGCCGCAATGCCCGCTTCCAAACTCTCATAGGTGATTTCGATCAGCCGCTCGGCCTTGCGCGAGATTTCGCCCACCGGATACATGCGGCTCGAATCGCCATGCCAGCCATCGACCACCAGGGTCAGGTCGACATTGACGATATCGCCGTCGCGCAGTGGCCGCTCGTCGGGAATGCCGTGGCAGACCACATGGTTGATCGAGGTGCAGAGCGAGTGACGATAACCCTTGTAGAAGATGGTTGCCGGGACGGCGCCATGATCCCGGGCGAATTCATAGGCGACGCGGTCCAGGGTCGAGGTCGGCACCCCCGCCTCGACGAAGGGCGTCAGTTCGTCCAACGCCCTGGCGGTCAGGGCACCGGCGCGACGCATGCCCTCAAAACCTTCCGCGCCGTGCAGCGGAATGACGCCGGGGGTGCGGCGGGCTTTGGTGGCGGCGTCGACATAGGTAATCATGCAATGGTCTCCTGCCAGGCAAAATAGGGGCTTAAACCGGTGAAGGGAAGGGCAGTGAACCGTTGACTCGCCAACGGCGTAGAGGCATCCACAATTGCCTCGAGGAAATCAGCAAATGACCCAGCAAGACACGCGCATCACCGCCGGCATGATCGTGATTGGCGATGAAATCCTCTCCGGGCGCACCAAGGACGTCAATATCGGCGCCGTGGCCGATTTCTGCACGGACCTGGGCATTGACCTGACGGAAGTGCGCGTCGTCTCAGACGAGATGGACGCCATTGTCGAGGCGGTCAACGCGCTGCGCGCCCGCTACACCTATGTGTTTACCACCGGTGGAATAGGCCCTACCCATGACGACATCACTGCCGATGCCATCGCGGCGGCCTTTGGTGTTGCCTTGCCGATCAATGCCCAGGCCCGCGCCATGCTCGAAAGCCGCTGGAAGCAGACCGGCACCGAGGTCAACGAAGCCCGGCTGCGCATGGCACGCATTCCTGAAGGCGCCGATCTCATCGTCAATTCGGTCTCGGCCGCACCTGGCTTCCGCATCGGCAATGTGCATGTGATGGCCGGGGTGCCGGTTATCATGCGCTCCATGCTCGAAGCACTCGCCCCGACCCTGAAGGGCGGCAAGAAGGTTTCGTCCGTCACCATCAAGGCGGCGGTCGGCGAGGGCACTGTGGGCGGGCCGCTCGGCGCCCTGCAGGCCGAATATCCGGATGTAAAGATGGGCTCCTATCCGCAGATGGGCAAGGATCGGGTGATGACCGAGCTGGTGTTGCGTTCATCCGACGAGGCCAGGCTGGCCATTGCTGCAGAGGCGGTTCGCGCCATGGTTGCAGCCGCCCATGAAAAGGCCGGCATTGCTCCGCCCGACGTAGAATGATTGGCGGGCACGTTCCGCTTTGCTAAGGACGAGCCAAAGACAGAACTCGGGGCCGCGCCCCCACCAGGAGACAGAAGCCGTGAGCAACCCCAACCAGAAGTCCTTCCCCGTCACCTGGGATCAGTTCCACCGCGATAGCCGCGCTCTCGCCTGGCGTCTGGCCAGCATCGGGCCCTTCGACGCCGTCGTCGCCATTGCCCGCGGTGGTCTCGTGCCCGCCGCCATCGTGGCACGTGAACTCAATATCCGCACCGTCGAGACTGTCGCGGTCAAGAGCTATGACCACCAGAACCAGGGCGGCATCAAGGTGCTCAAGGAAATCAGCCTGCCGGTGCTGGACCTGGTGCGCAATGGCGGCAAGGTGCTGATCGTCGATGATCTGGTCGATACTGGTGCCACCGCCCGCGTCGTCCGCGACATGCTCCCCGGCGCCCATTTTGCCACGGTCTATGCCAAGCCCAAGGGCCGCGAACTGGTCGACACGTTCATTACCGAAGTCAGCCAGGACACCTGGATCTTCTTCCCCTGGGATCTGGATGTGGCCTATGTCGCGCCAATTTCGGGCGGCACGGACTGACCACAGGCCGGCTTATCCCCGCCCGCTGATGCCATGAGACCATGCCTTCGCATTCATGCGAGGGCAGGGCATGTTCAAACTATCCGCAAGACTCCAATCGGGCCGCAAGGCGCTGGCGCGAATGGCCGAGCGCAAGGCCTTTGAAAGCTATATTCGCTGCGGCGCTGTTTCCGAGACATTCGCAGCCCTCTCGGCGGCGGCATCCGATGAGCAGATATTCCTCGACCTCTGCGCCAGCCTCTCGACCAAGGGGCTGGGCAACGGCAGGGCAACCACCCACTACACCTGGCGTACCGCCGGCGACGACAAGGTTCGCCACGCGCATGCTGCGCTCAATGGGCAGGTTTTCTCGTGGTCGTCTCCGCCCGAGGGCGGCCACCCCGGCACGGCGCACAATTGTCGGTGCTGGGCCGAGCCGTATTTTGGTGATCCGGCAGTGCCGGATGCAATGCTGCAACTTGCCCGCGACCGGCAGGTGCTGTCCGACCCGACACAGCGGATTTCCAGCATTGAGACGCTGACCCGACCCGACGGCAGTATCGCTACGTCGAGCATCGACCTAACCGATGGAACCAGCATCAGTTCCATCTTCCAGGGTCCGAGCGTCTCGCAACTGGTCTCATTCCCGGATGGGATGTCCTACCAGTCGCTAAGACTTGGCATCTCCCGAGACGTGACAGTCCGACAGGATGGCGAAACCAGACTGAGAGTTGCCCAATTGCGGCTTTTTGCGCCCGGAGCGAGGCCGCCGTTGGCCATGCCGCCTGCCACCGTTCATCGCCTAACGGAATTGAGTGGCCCATCACTGGTGGAGGTGAACGCGGCCCCAATCGGCACCATGCTGCGTGGTGCTCTCGAACTGTACAATACCGCAGTGGCCGCCCCAAAACCGATGGGTGTCGGTCCGGGTGAGCTTTCGATCCTCGCCATCAAGCTTTGGCAAGGTTCAGGGGACGAAAAACACGCGACTGTCACAAACGAAGCTTTGACCGCTGAACAGGCGGCGCAGATATGCAGGAGACTGCCTGATGTTCAGGCTTGGACCAACTCAGCCGCACTTCAGTTGGCTCCACTGCGTTCGACCATGTCGCCGCAGGAATTTGGGACCATTCTTCATGTAGCCGTCAAGGGTACAGTCGATGGGCTCAGAATACAGTTTCCAACAGAGTTCGCCAACGTCTGGCCGGAACTCAGCGTCTCTTCCGAGGGACTAACAAGTATGGAGCCGAACGGGCCATCCTACGGGGAAAAAGGCACGACGAGGCTAGATATTTTTGAGCGCGTCAACGCGACGACCGCGTGCATCTACGACATAAAAAGCGGCCGGCGTGGACTTTCGTCTTCGCGTGTGAGAGATTTTACATTGCGTAGTATCAAGATGGACGGAATTACGGATGTGATTGTCATCCAGGTGAATATTGAATGAGCACAGCAAAAGAAATACGGGAGTTTGTTAGGCCTTTTATTCGTTTACATCCTGAACTTGAGTTGCGCAAGAGGCTGTTGTTTCGACTGCCGGTACGGCACTGTATAGTGGGAATTTCATTTGAACCACCGCACTACAAGGGCGACGTCTTGCCGTGTTGGTACGTAGGCTATCTGTTCGCACCACCTCCGCGGTCATCTGGTGGATTTGGAGGCCGGATTGATCGAGCAGTGGGAATATTGGGCGATCCCGACTTGCCGGACCGCGTCTTCGGCGAGTTGGAGAGGGCGCTTGCGGAAATTATCCCGCCGGGCACCTCACTGGAAACTGCTCTCGATGTCCACAAGCACGCGCCGATCTACTTTGGCGAGATGACGCCGCAAAGCCGCGCACTTCTGTACACCGCACTCGGCCGGTTTGCTGAGGCCGAAGATGCGCTGCAGGCGGAAGTCATCCGCCAGAGGCGGAACATGTCGATGGATATCTACATCAACGGGAAACTCGTGCCACCAAAGGCGGAACCGGTTGATGAAGCATGGGAGGCCACCGTTGTCAGCCTCGAAACGCTTCTCGATCACCTGCGCAGTGGAGACCCCGCGCCCATCGCCGCACTCCTGCATGAATGGGAGGCTATCGCCGTGAAAGCATGGGGCATAGAGCGCTATTGGGAGCCATCGCCGTTTCCGTTCGAGCTCGCATGAGCGCGGCACTTCTGTGCGCGGTGTGACTAGACCTGAATTTCGTCCACGAAGACGAACTCGGCCTCATCGACATCCGAGCCGCTTTCGTCGTTCGTTGGTTCATGGGACAGGACAGTCTCGGCACTGGCGATTTCCACCGCCTCGCGCAGCACGGTTTCCTCATCCAGGATCGCCACCAGCGTGTCGCCCTGGCGGGCAATACCGGCGAGAAACCGAGCCGCCGATCCTTCGATCTGAGGAACGGCCAGCACGTTTTCGGACTTAATCTCAATGATATCGGAGACCGTGTCCACCAAGAGGCCCATGTCGTGGCCCCTGATTGAGAGCACTAGAATGACCTGGCCTTCATGCCCGGCCTGTCGCTCTGTGCGGCAGCCGATGCGCATCGCCAGGTCGTGGATCGGAATCACCCGTCCGCGGATCTCGATAATCCCAAGTACGTCGGGCTTTTGCGCGGGCAGGGGCGTTACCGGGCTCCAGTTGCGGATTTCGCGCATGGACATGATGTCGACGCCAAAACTCTGTCCCGCACAGGTGAAGGTGATGAATTGCCGCGTTCCGGCGCTGACCTCCGCGCCGGGCGGGATCTCAAATTCGTCTTCCAAGTTCTTTGGCAGGGCCGACATCGCTTGCGCCTTACTCGATACACCTGAGGCAGCGAACCGGCCCCAGGACTATCATTGGCGAGAAAGGTTGCCGTGAGCTTAGCGGCTGGTGCGGGCGGCGGGAATCGAACCCGCAAGGCTAGCGCCGAGGGATTTTAAGTCCCTTGTGTCTACCAATTCCACCACGCCCGCTTGGCTCGGTGCCCCGTGTTTGTCACAAGGTTTTGGCCAAGACAATTGCACTTGGGCGATTCTTATCCGGAGGCCAGATGATCGAACGCATCGAAACAGGCATCGCGCCGTCCAGCGCACCCATCAATGATGCGGTGCGCGCCGGCAAGCAGGTTTGGCTTGTCGCCATCGCTGAAGATCCGGCCACCGGAGAGATTGTCACGGGCGGTATCGAGGCGCAGGCGCGGCGGTGCATCCAGAATCTCGAGATCGCGATGAAAGCCGCCGGCGGGAGCCTCCGCAACCTGGTGATGGTGCAGATATTTCTGGTCGACAGCATGGATGCGCCGGACATGAATGCGGTCTATCGCGAGTACTTCACGACGCAGCCCTTTCCGGTGCGGGCTACGGTGGTGGTCAAGGAATTGCTGGCCAAGGGCCTTAGGATAGAAATGACAGCCACGGGGGTGCTGGACTGATGCTGCTCAAGCGCGACCTACTGGAGGACATCAAGGCCGGCAAGGTGGACCTCATCTTCCGGCGCTGGAACCGGCCAACGGTCAAGCCGGGCGGGACGCTCAAGACCAAGGTTGGCCTGCTGTCGATCAAGGCCGTGACCGACATGTCGCCCGATGAGGTTACCGACTCCGAGGCGCAGCGCGCCGGCTTCCGGGACGTGGCCGACTTCCGTCGCTGGCTCGACACGATGAAGCAGGGGGTGCTGTTTCAGCGCATCGAGGTCGGGTATCTGGGCGAGGAGTAGCAGCCGCCACTCTAGAACGGCGTCGGTGCCACATAAGTGGTGAACACCTCGGTCGTGGGATGTGTGAACCCCAATTCTGCTGCGTGCAGTTGCAGGCGTTCGGCCGCGTGCAGGTCTTCGCCATCGGCATAAAAGGCATCGCCCAGAATCACATGGCCGATGGCTTTCATGTGAACCCTCAATTGATGCGTGCGACCGGTCAGCGGCACCAGCCGCACCCGCGTGGCGTTTTCCTCGCGCTCGATAACATGCCATTCAGTCTGCGCGGATCGGCCATGGTCGTGATCGACCTTCTGGCGCGGCTTGTTGAGCCAATCGGTCCCCAGCGGCAGGTCGATGAGGCCGGTGTCCTCGGCAATGATCCCGGAAACCCGCGCGATATAGCTCTTGGTGGTCTTGCGGTGCTCGAACTGGCTGCCGATGCGGCCATGGGCGCGCTTGTTCAGCGCGAGCACCAGGACGCCCGACGTGTCCTTGTCGAGCCTATGGCACATGCCGGCGCCAGGGTAGCTCTGGCGGGCTCGGTGTTCCACGCAGTCCCACAGACTGGGATCCTTGCCCGGTACGCTTAACAGGCCGGACTGCTTGTCCACCACCAGAATGTCGTCATCGACATGGATGACGTTCAGATATGGGTCGGTGGGCGGAAAGTAGTCTTTGAGCGTGGGCATGGGACCGGGCATGGAAGCCATCTAGCAGGACTGGACGCGTACACCAAGCCTGGAGACCGCCGCTGCGCAATTCCGACTGGCGCCCTATGGCCCGAGCGTGCAAATTTCCCTGCATGTATGCGACTGTATTCGAGACGGCATTGGGACATTTCGGACTTGGCTGGACCGAGGGTGGGATTTGCCGTGTCTGGCTTCCGGGCGAAGCACCGGATGCCCTGTTGAAACGACAGGCCGAGCGCGGATTTTCGACGACCGAGCCGGACAGGTCGATCGCGCAGGTGCTTGACCGCATCGAGGACTACGCAGACGGCCATGAGACCGATTTCAGCGCCGTGGCGCTCGATCTATCGGGCGTTCCGGATTTTCATCGCCGCGCCTATGCGCTGCTGCTTCAGGTGGGCTGGGGCCAGACGCTGACCTATGGCGACCTGGCGCGGGAATTGGGCGATGTGGGCCTGTCGCGCGCGGTGGGGCAGGCCATGGGCGCCAATCCCATACCCCTGATCATTCCCTGCCACAGGGTGCTGGCCAGCGACGGCAAGCCGGGCGGGTTTTCGGCGCCTGGGGGTGCTGCGTCCAAGGTCAGGATGCTGGCGCTGGAGGGTGTCAGTGTCGGCGCCCCGTCTGGGCAGATGAATTTCGGGTTCTAGCCATGGCCATCGAGATCGAGCGCAAGTTCCTGGTGACGGGCGAAGGCTGGCGGGATGTTGCGACCAGCAGCGCCGCCATGCGGCAGGGCTATCTCTCCACCAGCGCCAAGGCCACGGTGCGCATCCGCATCGTGGATGATGCGCGGGCCCTGCTGACCCTCAAGGGGCCCGCTTCCGGGATCAGTCGCGCCGAGTTCGAGTATGCAGTGCCACTGGATGATGGGTTGGCGCTATTGGAGATGGCACGGCCGAACGTCGTAGAAAAGCGCCGGTA
The DNA here is from genome assembly GCA_965651655.1 of uncultured Devosia sp. Classification (GTDB taxonomy): domain Bacteria; phylum Pseudomonadota; class Alphaproteobacteria; order Rhizobiales; family Devosiaceae; genus Devosia. Next base: position 10,507 of record CBFGTF010000067.1, read on the forward strand.
CATGGTGCCTCACGATGGCCTCACATGGGAAGTCGATGTCTTCGAAGGCGCCCATGCAGGGCTCGTCGTGGCCGAGGTGGAATTGTCCTCGGCGGACCAGGCTTTCACCTTGCCCTTCTGGATCGGCAGGGAGGTTAGCCATGACGACCGCTACGCCAATGCCAGCCTGTCGCGCCATCCCGGCGTGCCCCCTGTTGACCCTGACGTGGCGTGAGGGACTATTCCCTGGTCTCGCGGAGGATGCGAGAGAGATGAAGACCTATACCGTCACTCAACTGGCCCGGCTTGCGGGCGTTTCGGTGCGGACATTGCACCATTATGACGAGATCGGTCTTCTCAAGCCCGCGTTCACCGGCGAGAACCGCTATCGCTATTACGGGGAGGAGGAATTGCTGCGCCTGCAGCAAATCCTCATCCATCGCGAACTGGACATTCCACTGCTCGAGATCGGCGCCATCCTTGATACGCCGGGCTTTGACCGGCTGGAGACGCTGCAAGGCCAGCGGGACCGTCTGGACGCGGAGGCGAAGCGCTATGCCGGCATGGTAAGGACGATCGACCGCACGATCTCCCGTCTCAAAGGAGAGCGCACAATGAAGGATGCAGATTTGTATTCGGGCATCGTTTCGCCCGACAAGCAGGCCGAATACGAGGCTTGGCTGGTCGAACGCTACGGGCCGGATATCGGGGCCGAAATCGAAACCAGCCGAAAGGCGGTCAGCGCCATGAGCGAGGCCGAGCGGGCGGATTGGATGGCCCAGCTCAAGGATATCGAAGAGGGGCTGGCCGAGGGGTTGCGCAAGAGATTGCCGCCACAGGCCGCGGCGCTCGATCCGATGATCGAGCGGCATCGCAATTGGGTCGCCGCAAGCTGGGGCAGGGACTGCCCGCCGGAGGCCTATGCAGGATTGGCGGAGATGTATGAGCACCCCGATTTCCGGGCTCGCTACGAAGCCATCGAACCCGGATTTGCCGATTACCTCATCGCCGCCATGAAGGCCTGGGCGCGACGGCAGGCGGGCTGACCTGTTGGGGCGGCATTTGCGCCGCCCCAATCTCGGGAAGAAGTTGCCGGGGATCGTTTTCCGTCCGCCATGCGTTGGGCGCCAAAGGCACTGGACCAGTTTGGGCATGGAAGACGGACTGACACCGGCAGCGTTGTTCTGGGTCACCCGCGCCATTGAATGGTGCGGGATCGCGATCATTGTGGGCGGTCTGGCCTTCGGAACTCTCCGCTTCGCGCAAAGCGTGCTCGCCCAAAGGGCGGATGCGCAGCGGTTCAGGCGCTATCGTGCCGATGTGGGTCGGGGCATTCTGCTTGGCCTCGAGTTTCTGGTTGCCGCCGATATCATCGCCACCGTGGCCATCGAGCCGAGCCTGGAAAGCCTGGCCGTGTTGGCCGGCATCGTCGTCATTCGCACCTTTCTCAGCCTGTCGCTGGAGGTGGAAGTGTCGGGTCGCTGGCCGTGGCGGCAGCCACAATCCGAAGTCTCGGAACGGCAGGCGACGCAATGAGCGACCTATTGCCAGCGTTTGAACGTCTTGAGGTGTTCAACCCTGTTTGTCACCGTGCGGACGATCTTGTCGACACTGTCGGTCACTGGCACGGCCAGCACGTTTTCGCTTGCCGGGTCCGGCACTTCGAGCGTGGCGAACTGGCTGTCGAGGAGGCTCGTGGGCATGTATTCGTGCTTCCGCTTGGCCATGCGCTCGCCGATGACCTCGCGGCTGCCGTCGAGATAGACAAACAAAACTGGCTCGCCGGCCTTATCGGTGATGAAGTCCCGATAAACGCGCTTGAGGGCGGAGCAGGCTCCCACGGCAACGCCCTTCTTCTCGGACGCGGCCTTGAGCGCCTCACTCAGTGCCTGAAGCCAGGGCCAGCGATCCTCGTCGGTCAGGGGCGTGCCGGCTCGCATTTTCTCGACATTGGCCTCGGGGTGGTATTGGTCGCCATCAAGGAATGGCGCATGCAATGCCCGTCCGAGAGCCGCGCCCACGGTGGATTTGCCGGAGGAGCTGACACCCATCACGATGATGATGCGGGCCGGCTCAGACGACTGCGGTGAAGGCGCCATCGACATAGAGAATGTGTCCGTTCACGAAACTGGAGGCATCGGATGCCAGAAAGATTGCAGCGGGCCCGAGCTCTTCGACCTCACCCCAGCGCCCCATCGGGGTCCGCTGCTTGACCCAGCCGTCGAAGGCTGAATCGGCCATCAGCGCGTTGTTGAGATCAGTCTTGAAATAGCCCGGTGCGATGGCGTTGACATGCAGGCCTTTCGGGGCCCAGTCGGCTGCCATGCCGCGTGTCAGATTTGCGATGGCTGCCTTGGCAGCGCCATAGGGTGCCGCGGTGGGGCGGGCATGATTGGTCAGGATCGAACAGATATTGATGATCTTGCCGTGCCCGCGCACCAGCATGTGCTGGGCGACCGCCTTGCTGACCGAAAAGGTCGAAACCACGTGGGTGCTCAGCATGGTCTCGAAATTGTCGTGGCTATAAGTTTCGAGTGATCCGCGGATCTGGATGCCGGCATTGTTGATCAAAATATCGATGGGTCCCATCTCGGCCTCGATATGGGCGATGGCCCCGCCGACACTGTCAGGGCTTGTAACATCGAAGGCTACGGCTGCCACGTCGGCGCCGGTTGCGGCGAGGTCGGCAGCGGCCGCGCCAAGGGCGACATTGTCCCGGGCATTGAGCACGATCCTGGCGCCGGCGCCGGCCAGTGCCTGCGCCATGGCAAGGCCCAGCCCACGGCTGGAGCCGGTGACCAGCGCGCGCCGGCCGGTCAGGTCGAAAGGCGAAGCCCTGGTGTTCATGCTTGGCGTGACCTTTCCCCTGTGGCACCGTCATCCGGTGTTAGTAGAGCAGCGTCTTGTATGCAAGGCGAGGAGGGAAGCCATGGCTCTGGACTACACCACAACTATCGTCATCGACCTGCCGCGCGACAGGGTCATCGCGCTGTTCGATGACCCGGAAAACCTGGCCAAATGGCAAAAGGGGCTCAAGAGCTTCGAACCGCTCGAGGGCACTCCGGGTATGCCGGGCGCGCGGTCGCGCCTGGTCTACCAGATGGGCAAGCGGGAAATGGTGATGGTCGAAACTATCACGCGCCGCGACCTGCCCGATGCCTTTGATGGCACCTATGAGGTGGAGGGCGTCCTCAACATCGTCGAGAACCGCTTCTCCGAGCTTGGGGCGGACCGTACACTATGGGAAAGCCACAATATCTTCGAGTTCGCCAGCCTGCCCATGAAGATCATGGGCTGGGTGATGCCCGGCATGTTCAGGAAACAAAGCCAGAAATACGCCGAGGATTTCAAGGCTTTTGCCGAACGTGGCGTCGACGTGCGCGACGGATGATGCCTTGATCTTCCATACAAGTTGTGCGATCTGGCCGGAAATTGTGCAATCCGCCCTTTCTTCGGAGAGCGGTTTGTGGTCATTTCCCGCCGCGTGCCGTGCCCCTCGGGCGCCTGGGATGAACTGGCAAGAGCTTTAGAAGGACTGTTTGTATGTCGACAGCGGATATCGGCCTTATCGGCCTGGCGGTCATGGGTTCCAACCTTGCCCTCAACATCGCCGAGAAGGGCTATACTGTTGCCGTGCACAATCGCTCGGCGGGCCGTATCGACGAGTTTGTCGCCGAGGCCAAGGCGCAGGGCCTGGATGGCAATACGATTCCGAAATATGACCTGGCCGATTTCGTTCAGACGGTGAAAGCGCCGCGTTCGATCATCATCATGGTCAAGGCCGGCCAGCCGGTCGATGACATGATCGAGCAGCTTCTGCCCCATTTGGAGCCGGGCGATGCCATCATTGAATGCGGCAATTCGCTCTATACCGACACGCAGCGCCGCTTCGACTATCTCAAGCCCAAGAATATCGGCTATCTCGGCGTGGGCGTGTCCGGTGGCGAAGAGGGCGCGCGTCACGGTCCGTCCATCATGGTGGGTGGCTCCAAGGAGCAGTGGCACAATGCCGAGGCGGTGCTCACTGCCATTGCGGCCCAGTTCAATGGGGAGAGCTGCTGCGCTTATCTCGGCGAAGGCGGTGCCGGCCATTTCGTCAAGATGATCCATAACGGCATCGAATATGGCGACATGCAGATGATCGCCGAG
>CBFGTF010000068.1:0-14453 GCA_965651655.1 uncultured Devosia sp.
ACCGATTTCAGCGTTTGAACGCGACACCGCCCAGCCAGCCGGTGAGCAATGCCAGGGCGACACAGGCCATGCCGTAGATCAGGGGCGACTGGATCGAAGCAAGGGACATGAAGCGCTCAAAGCCAACCTTGCGTACGGCAAAGCCCACGGCACTGCGCGCAATGACCGCGCCGTTCTTGAGCAGATAGGTCTGGGCGATATAGGGCCCGGGCGGAGCATTGCTGGGCAGCTCCAATCGCGCCGAATAGAAGGTATTGGAGAGGAACCCCACACCATTTTCCTGCACGCCATAAAGGCCGGCATCGGTCATTTGCCGTAGCAATTGTGCGCCAAACGCGCGGCCCTTGACCGGGACGACATTCCCGACGGCGTGCAATTGTGACTCCGGCGTGATGCCGGAGGCGGACAGGGTTGCGGGATCGGCGAGGTCGGCTAGGCGAGCGCTGGACAAGACCTGGAAATAGCTTGGAGAACCGGCATATTCGACCTGCTCGGTATTGAGCCATAGCCCCCAATTGTTGGTCTTCTCGCGCACCACCCGGTCTTGGGTAGGCCCTGTGACGACGATGATGATGTTGAATGGGCCCGCAATGGGTTCGCCGGAAAGCCCAATGTCGGGCTCGATCGTCCCAAAAAGGGTCAGGCGCTCCCCATTGAACCCCGATGTCACCTCGATACTGTCATTGGAGACCTGCGAAACAAGGCGTTCGGCCGCCGCCGGTGTGACCACCAGGAACACGGCGAGCCAGCACAGGATTGGCCGGAGAAGGCGGGTCAACCCAGCACCGCCATGCTGAAGACGTCATGGGGTGTCAGAACCAGAGACAGGCCGAAGCGGATGGCCACGGCAAGCACCAGTAGCGCCAACAGTCCGCGCAATTGTTCTCCCCGCAGATGCTTTCCGGCCGAGGCGCCGAACTGAGCGCCCACCGTGCCTCCAACCATGAGGCAGAAGGCCAGCATGGTATCAACGCTCTGGCTTTGCAGGGCATGCAGGATGGTCGTGGCCGCCATCATCACCAGCACCTGGGCGAGCGAGGTGCCGATGACGACGTTGCCCGGCACACGCAACAGGTAGACCAGGGCCGGCACCATGACGAAGCCGCCACCTATGCCGAGGAGCGAACCGAGGCAGCCGATCACAAGGCCGATCAGCAGGATCGGCAGGACGCTGACATAGAGGCGGCTTTTCCTGAAGCGCACGCGCATTGGCAGACCATGCAGCCAGCTATGCTGGTTGGGACGCCGGTCGCGCACGACAATGCCCCGACGGGACTTGAGAATGGCCCTGGTGGATTCAACCAGCATCAGCGTGCCGACAAAGCCGAGCAGGACCAGAAATCCCAGGGAAATGACCAGGTCGAGTTGCCCGGCATCGCGCAGCAGCGCGAAGATGGCGACGCCTCCGGCTGCCCCGATGACGCTTGAGACGATGAGATAGGCGGCCAGATGCAGGTCTATGCCGCCGCGCCGATAATGGCTGAGCGCCCCTGAGGTAGACGCCGCGACGACCTGCCCGGTGACCGAGGCCACGGCCACGGACGTCGGCACACCTGAAAAGATGAGGAGCGGCGTGAGCAGGAACCCACCGCCAACCCCGAACAGACCGGACAGAAACCCCACCGCGCCACCGATTCCAGCCAGGAAGAAGACGTTGAGCGAGAGTTCGGCGATCGGCAGGTAGATGTTCATGGTGGGCCAAGAGACGTAGTCGGCTTATGCGGGACGCGGCGGACCAAAGGCCGTTGCTGTCCGAACGGACACCAGGCGACCAGATGGCCGTTCACGATCGATTGGGTATCAGGCCAGCGCGATTAACTGCCGGCCTTTGCCTCAGGTTCGGATTCGGTATCGCGCTCGGTCAGGCGGCGGATGGCCCAATAGATGGCAAGAGCGATCAGGGCGGCATTCACGACCACCAGAGCGAGCGAGACCGGCCGATCGAGGAATATCCAGTAGCCCTCACGCGAGATCAGCAGCGCGCGGCGCAGGTTGTTCTCGAGCAGCGGGCCGAGGATCACGCCGATCACCAGCGGCGCGAGCGGGTAGCCGGCATTTCTGAGCAGAAGACCGAGCAGGCCGAACCCCATCATCACCCACAAGTCGAAAACCGAACTCTGAAGGGCGAAGGTCCCGATGGCACAGAGCAGCAGGATGATCGGAATGAGGTAGCTCTTGCGCAGCCGCAGGACCCAGACGAAGACGGGGGTGGCCAATATGCCAACAACCAGCAGAGAGACATTGGAGAAAAGATAGACGAGGAAGACGCCGCCAGCGATCTCGGGTTGCTGCGCAAACAGCGCGGGACCTGGAAAGAAGCCGAGAATGAGCATGGCTCCGATCAGCACGGCCGATGCAGCCTCACCGGGGATGCCGAGCGCCATGGTGGGCACCAGAGCGCCGCCGACGGTGGCATTATTGGCGCTCTCGGTCGCCACCACGCCGCCTTCCGCTCCCTTGCCGTAACCTTCCTCGGGCCTGGAGAAGGCCTTGGCGATGGCATAGGCAGCAAAGCTCGAGATCGTACCGCCCACCCCCGGAAGGGCGCCAAAGGCGGCACCAATCGTCGAGGACCGCAGCAGGTTCTTCCAATGCCGAAGCGTCATGCCGAGTGTGCGGAAGCCCGGCCGCACCAGGCTCACATTGGGCTTGTCGTTGAGGCCACCCGCCTGGACCTGATGCGCCATTTCCGAGATTGCGAAAATACCCACGACGATAGCGACTATGTGGAAGCCGTTGAGCATTTCGTAGATGCCGAAGGTGAACCGGAAGCCGGTCGAAAACTCGTCGGTTCCGATCGTTGCAATCAAGAGCCCCAGCGCGCCGGACATGAGGCCCTTGAGAAGTGACCCGTCGGACACGACCGCGATGGCGATCAGTCCGGTCAGGGCCAGCATCGCATATTCGGGCGGCGCGAAATTGGAGGCAAAATCGGCGAGAACCGGCGCCAACAGGATCAGCACCAATCCGCCGAACAGGCCGCCAAGGGCTGACGCCGAAATCGCGATGCCGATCGCGTCGGCGGCCCTGCCCTTCTGCGCCAGGGGATAGCCATCGAAGAGGGTGGCGGCGGCCAGAGGCGTGCCCGGAATGCGCAGGAGGATCGCCGAAATCGAACCGCCGCAGGAGCCGCCGACATTGATCGCAATCAAAAAGCCCATGGCCGCAACCGGCGGCAGGTCGACCGCGAAGGGCAGCATCAGGACGATACCCATCAAAGGTCCCAGCCCGGGCAGGGCCCCGACGACGAGGCCGAACACCACGCCCAAAGTCGTGAGCAACAGGGTCAGGGGTGTGAAGAACTGGTCGAGACCAGCAGCAAGCGTCTGCGTGAGCATGGATCACCAGGCAATATTGAGGTGCAGGAAACCGCCCGGCAGCACGATCTTCAGCCAGGCTTCGAACACATAGGCAAAACTGAAGGAAACCAGGATTGCCGGAAGCACGATCGCCAGAGGCCTGCGGATGCCACACAGCACCATCAGCGCCGCGAGCATGATCGGCGTCGCGATGTGGTAGCCGAGGATATCGAGGCAGCCGAGATAAACTGCGAAAATGACGATCATTGCGGCGGGACGCACCAGCTGGCGCACCGGCACGGAACTGCCTTTGTCTTGGGGAGCGACGCGGGAGTGGATCAGCTGGATGACCATCTGAGCGAAAGCCAGGATGCCCAGAACCACCGCGATCGTCTTTGGATAGGCCGACGCATTGTCGTAGGGACCGCCAGTGGCGATCCCCTGTGCGGCCATATCCGTGGCAGCCTGCTGGAAAACCAGTCCGACCACGGCGACAAAGAGGATAGCCACGAGCCATTCGGCCTGCGCCTTGCTGATAGTCACGGTTTTCCTCCTCATCCCAGGAACGCTGCAGCAGCTTTTACTGCTTGGCGAGCTGTTCCTCTTCCCACTTCAAGGCATTGTCCATCGCCTGGAGCTGACCGGCCACCGGACCGACAACGTCGTCATAACCGTCCCAGTCCCATTTGAGGGCCGAGAACCCAAGAGACTCGGCCTTGGCCTGCACTTCGGGATTTTCCATCGCGGCCTTCATGGCACTGCGTAGGATCTCAAGACGATTCGGTGGGGTATCCTTGTGGACCAGCCACCAGTTCCAGCCCATGGGAGCCAGGCCGCTCAGCCCCAGATCGACGTCGAGATCGGCGATGGAGGGTGCTCCGCCAAAGGCGGCCACGCTTTCGGGCAGCTCGGACAAGACGATCAGGACATTGTAGTCCGTCGGGCCCTGCTGGAAGTCCCCAACATTGATATAGCCGAAATCGAGCACGCCGTTCTTGAGGTCGGACATGGCGTCGGCATTGGCCGTGTAGGGGACGTTCTGCGCCACGCAATTGTAGCTCTGCAGGGCCTTGGCAGTCACCATGTGGGGCAGGTTGTTGCGCGATCCGGTCGTATAGCGCAGCTCGCCGGGATGCTCCGCGCAATATTGCATCATGTCTTCGAAACTGGCCCATCGGTCATTCCCCGCCGCGGTGCCCAGCGCAAATGCGTTCGAGAAACCGGCATGAAGCGGAACGAAGTCGTCGTAGCTCCAGTCTGCATTGCCCAGAACAGGCTGCAGAAGCAGAGGCGCGACATAGCCGTCGATGATGGTGTAGCCGTCGGCCGGCTTGTTCATGCCGATAAGGAACGCCTTGGTGCCGGATGCGCCGGGTGTAGAGATGACCGGGATCGATACGCCGATCTCGTCCGACATCGCGTCGGCAAGGATCTGGCTGGCGGACATGGCGTTGCCTGGGCCCCAGGGAAAGATCAACTCGATCGTGCGCTGGGGGAAATCCTGCGCCTGGACTGCTAACGGGACGGCGGCAGCGGCGACAATTGCGGCCAGTGCCGGTATGGTGGTCTTTCGGTTCATTATCTCCTCCTTTAGTGGCTTTTTACTGATCACGGCTCGACACGACGCTCTCCTCCAGCGCGTGCGAGGCCATAATGTGCGTAGAGCTCGTCGGGCGCGTCATGCGCCTCGAAATGCTCGGATATCGCGTTAGTGAGGCGCGCTTCGATTTCGGGCGCCTGGATGGGTGTGGTCTGGCCGGGGTCGGACAGCAGGTCGTAAAGCACGTTTCCGGCATCCCAGTTGGCCAGGATATTCATCCCCGATTCCCCAATCTTGTTCGCCAGCGTGACGCGCATCATCGGCGCGCCCTTCGTGAAATCGAACCCGTCGACCAATTCAGCAGTCGCCAGATCCCGGACTGAAAACAGCTCCTCGAGATGACTTGGCATCAGGGTGTAAACCGGCACGGCAGACGGATCGTCGGTGAGCGGAAACCTGAAATAGGTGTAACGACCATCGGTCACGCATACGGGCCCCCCGAACATTCCCAGGATGGCGGTGTCCCGCCCCGAGGGCTGACCGCTCAGCAAGGGGAACAGCGAATGCGCCCGCACTTCCTCCGGTGGCGCGACGTCATGCAGTTCCAGAATGGTCGGCATCAGGTCGGTCGTCTGGGTGAGCGCCGAAACCCGCTTGCCGCTGTTGGGTTCGTTATCGGGGTGCCAGACCATCAGGGGGATATGCGATATCTCCTCGTAGTAGGGCATCCTGTTCTTGGCCCACCACTCGTGCTCACCAAGCAGGTACCCGTGGTCGGTCGTCAGGATCAGCGCAGTATCTTGCCAGGCCTCGTTTGCATCCATCCAGTCGAGCAGCCGCCCGAAATGATCGTCGCACATCGCCACCAGCGCTGCATAATTGGCCCGGATTTCAGCGATCTCTTCGGCTGAATTGGTGCACTTCTCGTAGAGCGGCCAGTCCAGAATGGGACCGTTGTAGCCGGTCGCGAACCTCTCCTTGTACCTGTCCGGCGCATCGAAGGGCTCATGCGGATCGAAACACTCGATCTGCAGAAACCAGTCATTGCTTTTGCCGTTCCTGTTGAGGAATTCGAACGCCTGCGTGAAGCATTGTGCGGTCGGATAGTCCGCTTCGTCCCAGGGATCGATCTTGTTGATCGCGTGACGTGAACGCTTCCAGACATCCTTTGGCATGGTCCAGCGGGTGGCGGTACGCCCTTCCTGCAACACCTCGGTCGGGTAGTGGCGTGGGTCGAAAGCTTCGCGAATCCGCTCCACTGGGGGAACGGTGAACACCGTCAGGGGGTCGTACTCCTGGCCGCGGATGAATTCCCAGCTGTCGAATGCCTGAGAATAGCCCCAGCCGCCATTCTCGAAATAGTGCAGATGATCCGAGATCAGATGGGTGTAGACACCCGCAGCACTCAGGAGCTGCGCATAGGAATTGTCGAAGGGCTCGAGCGGCCCCCAGGGCCGGTGCGTGAAATTCAGCCGCCCGGTCTGCATATCCCGGCGCGCGGGCATGCATGGCAGGGACCCCACATAATGGGTGTCGAAGGTAACTGCCCGTTCTGCGAACCGATCGAAATTCGGAGTCGGAATCGCCTTGCTGCCATAGGCGCCGAGCGCTGTCCTGTTCAATGAATCGAAAAGCACGAAGATCGTTCGCACATAGTCCTCCCTTCGTACGACGGCCTGAGCTTGTCAAAGGGCAGGTGTTCTGTAAAATCGATTTTTAGAGCCGTTAAGATAGAAAAAGGGAATGTCAGGTGGACCGAAACTTGAGGGCATTTCTGGCAATTGCCAAGGAGGCCAACCTCTCCGCGGCCGCTGACACGATTGGCCTGACTCAACCGTCACTGACCAAGCGGCTGGCCAATCTCGAGGACGATCTGGGCGGCAAACTCTTCGAGCGGCATCGGCGCGGGATGAGACTGACGGCTGGCGGTCGACTCTTTCTCGCGCGCGCGCGCCGGATCGAACACGAATACAATCAGGCCAGGGAGGAAATTCGCGCGCTCACCGGAATGGGACTGCAGACCATAAGGGTCGGCGCTGGGCCTCTGTTTCACCTGCGCTATGCCGCACCGCTTTTCGCGCGGCTGCGCGGACGGTTTCCGGCACTGGGCTTTGATCTGATCGCCGACCAGAATTCGGTCACCTTGCCGATGCTGCGCGACGGCCGCATCGATGTCGTGCTCGGTGCCATAGAGCCGCTGGAGCCGGACTCGCTGATCACCGCCATACCGGTGGCCAAAGTCGAGCAGTCCGTTGTCATGGCAGCGGACGACCCCGCCGCGCAAAAGGCAGTCCTGCGCCCGCAGGATCTGGAGGGTCTGAGCTGGGTGGCCTATAGCGGAGCGGCGGACAACATCCCACTATTGCGCCGCTATTTCTCGGAACACGGCCTGAGTGCGCCACGCATCGTCGCCCATTCGACGTCATTTGCCGCCGCACTGGACCTGACCCGCGAGTTCGGAGCAAAACTCATGGCACCGCTGCAACTGGCAGAATATGTCGAGGCCGTGGGTCTGGTTGCCCGACCGACCAATCCACCGATCAGCCGGCTCTCAACCGGCGCCTATGTCCGGCAAAGTTCGATGAACATTCCAGTCATCAAACAATTGCTCAAGGACCTGATGGAGCTGGCCGGAAACTAATCGATCGGGACCATGCGGTGGCCGCCCCGATCGCGCATGCCTTGCTCAGATATAGTCAACCCAGACGCCACCCAGATCGGCGGAGCGGACGCAGTTTTCCACCCAGCGAACCCCTTCAAGACCGGATTCTATCCCGGGATAGGGCAAGCGCTGCGGTACCCCCGCGATGGCTGCGGCGAAGCGGCGATACAGGTTGCTCCAGGCATCAAAAAGCCCCTCCGGGTGTCCGGCCCCGATGCGATCCTCATCGAGGGCCGTGGGGTTGAGATAGTCCATGCCGCGGTCGAGCAGCCGGGGCGGTTCGCCTTGAACTTCGTATGAGAGCTGATTGGGATGCTCGTCCCACCATTCAATGCTGGCGCGCGACCCGGTGACGCGGATTTTCTGACTATGCATGGCCCCGGCATTGACTGCCGAGATCCACGCCGTGGCCACCGCGCCATTGTCATATTCCATGAGCACCGTAGCATTGTCCTCGAGCGGCGCCCGCGACCTGACGAAACTCTGTCTCGTGCACAGCAGCCGCTTGACCTTGAGGTGCGGCAGGATCACTTCCGAGATATAATACGGGTGCGTGCCCAGGTCGCCCAGGACATAGCTGGGTCCGGCAAATTCGGGCGTGACGCGCCAGCGTGTGGCCGGATTGGCCTCTTCCACGGCCGCGCTATGGAACCCATGGGCGAACTGGAAATTGACGACGCGGATGTCGCCCAGATCACCATTGGCGACCATGGTGCGGGCCTGCTCGATCATCTGGTAGCCGGAGTAACCGTAGGTGACCCCGACAAGGCGGCCACGCTCGGCGGCAAGCGCCTGCAATTGCTCGGCCTCGGCCACGGTGAAGCACAGTGGCTTCTCACATATCACGTGCAGGTCGTGCTCAAGCGCCGCCTTGCAAATGGCAAAGTGGGTGTTGTTGGGCGTGGCGATGGAAACGACCTCGATACCGTCCGGCCGTCCAGCTTCCGCGGCAAAAAGGGTCCTGTAGTCGGGATAACTGCGGGAGGGATCGATACCGAGCTCGACCCCGAAAGCCCGGCCACGCTCGGCATCGATATCGAGGGCCCCCGCAGCAAGTGCGAACACACCGTCGCGGGTTGCGGCCGAGCGATGCACATAGCCGATCTGACTGCCGCGCCCACCACCGACCATGCCCCAGCGCAAGGGACGTTCACCAACGCCTGCCCCGATGATCATTGCACACCTCCATCAATTCCGATGCCGGCGAAGCGACCTTCGCTCGACCTCAGCCTGCCAAGCCACCGGCGGCAAGATGAGGCGCGCCGCGCGTCCCCCATGTGAGGATCGCATCGCCGACCTGCTGGCGCGGAACCTGCCGAAAATCGGGCGCTCTGTAAAATTGATTAGTGAAGTCGTTACGATAGAAAAAATGAATGCCTGACGGAGGGGAATGAAGGCATAGACTGTCTCCCACCGCCGTCTGCAGATACCTCGACCCTCATTGCGGTTCCGGTCTTGAGGCGATCCACCATGCGGGCATCGAAAGCGAGTCGAAAAGGCACTTGGCCGGCCCCGGGGGCCGGCCGGAGCTTCAGGCCTTCGCGAGCGCCTGCTCGATATCGGCAATGATATCATCAATGTGCTCGATGCCGACCGAAAGGCGAACGAGGTCCTCCGATACGCCAGCACGGGCGAGTTCATCAGGGCCCAACTGCCGATGTGTCGTCGATGCCGGGTGACAGGCGAGCGACTTCGCATCCCCGATATTGACCAGGCGCAGGATCATGTTCAGCGCGTCAATGAACTTGCCGCCGGCGTCCTGGCCGCCCTTGATGCCGAAGCTGACAATGCCCGACGCCTGTCCCCTGGTGATCCGCCTGGCGATATCGTGATACTTGCTGGTGGGCAGAGCCGCATAGTTGACCCAGCTTACCTTGGGGTGGCTTTCGAGAAACTGCGCCACCTTCAGCGCGTTTTCGCAATGGCGTTCCATGCGCAGGCCAAGGGTCTCCAATCCCATGAGGAAAAGGAAGGCGTTGTGCGGCGACAGCGCGGCGCCGGTATTGCGCAGTGGCACGACCCGGCAGCGACCGATATAGGCGGCAGCGCCCAGCGCCTCGGTGTAGACCACGCCATGATAGGAGGGATCCGGTTCGTTCAGCACCGGGAAGCGCGCCTTGTTGGCCACCCAGTCAAACTTGCCGCTGTCGACAATGATGCCGCCGATCGAATTGCCGTGGCCGCCGATATACTTGGTCAGCGCATGCACCACGATATCGGCGCCGAATTCGATGGGTTTGCACAAGAATGGCGTGGCCACGGTATTGTCGACGATCAGCGGCACGCCATGGGCATGTGCCACCTCCGCCAGTCGCGCTATATCGACCACATTGCCGGCCGGGTTGCCGATCGACTCGCAGAACACGGCCTTGGTCTTGTCGTCGATCAGCGCAGCGATGGCGTCGAAATCGCCGGCCGCCGCCATGCGCACTTCGATGCCTTGCCTCGGAAAGCTGTGCATGAACAGGTTATAGGTGCCACCATAGAGCTGGCTGATCGACACGATATTGTCGCCGACGCCCGCAATGGCCTGAATCGAATAGGTGATGGCGGCCATGCCAGAGGCGACGGCGAGACCGGCGATCCCACCCTCCATCTCTGCAACACGCTGCTCGAGCACCGCCGTCGTCGGGTTCATGATGCGGGTATAGATGTTGCCCGGCACCGCGAGATTGAACAGGTCGGCGCCATGTTTGGTATCATCGAACGTGTATGACGTCGTTTGGTAGATGGGCACCGCCGCCGCCTTGGTGGTGGCCTCGGACGTATAGCCATGGTGCAGTGCCAGCGTTTCGAGCTTCATTGGGCTTCCTCATTCTTGAATCGGACTCGCTGGCCCAGTATCCGCATTTCGCCATCGCACGAAAGTGTCAGTTGCAGCCCGCCATTCCTCGGGCACGGAGGCGAAGGGCCATGTCGCCGCGTGGCCGACAATCACCAAAGAATCCACCACCTGGACGATTTTCCGGCAACCGACGACACCTTCACCTCGCTGCATGAAGTGCGCCCGGGCATTTGCGCTCGATACCGGTCACGCTTGGCCAAGATGCGTCGCGGGACATTTGTAGACCCACCCGTCGGCTTCCGGGGTGTCGCATCGGCGGCCGGAACGCCCGTATCAGGGCGCTTTGGGGACGCGGGTGAACGCGCCCCCATGACTCGTCACCGCGGTGTTGCCGTCTTCCACAGCGAATAGACGACGCCACCAGCAAGGATGATCCCAGTGACCGCGAGCGACCACTCAGCGGGGAATTTCTCCCAGCCCAGCAAATCCGCCACGAATATCTTGGAGCCGATGAAGACCAGAAGGATGGCCAGCGCCTGCTTGAGATAGGCGAAACGGTGGATGATGGCGGCCAGGGCGAAGTACAGAGCGCGCAGGCCCAGGATGGCAAAGATGTTGGACGTGTAGACGATATAGGGATCGGTGGTGATGGCGAAGATGGCCGGCACCGAGTCCACGGCGAAGATCACATCCGCGATCTCGATCATCACGAGCGCCAGAAATAGCGGGGTCATGTAACGCTCCAGCCGCCCGGTTCGCGGATCGAGCTGGCGCACGAAGAAGCGGTCGCCCCGCAGGCCCTCGGTGACGCGAAAACGGCTCTTCATGAACACCAGGACCGGATTTTGGCTCAGGTCCACCTCCTCGTGCCCGGCCATCAGCATGCGAATGCCGGTGAAGATGAGGAAGGCCGCAAAGATGTAGAGAATCCAGCCGAACTCGGACACCAGCGTGGCGCCGAAGCCGATCATGATCGCCCGCAGGACGATGACGCCCAGAATACCCCAGAACAGCACGCGGTGCTGGAGGTGCCGCGGGATGGCGAGGTAACCGAAGATCATGGCGATGACAAAGACATTGTCCATCGCGAGGCTCTTCTCGACCACGAAGCCGGTCAGGTATTCGACACCCGACTGAGCGCCCAGCTGCCACCATACAATGCCGCCAAACGCCAGGCCGAGGGCGATGTAGAAGCCCGAAAGCAACAGGCTCTCGCGCACTTCGATCTCATGCCCGTCGCGGTGAAGAACACCCAGGTCAAAGGCCAGAAGGGCAATCACGATGCCCAGGAAGCTCAGCCACATCCATAGCGGCTGGCCCAGAAAAAGCCCGGTCAGAATATCCATGCGCATGCCTCCCCGCCGAGAGGTTCAGGCGAACTGAGCATCACGATGCGCCTCCCGCGATGCCCATTGCGCGTTCAATACGATACAGCGCGCCCAGCTCGACCGGATGCACGAGGCCATCGGCCGTGATCACGTCGTGGCAGGTCTGCCGGATCGACTGACGCTCTTGGCCACTGAGGGTGCTCGCCGAAAGGCAGGCCAGAGCCCGCTGATCCGCAGAATGGGGATCGTAGCCATATGCGCGGCTGTGCTCGGCCAGTTCCTGGGCGAGGTCGGCGACCGAAAATCCCTTCATGGCCGGGCTGGCGATGAAGGCTTCGACCAGCTTTCTCCGTTCAGCCAGTTCAAGCCGGCCATCGGAATGGGCGATGACGGCGACGGCAGCGACAAGGGCCCCAAAGTAGTCCTCGCTCGCCGCGCGGCCGGCGTCGTGATGCATCTCGCGCGCTTCCGCGTCCACTCGGGCCCGGAGCCGGGCGCCGCGCAGGAAAATATCTTTCTGGTCGGTGTCTTTGGTCATGCATAACTCCTCTCAAAGTGCCGCTCGATAGGGCTGAGGGAGTGCGCATGGAGACCTTGAGGGTAATCGGGCACCACACGCAGATGCCCGCGGGGCCCTGCCGAGGTGATCCGACATCGCGGGGCGGTCATTGCCGTCCACGCCAGAGGGGCCCGGTCACGCAGGTTGAGATTGGTGCCGCCCGCTGGAGTGGCAAGAGGCGACACAGATTTTTTATCAGACGGGCCAGTGCGACGCTGCGGCGATCAGTTCCTCGGCCACCGGGCTCTGGAACTGCCGCTGAAACGTAAGGGCGTAGAAAGTCTCCTCGATGCCCGGCAAGCGGACGACTTCGCGAAGGCTGCCCGCTTCGAGTTCGTCGCGCACGACAATTGCGGGCAGTGGAGCAAGGCCGATGGCCTCGCGGGCCATCAAACGTAGCATGGCCATGTCGTCCACTTCGGCCACCACCGAGGGCACGATATCGAGGCGGGCACAGAGTGCATCGAACTCGGTCCGGATGTTGCTGGCACCGGTCGGCAGGATCACCCCATGGCTCCTGAGCGCTTCGGCAGGCGTTGTCGCCTGGCAGGCAAGCGCCGGGGAACCGAAGAGGCTGATCGGCTGGCGCGCCAGCCGATGGGACACCAGGCCATCGGCATGGCCCGTGCCGGGCGCGGCGTTGCACAGAACAACATCGAGATCCAGCCGGCGCAGCATTCCCGTGAGTTCCACCAGGCTTCCCGATGTCAGCACGACTTCGAGATCGCGTCGGCCGAGACAAGGTCTCAGGAAATCGATTTGGAAATTGCGCGACAGGGTAGCAAGGGCGCCCACGCGCAGTACGTGGCGGCGCCCGGACCCCACCCGCAGCGTCGCCAGCAGGTCCTCGCCCATGTCGAATATGGCCTGGGCATGGTCGCGTGCGATCCGCCCCGCCTCCGTCAGCACCAGGCGCCGCCCTACCCGCTCGAACAGCGGGTGGCCCAGCCGGGCCTCCAGCGTCTGGATCTGAGTGGACAGAGCAGACTGCGACACCGACAGGTTGCGCGATGCCCGCGTGAGGTTGCCTTCGCTGGCCACGGCCAGGAAATAACGCAGGTGATGGAAGTTCAGCGCGGACATAGTTCGATTTTAGAGAATGCTTCGTTTTATTCAATGAATTTTATCGAACGAACTCTTTCCTGTAGAGCGGCTCCAATTCAAACCGCACCCCTGGTCTTGCCATGCAGAGTCTGCTCTCCCCGGCCATCCTGTTCTTCGCTCTCGGGCTGCTGGCGGCGCTTATCCGCAGCAATCTGCAAATCCCCGAAGCGATCAGCAAGGCGCTCGCCATCTACCTCATGGCGGCCATCGGCCTCAAAGGCGGGGTGCAGGTGTCCGACAGCGGCTTTACGCCGGAACTCCTTCTGGCCGGCCTCGCGGGTCTCGCACTGAGCCTCCTTCTTCCCTTTCCGGCATATTGGTCCGTAAGGCGACTGGGTGGACTCGACAGGATGAATGCCGGGGCCGTCGCCGCGCATTACGGGTCGGTGTCGGTGGTTACCTTCGTCACCGGTGTTGCAGCGCTGGAAGCGGCAGGACTTGAGGTCGCCGGGTACATGGTGGCCGTATTGGCCCTTATGGAGGCTCCAGCCATCCTGGTCGGTCTTTGGCTGGCGCGGCGCACCTCCACCACCAGGGCGCATGGAATGAGGCAGCACGTCTCCCATACGCTGCGCGATGGTTCGATCCTGCTGCTGGCAGGCGGGTTCATCATCGGTCTTGTAGCGGGGCCCACGGGGTTCGGGCCGGTTCGTCCAGTCTTCGAGGGCGCGTTCGGTGGCATACTTTGCCTGTTCCTGCTCGACATGGGTCTCCTGGCGGGGCGGCATCTGGCGGGTACCGGCAGCGTCTCGCCAAGGCTCGTCGCCCTCGCAATTGCGCTCGCCGTCACCAATGGCATGATTGGCCTGCTGATCGGCATGGGAATTGGGCTCGATGCCGGCTCTGCCGCCGCCCTGGCCATCCTTGCCGGCAGCGCCAGTTATATTGCGGCGCCTGCCGCCATCAGGATGGCACTGCCCGAGGTCGACCCGGGCATGCCCCTTACCATGTCCCTTGCGGTCACCTTCCCTTTCAACGTCCTCGTCGCCATCCCCTCGCTGACCGCGGTCGCGGGATTTCTGACATAGGTGAAGAAAGTCGAATGGAAATCTGGCTGTCCGAGCTAAGGAGAACCCTCTGCGGCCAGGACGGCAGTTATGGTGTTCAGCCTTCTGTACTGAAATGGCGCGCCCGAAGAGATTCGAACTCCTGACCCCCAGATTCGTAGTCTGGTGC
>CBFGTF010000069.1:0-14399 GCA_965651655.1 uncultured Devosia sp.
CCAGGCAATGTCGTGATTGATGCTGTCATAATGGACGATGGGCGCAATGGCGTCGAAGAAGGCCAGCGAATCCTCGCCGGTCTGCTCAAGTACCGCCTCGGCCAGCGCCGGTGAGGTCAGGGGGCCGGTCGCGATGATGACATGCCTCCACTCAGCCGGAGGCCAACCCGCAATTTCCTCGCGCACCACTCTGATGTTGGGGTGGTTGCTGATCGCCTCGGTGACGGCGCCCGAAAAACCGTGCCGATCCACCGCCAAGGCGCCGCCGGCCGGCAGCTTGTGCTGGTCGGCCGCCCGCATGATCAGCGAGTTGCAGCGCCGCATTTCCTCATGCAGCAGGCCCACGGCGTTCTGTTCGTAATCGTCCGAGCGGAAACTGTTGGAACAGACCAGCTCGGCAAAGCTGTCCGTCTCATGCGCGTCCGTGCCCTTGACGCCGCGCATCTCGTGCAGGATGACGCTGACACCGGCCTCGGCGGCCTGCCAGGCGGCTTCGGAGCCCGCAAGCCCCCCGCCGATGATATGAATGGGTTCGTTTGACATGGCGAGCCAGATACCAAGCCCGCCATGTCCGGGCAATCAGAGTTTATGCCGCGCGGCGTTCATGACGCCCTTCATTGATCTCCTCGACGATCTTGGCGCAGAACGCGTCGAGGTCCCCGGGATTGCGGCTGGTGACCAGGCCCTGGTCGACGACGACCGCGCTATCCTCCCATTTGCCTCCGGCATTGATGACATCGGTCTTGATGGAGCCATATGAGGTGACCTTGCGGTCCTTCACGATGCCGGTCTCCACCAGCAGCCAGGGCGCATGGCAGATTGCCGCCACAACCTTCTTCTGGGTCCAGAATGCCTTGATGAGGTCGAGAACACTGTCCTCGACGCGCAGCAGGTCGGGATTGATCTGACCGCCTGGGAGCACGATGGCGTCGTACTGATCCGCCGAAACCTCGCTCACCAGCTTGTCGACAGGCACCGCCTTACCCCAGTCCTTCTTGTCCCAGCCTTTGATCTCGCCGGCTTTGAGCGACACCACATGTACAGTGGCGCCAGCAGCGCGCAATTTCGTCAGGGGGACTTCAAGTTCGGACTGCTCGAATCCATTGGTCGCCACGATGGCGACGGACTTACCGTTAAGGGTGGCCATGAGCTTCTCCTTGCGTTGCGTGTGGCCGGGCAACGAAAGGGCAGGGCGATTGTTCCGGGTCGCCCGATCACATCGGTTCGACCTACCGAAAACAAAAACGCCCGCATCTCAGAGAGAGGCGAGCGTTCGGATTGCAGTGAAATGGCCGGCGAAATTACAGGGCGTCGGCATGATTGCGAGCAACGCGGCTGATATCGGTGCGCGAAATGCCCAGGTCGTTGAGCTGACGGTTGTCGAGAGCGGCGAGCTCACGGACGGTCTGCTGGTAAGCGGCCCATTTCTTGAAGGTCTTGCGAATGTCCATTGGAAGTCTCCTGTCGTTTGCAGGGACAGATATAGTCCCGTCTAACCCCAGTGAGCAGATAGAGATTGGTCAAACTTGCCATGCGTTTTGTGCAAGGCTTAGGCTGTGCCTATTCATTCAGCATTCATCTCCAGCACACCAACGCGGCCACCCGGTGTCCACTGGGCGGCCGCGCCTGATCTGCTGGATTGGCTTGGGGGTCAGCGGTCGAACAGTGACCGGGTCATCTTCGAGAAGTCCGGGCCGGAAATCCCGAGATTGTCGGCTTCACGCGTTGAGGGAACGTCCATTTCCCGCAACGCCTGCTTGATATCGACCATGCGCTTCAGGCGCCAGACGGCACGAACAAACATGGGCATAGTCCCTTGCAATTGTCGGTTGCCAGCAAACCATGCGCTGATTTGCTCCCCACAACCATCATCCATCCGGCAGGCGCCGCATGCGCTCTGTGCATGGATAGTTCATCGAAATGACTCAATTTATCGCCGCAGGCCTGCTTTTGTGGTTATGGCAACACCAAACCCGCCGGCTTTGACGATTTGGTCACCACGTTTTTCCTTGTGCGAAGCGTGCCAAATCAACACACTCCGGCAACTGATTTGGGGAATCGACCGTGCGGCAAGGCGCGCATGTCATCGTCGTCGGCAATGAGAAGGGTGGTTCGGGCAAGTCGACCACGGCCTTCCACCTGGCTATTTACCTGCTCTATCAGGGCCACAAGGTGGCCTCCATCGATGTCGACAGCCGTCAGCAGACCCTGACCCACTACGTCCGCAATCGCCGGGACTGGGCGCGCTCAAAAGGTCTGAGCCTGCCGCACACCACTCATTACCACCTGCCGCTGGCGCGCGGGGATTCGGCCCGGGAAAACCATCGCATCGAGTTCGACCTGTTCCGCCAGGCCGTGGGCGAGGTGGAAGGACGCTCCGATTTCATCGTCATCGACACGCCGGGCTTCGACACAAATCTGGCGCGCCTGGCCCATTCGCTGGCCGACACCCTGGTGACCCCGGTCAATGACAGCCTGATCGACCTCAGTGTCATGGCCCAGGTCGACCCGGTCACCGGCGAGCCCCGCGAGCTCAGCCATTATGCGCGCCTGGTGCAGCGTGCCCGCTCCGAGCGGCTCTCCATCGATGGACGGAATATCGACTGGGTGCTGGTGCGCAACCGCATCTCCATGCTGTCCTCGCGCAATATGCGCCAGGTGCAGACCATGCTGGAGCGCATCGCCATGCGTCTGGGTTGCCGGGTTGCCGATGGCATCGCGGAACGCGTGATCTTCCGGTCGCTCTTTGCGACCGGCATGACGGTCTTCGATCCCCTTGATGACGACCTGCTGGGGGGCGTCCCGTCCATGTCGCACATGAGTGCCCGCCAGGAATACCGGGCCCTGGTGAACGCACTGAACCTGCCGGCCAGTCAGCGCGCCGAGGCCCGCCGCGAGGTGCTGGCCAGCCCTTCAAATGACGTCAATCGCTTCGCCCATATGGCGCACAACGAATCCTGATTGGCCGCTCAGCCCCGCGCATAGGCGACCTTGCGCCCGGCTTCCGCTGCCACCGCATGTTCGCGGGCGTCATAGATGCTGCGCGCTTCCACAATGGCGTGGTGATTCTCCGCAGACCAGTCCCACAGCGCGCTGATCGGCACCTGCAACGTCTTGCCCAGCTCGGTCAGTGAATATTCGACCCGCGGCGGCACCTCCGGGTAGATGGTCCGCGTGACCAGGCCGTCGCGTTCAAGATTGCGCAAGGTCAAGGTCAGCATGCGCTGCGACACCCCTGCAATCAAGCGCTTGAGTTCGTTGAAGCGCAACGTCCCATTGCGGCCCAGCATGCCAACAACCATGACGCTCCACTTGTCGCCAATGCGGTTGAGCACATCCGACATGGCCGAGCAGTTTGCGTGCTGCGAGGTATCGGTCAGTGACATTCATGTGCCTCCTTGCGGTTGTAACTGAGGCACAAATATAAACGCAGTTACTAGTTGTGACTAGGGTCGCAGGCAATCACGAGGGGAAGAGGTGCCATGACGCAAGCGAATGGAGCAAAGGGCTGGACCATCGGCCTCTGGGTTGCGCAGGTCGTTCTGGCCGGGATCTATGGGATGGCCGGCTTCATGAAGCTGTCCCAGCCCATCGAGGCGCTGGTGGCATCCGGAATGGGCTATGCCGGCGATTACCCGGAACTGCTCACGCGCTTTGTCGGCAGCATGGAAATCCTGGGGGCCATCGGCATTATCCTGCCCGCCGCAACCCGCATCCTGCCGGGCCTGACGCCCTTGGCGGCGCTTGGCTTCTCGGCCATCCAGGTTCTGGCCATGGCTTTGCATACCATGCGGGGCGAATACAGCATCCTGCCAGTCAACCTCGTTCTGCTGGCCATCTCGCTGTTCGTTCTCTGGGGCAGGACCCGCAAAGCGCCGATTCTGCCGCGCTGACGTAGAAATACCGCCTGTGGAACGATTGACAGTTTGAAGCCGACCCTGTCTTCCTCCGACAAAACTATGCCGGAGGAGGCGCCCATGAGCGGCCGTATCGATCATTTGCTGACTGAATTGACCCTGGAAGAGAAAGTCTCGCTGCTTTCGGGCGAGGATTTCTGGTCAGTTCCAGCGGTCGAGCGGCTTGGCATCGGAAAGCTGCGCGTGACCGATGGTCCCAATGGCGCGCGCGGCGGCGGCTCGCTGATCGGCGGTGTGAAGTCTGCGAGCTTTCCCGTCGGGATAGCGCTGGGAGCGACCTGGAATGTCGATCTCGTCACCGAGATCGGCGTGGCCCTGGCCGAAGAGGTCAAATCCAAGAATGCCCATATGCTGCTGGCGCCGACGGTCAATATCCACCGCTCGGTGACCAATGGCCGCAATTTCGAATGCTATTCGGAAGACCCAATTCTCTCGGCTGCACTCGCAGTGGGATACATCAAAGGCCTGCAAGGGCAGGGGGTCGCTGCCACGATCAAGCATTTCGTGGGCAATGAAAGCGAGATCGAGCGCACCACCATATCCAGCGAGATCGGCGAGCGGGCCCTGCGCGAAATCTATCTCATTCCGTTCGAATGGGCGGTCAAGAAGGCCGGCACATGGGGCGTCATGAGTTCCTATAACCGGCTCAACGGCACCTTTACCTCTGAACATGACTGGCTGCTGACCACCGTCCTGCGCGGCGAATGGGGCTATGACGGCGTTGTCATGTCCGACTGGTTCGGCTCCCATTCGACGGCACCCACGATCAATGCCGGGCTGGATCTGGAAATGCCCGGCCCGCCGCGTGACCGGGGACAGAAGCTGATCGATGCGGTCAACGCCGGCGAGGTCACCATCGACACGCTCGACCACCGCGTCGCCGCCATGCTGCGACTGATGGAGCGTGTCGGTTCCCTCGACGATCACCGGCCCTTCGCGGAAACGGCAGATGACCGGCCCGAACACCGCGCGCTGATCCGTCGCGCCGGTGCGGAAGCCGCGGTGCTTCTCAAGAATGACAATGTGCTGCCGCTGGCAGGCGCCGGCACCATTGCCGTCATTGGCCCGAATGCGAAAATGGCCCAGATCATGGGCGGCGGCAGCGCGCAGCTCAACGCACACTATCGCATCTCGCCATGGGACGGGCTGCAGTCTGCCCTTGGCAGCGAGCGCCTGTCCTATGCCGCCGGCTGCACCAATCATCGTTTCGAGCCGGTACTGCGCGGCGCCTTGCAGGTAGAATACTTTGCCAACCAGACCCTGTCGGGGGAGCCTGTGCATGTCGGCTCCATGGAGGACGCTCAGGCCTTCTGGGTCGGCCATGTGGCCCAAGGCAAGGTCGACCCGCTGCATTTCTCAGCCCGCATCAGCGGCACCTTCACTCCGGACCGGAGCGGCGAGCACCGCGTCGGCATCTATTCCGCTGGATTTGCCAAGGTCTATGTCGATGGCAGGCTGATTGCCGACGCCTGGACCAACTGGACCAAGGGCCGCACCTTTTTCGAGGAAGGTTGCGACGAAGTTGTCGGCACCGTCCATCTCGAAGCCGGTCGTGCCCATGAGGTGGTCATCGAGTTCGCGACCAAGGACTTTGCCACTCTGGGTCTGGCCGCCTTTGCCTGCGGCATCGGCCTGCCGCTGGGCGACGCGGCCATTCAGGAGGCCGTGGATGCTGCGCGCAGCGCCGAAACGGCCATCGTCTTCATTGGCCGCAATGGCGAATGGGACACCGAAGGGAGCGACCTGTCGGGCATTGTGCTGCCGGGTCGGCAGAACGAACTGGTCGAGGCGATTGCCGCTGCCAATCCCCGCACCATCGTCGTGCTACAGACCGGCGGCCCGGTGGAAATGCCCTGGGCGGGCAAGGTCGCCGCGATCCTCCAGGCCTGGTATCCGGGCCAGGAGGCCGGCAATGCCATCGCCGATGTGTTGACCGGCGCTGCCGAACCGGGCGGCCGCCTGCCGCAGACCTTTCCTGTCCGCTGGGCCGACAACCCGGCGCACAGCCAGGACCGCGAGGTCTATCCGGGCCTTGAGGGCAAGGTGCGCTATGAGGAAGGCATCTTCGTCGGCTACCGTCACTATGACCGTGTCGGCATGACCCCGCTTTTCCCCTTCGGCTTTGGCCTTGGCTATACCAGCTTCGCGCTCAGCGACCTGGTCATCGATGACAGCATGTTTGAAAGCGACGGCAAGGTCCTGGTGTCCCTGACGGCCGCCAATACCGGCAGCCGGCCGGGTTCGTGCGTCGTGCAGCTTTATGTGTCAGACGATAAATCCACCGAGCCGCGACCGGTCAAGGAACTGAAGGGATTCGAGAAGGTGCACCTGGACCCCGGCGAGCAGCGTTCGGTGACCCTGATGCTCGATGCACGCGCCTTCGCCTGGTACCGTGAGACCGCGCATCACTGGCTGGTCGAGGCCGGCAGCTTCACCATTCGCGTGGGCCAATCATCGGCTGACCTGCCTCTGGTGGGCGCGCTGACCCGCTCGACCACGCTGATGCTGCCGGTCTGATCTTCGTCTAGGCCGCCTGGTGCTCTGCTGCGTAAAGCCCCAGGTAGAAGTCCAGATCGCCGGTTCTCAGGCCGAGCGATTCAAAAACAGCGCCCATGAAGCTGACGGGCGCTGTTCCCGGCGCAGTGACAATCCGCCGGTCAAGAACAGCGCGGGGCGAGCCGACATAGTGGGCCGCACCGCCATAGCCTGTCCCGGGCAGGCTCTCGGGCCCATTCGCGGTATGGCGGACGCTGTCGAGCAATCCTGCCCGGGCCAGCGCCATGACGCCGTCGCATATGCCCCCGACCGTCTTGCCGGCGCCATGGGCGGCATTGAGCAGCGCCGACAGGTCCGGCGCATCCGGCGTCGACCAGATGCGACCGCCATTGACCAGCAGCGCATCGACTTTGCCGATATCGATCTCTTCCACCGCCAGGTCGGGAACCACCTTCAGTCCGCCCGCGGACGTCACCTGCTGCCCGCCGGGCGTCGCAAAACGGGTGTCGAGTCGATAATAGTCGCGCGCTCCGGCATTGAGCAGTGCGGTTTCCCAGTCGGCAAAGCCGGGCGTCAGGATGGTCATGAGTGTTGTCATCGGAGTTCTCCTTGTGTCTTGCGGACCATCCCACCGCGGCCTGACAGCCTGTGTCAGCACCTTCAAATGGACGTCAGACCGGGCAGCCTTTCTTGAGGTCGGTGGGTCCGGCTGCTAAGAGAGGCCCGTTTTCTGCCGAACCCGCCTGGAGTCGCCCCGTCTTGCCGTTCGTCCGTCGCCTTGCCCTCGTCCTGCTGATCTCGTTTGCCGGTCTATTCCAGGCCTGGGCTAATCCCCTGCTGGTTGTCGATCGCGCAACGCTTGAGGTGCTCTATGCCGAGGACGCCGGAAAGCCCTGGCATCCGGCATCGTTGACCAAGCTGATGACGGCCTATGTCGTGTTCGAGGAACTGGCCAAGGGCAGCGTGACGCTCGACACGCCGGTCACCATTTCCCGCAATGCCTTCAATCAGGCGCCTAGCAAATCGGGCCTGCCGGTTGATAGCGCCGTCAGCCTCAAGGACGCGCTCTACATTCTGGTGGTCAAGTCGGCCAACGACATCGCCGTCGCCATCGCCGAGACCGTGGGCGGCAGCGAGCAGAATTTCGTCACCATGATGAACGAGACGGCGCAGCGCATGGGCCTCAGCGCCACCCATTTCGTCAATCCTCATGGCCTGCACGATCCGGCGCAGGTAACCACCGCGCGGGACCTGGCCATCATCGCCCTCTATATCGAGCAGTCTTTTCCCCAATACATGCCCATGTTCAGCACTGGCGCTGTCAATCTGGGCAAGGCGCGGCTGGAATCGAACAACGGTCTCCTCGAGGGCTTTGTCGGCACAACCGGCATGAAGACCGGCTATGTCTGCGCCTCCGGACTCAACATCGTGGCCACGGTGGACCGCAATGGCCGGCGGCTGCTGGCCGTGGTTCTGGGTGGTTCCTCCGCCCGCGAGCGCAATGAGCGGGCCGCCGGCCTCTTCCTCGAAGCGCTGGCCGGACGCCTGCGCCCCAATGGGCAATCGGTGCTCTCCTTGGCCAATTTGCCGGGTGTGACCCCGGTCGACATGCGCCCGCTTATCTGCGGCAAGGAGGCCAAGGCCTATGTCGCGGCCCAGGAGGCCGCGTTCCCCATGGGACTGGAGGACCAGCCGACCTATCTGACTGAAGAACTGGTGGTCAGTGAATATACGGCGGTCGATCTGGGGCGTATCCGCACCGGCATCGCCCTGCCGCGTCCCCGGCCGGCCCACATGCCCATGTTCAGCGCGGCGCCCACGCTCGAAAGTGCCTCCATTGAGGAAGTCCTGCGTCCGGGCATCCCGGCCGGTGGGCTAGAGATCGCCCTCCCGCGTCCGCGCCCGGCTGATCTCTAGCGCTCCGGCGCCACCGATTTCGTCACCACGAAACGCATGGCCCCGTCGGCCTCGGTTTGCATGCAGCCATGGCCGTTCTGCCGGCAATGCAGGGGAATATCGATCCTGGCCATCGGATCGGTGGCGAGCACCGTAATGACCGTTCCTGCTTCGGCTATGGCGAGGCGCTTTTCCAGCTTGAGCACGGGCAGGGGGCATTTGAGCCCCCTGGCGTCAATGATGGCGTCGTCAATTGCCAAGGACGAGCACCCAGTGAACGCCGTAGCTTGACGTCGGGTTGAAGGCGACGGCCACGCCGGCCTTGCTTGCCGGTGCTATCAGGCCCACGGCGTCGGCGGTGTTGTTGCGCCAGCCCGAAAAGGTTTCTGCAAAACTGGCATAGCCGGCGCTCAGCTTCATCTGCACCAGGGCCTGCGGCTTGGTCGGCGCTGTTCCCGTCTGCGCATATTGGCTGGCCAATGCCTGTGCCGTGCCGTTGAGGCCGGCATCGACCACCAGCGGCGGCATGTTGCGCGTGGCCCGGTAGGCGTTGACCAGCCCGATGGCCTGCTGGCTGTCGAGAACGGCATTGGGCTGGTCCATGCGGGCGGAAAGCGCCGGTGTCAGCGCCGCCGGCGACGCGGCGCCGCCGCCGCCAAAGGACGAGCATCCGGCCAGGGCAAGGGACAAGGCGCCGGCGGCCAGGATAGTGGAGAGTTTCGTCATGTCGGTCCTTTCGACTGGCTGGTAGGCCTGCCCATATCACGCCCTGCCTTCCGCCCTCTTAATGGGGGCGCTGTGCCCCTTGAAACCGGCCGTGGAGCCAATTTGCGATTTATGCGTTAGAAGCGGGCAGCACGTCTTGCGTCCGGGTGCCTGTGCACGGAGACGAAAGCCTGCAAAAAGGGGCAGCAATGTGGGGAGGCGGCGCTGACGGGGGGCAAATTGGTGCGATTTGGTGAAGTGCGGGCCACCACAGTGGCCGTGGCCTTTCTTTTGCTATGCGTGGCAGTCTTCGCCGGCGTCTTCGCGTATTTTGTGATCCAGGGGGTGGATCAGACCCGCATCAGGCTGGAGGAACGCTCCCAGGCTGCCGCGCAGGTGGTGGCCACCAATGCCGGCTGGGTTGCCCAGGTCGCCAACCAGACCCTGCGGCGCGTCGATGCCGTCCTCGGTCCCGATCTCTCTACCGATCGCGAGACCCTGCAGGCCGCTGTCGAAGGCCTTCCCGATGAAGTCGACGTCTACATCATCGATGCGTCCGCCAATACGATCTTTGCCACGGTTCCCGGCGCCGAGGCCGTCAGCGTTGCCGATCGGGACTATTTCATTGCCCTTAGCGAGGGCGCCGACTTCTATATGTCGGGCCTGCTTGTCAGCCGCCTGACCGGTGAGAACATTTTCGTATTCTCCAAGCGGGTAACCCGCAACGGTATCTTTGCCGGAGCAGTCATGGTCTCGTTCAGCGATGCGCTGATGCAGACATTCTGGTCCTATCTCGACCTAGACCCCGGCTCGACCGTCAGCCTTGTGCGTCGTGACGGCCAGTTGATGGCCCGCTATCCCGGCATCAGCGAAGCGGTCGATCTCTCGGGCCATCCTCTTATCGTCCAATATCTGCCCCAGGCCGAGTCCGGCACCTATTTCTCGGAGGCCTCGCCCGTCGACGGAATTTCGCGCGTCGTCAGCTATCGCGCCATTCCCGGCACCGAGATTCTCGCCCTGGCATCCATCGCGACCAACCGCACCTGGGATGCTCTGAGGGGCGCGATCGTGGCCGTGATGATCATCGCCATGCCCATTCTCCTGGGCCTGATAGGCGGCGGCATCTGGATCGTCAGGCTCCTGCGGCGCGATGCCAGCAGGCGCGCCGACCTGGAAGCGGCCAATGAAACCAATATCCTGCTGTTCCGCGAGATCCACCACCGGGTGAAGAACAATCTGCAATCGGTTCAGTCCCTTGTGCGCATGCAGGACATTCCCGCCAGCGCCAAGATCGATCTGCAGAGCCGGCTCAGCGCCATGGCCGCGATGCATGAGCACATCTACAAGCATGACCGCTACGAGGATATCGATGCCCATGACCTGGTCAGGGTCGTCGTTGACGAAGTCGTGCAGGCCTATGGCGCCAATGCGCAGATCGACTACGATCTGGATCACGTCGCGGTCGACCGCGATCACGCCACACCGCTTTCACTCCTGCTGAGCGAACTGGTGACCAATGCCCTCAAATATGCCTTCAAGGATGGCCGCGACGGCAGGATCGCGGTGACGCTGCGTGACCTGGGCGGCGGACGGTGCGGCCTGGTCGTTGCCGACAATGGCATCGGCATCGGCGAGGTGCCCGAAATGCCAACCAGCATGGGGCTGCGTCTCGTCCGTGGTGTCGTGTCCCAGATGGGCGGGACCTATCGCTTCGTCACCGACCAGGGAACGCGCTTTGAAGCCGACCTCGCCCTGGCCGTTTCCGGGCACCCGACCCGGCAATAGGGTCGGATGCTGGACGAGCATGCCATTTTGCGCTTGTGACCGCGCCACGGATCGGGCATTGGGTAAGCGGATTTTTAAAGTCAACTTATCATGCTCAGACGCTTCTTTTCCTATTACGCCCCCTATAAGGGCCTGTTCGCGCTCGATTTCGGCAGTGCGGTCGTAGCGGGCCTGCTCGAACTGGCCTTCCCGCTCGCGGTCGCCTATTTCATCGATACATTGCTGCCGCAGAACAATTTCGGCCTTATCGTCCTCACCGGCATGGTCCTGCTGGCCATCTATGTGCTGACGGCCGTGTTGCGCGGCGTCGTCAATTATTTCGGCCATATGCTGGGCATCCATATCGAAACCGATATGCGCCAGCAGATTTTTGCCCACCTGCAAAAGCTCAGCTTCCGCTTCTTCGACAACCACAAGACCGGCCATCTGATCACGCATGTGACCAAGGGCCTCGAAGACATCGGCGAAGTGGCCCATCACGGCCCGGAAGACCTGTTCCTGGCGGTCATGACCTTTTTGGGCGCCTTCGTGCTGATGTTCCTCACCAATTGGCAGCTCGCCACCATCACCGTCATTCTCGTGCCGGTGATGACCTGGCTGGTCAGCACCTATGGCGCGCGGATGAACCGCAACTGGCGCGAACTCTATGGCCGGGTAGGGGACTTCAATACCCGCGTCGAGGATTCCATCGGCGGCGTCCGCGTCGTGAAGGCCTTTGCCAACGAAGCGCATGAGGAAAGGCTCTTTGCCGGCAATAACGAGGCCTATCGCGTCACCAAGCTGCGCGCCTACGCCCTGATGACGGCCAGCAATGTCGTCACCTTCCTCTCGACCCGCCTGGTGCAACTGGCCGTCATGCTGTTCGGCGCCTGGCTCGTCACTTCCGGCCAGCTGTCCTATGGCGGCTTTGTCAGCTTCCTGCTGCTGGTCAATGTGTTCATGAAGCCCATCGACCAGATCACCACGGTGCTCGAGATGTATCCCAAGGGCATTGCCGGCTTCACCCGCTTCACCCAATTGCTCGACACAGCTCCCGACATTGCCGACAGGCCGGGCGCAAAGGCGGTCACGCATCTGCGCGGCGATATAACCTTTGCCAATGTGAGCTTCTCCTACGAGCGCGGCGGCCGCAGGATCATCGACGGTCTCAACCTGTCGGTGCGGGCCGGCGAAACCGTCGCCATTGTCGGGCCCTCCGGCGCCGGCAAGACCACGCTTTGCGCCCTGCTGCCGCGCTTCTACGAAATCGATGAAGGCGCGATCAGCATCGATGGCATCGACATTCGCGACATGACCCAGTCCAGTCTGCGCAGCCAGATCGGTATCGTGCAGCAGGACGTGTTCCTGTTCGGCGGCACCCTGCGCGAGAACATCGCCTATGGCCGGCTGGGCGCCAGCGACGCGGACATTCTCGATGCCGTCCGGCAGGCCCGCCTCGAAAGCGTCGTGGCCCGGCTCCCGCATGGGCTCGATACCATTGTGGGCGAACGCGGCGTCAAGCTCTCCGGCGGCCAGAAGCAGCGTGTGGCCATCGCGCGGATATTCCTCAAGAACCCGCCGATCCTGGTGCTCGACGAGGCCACCTCGGCCCTCGACAGCGCCACCGAACTGGCCATTCAGCAATCTCTCACCGAACTCTCGCGCGGCCGCACCACCCTGGTCATTGCCCACCGCCTGGCGACTATCCAGCATGCCGACCGTATCGTCGTCGTCGACGAGACGGGCATTGTGGAGGAGGGGCCGCATCAGGACCTGCTGGCCCGCAAGGGCGCCTATGCGCATCTGCATGCTGCCCAGTTCGGCGCGCTGGCAATGCCGGGATCATCGGCATGACCGCCACCTTCTTTGAAGCCACGGTCCTGGCCGCCCGTTTTCTCACGCCGGGCATGCTGCGCCTGACATTCGGCGGCAGCGGCCTCAAGGATTTCCCGGGCACCGGCATACCGGACGAATATCTGCGGCTCTTCTTCCCCAATGAGGAAACCGGCCGCCTGCATCTGCCCCATATCGACGAGCAGGGCCGCTGGACCTATCCCGATGGCGGCCAGCAGGCTATTCGCTGCTCGACTTACACCGTGCGCTATCACCGGCCCGAGAGCGGCGAAATCGACATCGACTTCGTCGTTCACGACGGGGGCCTGGCCAGCGAATGGGCCAGGAAGGCGCAGCCCGGCGATATCATCACCCTCAATCGCCCCCGCGGCCTCTATCATCCGCCCGCCGACATCGCCTGGCAATTGCTGGTCTGCGACGCCACCGGATTGCCGGCCCTTTCGCGCATCCTCGAAACGACCGCGGAACAGGTGCAGTCGCGGGTCTTCGTCGAGATTGCCGCGCACGAGCATGAACAATCCCTGCCGGCCCATCCCAATGCCACGACCACCTGGTTGCATAAGAGCGGCAATGGCATCGCCGCCAGCCGCCTCGAAGGTGTTGTGCGCGCCGTACCCCTGCCGCTGACGCCCGGTTATATCTGGGTGGCCGGCGAGCAGAAGGCCGTGCGTGCCATCCGTAAATACATCCGCCAGGACCTCAAGCTGGCGCCCGACCGCTATGAACTGGTCGGCTACTGGATCCACGAGGGCGAAACCTGGGACGCCAAATGGGACGCGCTCCCGGCCGAGGTGAAAGCAGCCATCGAAGCGGGCTGGTCATCCGGCCGCGATCCCGAAGAGGTGCGCGACGAATATGAGGCGACGCTGGAAAAGTTCGGACTCTGAGCGCCGGGCGCGCGACCCCGCTTGTGCCCGGCACGGCGGAGCGCTACCACCAAGGGCATGAAACGGCTTGGCTTTCTGGGGGCGATGAATCGCGACATCGTCGTGGAGCGACCTGCCGCGCCCATGCTGCAAGGCCTCGGCATTGACGCCGCCCCCCTGATCGAGACCGCCATTTCCGACGGCATCGCCCAACAGGGTGCCGAACGACTTCTGGACTTGGGCGGAAAAGTCTATCTCGGCGGCTCGGCCTTCAACGCGGCTCGCATCGCCGCGCTGCTCAATCGGGACCGGGCGCTTGATCTCGTTTTCTTCGGCATCGCCGGAACCGTGGATGGCGTGGTTCCCCATCGCCAGGCGCTTGATGATTGGGGCATTGCCGCAAAGGACGTCACCGACAGTCCACTCCCGCCCGCCACCTGCCTCGCCATGGTCGAACCCGAGGGCCGAACGCTGCTGACCGCGCCGGGCGCCAATGCCGGCATCGCCGACTGGTTGCGAAGCAACAGCGCCGGCCTCGCAAGGGCGATTGCCGATTGCGACCTCATCCACGTCACCTCCTATCTCGATCCGGCGGCGCCCGCACTGATCGCGGACCTGCTCGACGCCGCGCGCAGCCACAACCCACGCCTCGTGGTTTCACTCGATCCCGGCATGGCCTGGATTGGACCCGGCGGTGCCGGCCTTAATCGCCTGTTGCGGCAGGCGCAAATCCTCCATCTCAATAGCGAGGAACTGGCTTTGCTGCGGGGCGCATCCGGCATGGCCGCACTCGGCGCGCGATTGGGCACGGGCTGGTCCATCGTGGCGCGGACGCACGAGGGGGCGACGATCTATTCGCAAGCGGACAATGGACACATCAGAGAGGCATATCTGCCGGTCC